>NZ_JBSPUD010000025.1:0-64081 GCF_056861525.1 Stenotrophomonas sp. 82F1
TAACCCAAGGCAACTTGCGGTTATATGGTCAAGCGAATAAGCGCACACGGTGGATGCCTTGGCGGTCAGAGGCGATGAAGGACGTGGCAGCCTGCGAAAAGTATCGGGGAGCTGGCAACAAGCTTTGATCCGGTAATGTCCGAATGGGGAAACCCACCCGCTTGCGGGTATCCTGCAGTGAATACATAGCTGCTGGAAGCGAACCTGGTGAACTGAAATATCTAAGTAACCAGAGGAAAAGAAATCAACCGAGATTCCGTAAGTAGCGACGAGCGAACGCGGACTAGCCCTTAAGCTGATTTGGTTCTAGGAAAATGCTCTGGAAAGAGCAGCCATAGAAGGTGATAGCCCTGTATCTGAAAGGGCCATTTCAGTGAAGACGAGTAGGGCGGGGCACGTGAAACCCTGTCTGAACATGGGGGGACCATCCTCCAAGGCTAAATACTACTGACCGACCGATAGTGAACCAGTACCGTGAGGGAAAGGCGAAAAGAACCCCGGAGAGGGGAGTGAAATAGATCCTGAAACCGTGTGCGTACAAGCAGTAGGAGCCTCGCAAGGGGTGACTGCGTACCTTTTGTATAATGGGTCAGCGACTTACTGTTCGTGGCAAGCTTAACCGTATAGGGGAGGCGAAGGGAAACCGAGTCTGATAAGGGCGCATAGTCGCGGGCAGTAGACCCGAAACCGGGTGATCTAGTCATGGCCAGGGTGAAGGTGCCGTAACAGGTACTGGAGGCCCGAACCCACGTCTGTTGCAAAAGACGGGGATGAGCTGTGATTAGGAGTGAAAAGCTAATCGAACCCGGAGATAGCTGGTTCTCCTCGAAAGCTATTTAGGTAGCGCCTCATATGTATCCTCTCGGGGGTAGAGCACTGTTATGGCTAGGGGGTCATCGCGACTTACCAAACCATTGCAAACTCCGAATACCGAGACGGACTGTATGGGAGACACACGGCGGGTGCTAACGTCCGTCGTGAAAAGGGAAACAACCCAGACCCACAGCTAAGGTCCCAAATTTTGTGCTAAGTGGAAAACCATGTGGAAAGGCACAGACAGCCAGGAGGTTGGCTTAGAAGCAGCCACCCTTTAAAGAAAGCGTAATAGCTCACTGGTCGAGTCGGTCTGCGGGGAAGATTTAACGGGGCTAAGCACAGAACCGAAGCTTGGGGTGTGCATATTTATATGTACGCGGTAGAGGAGCGTTCCGTAAGCCGTTGAAGGTGGATTGAGAAGTCTGCTGGAGGTATCGGAAGTGCGAATGCTGACATGAGTAACGATAATGCGGGTGAAAAACCCGCACGCCGAAAGCCCAAGGTTTCCTTGCGCAACGTTAATCGGCGCAGGGTGAGTCGGCCCCTAAGGCGAGGACGAAAGTCGTAGTCGATGGGAAGCAGGTTAATATTCCTGCACCTCGCGTAAGTGCGATGGAGGGACGGAGAAGGTTAGGCATACCGGGCGTTGGTTGTCCCGGGGAAAGGCGGTAGGTTTGGATCTTTGGCAAATCCGGGATCCTTTAAGACCGAGCACCGAGACGAGCCTTTATGGCGAAGTTGCTGATACCACGCTTCCAGGAAAAGCTCCTAAGCTTCAGCTTACGCAGACCGTACCGTAAACCGACACAGGTGGGTAGGATGAGAATTCTCAGGCGCTTGAGAGAACTCGGGTGAAGGAACTAGGCAACATGGCACCGTAACTTCGGGAGAAGGTGCACCCTTTTTGGTGGCTCGTGCGAGCTATAGCTGAAGAGGGTCGCAGTAACCAGGCCGCTGCGACTGTTTATCAAAAACACAGCACTCTGCAAACACGAAAGTGGACGTATAGGGTGTGACGCCTGCCCGGTGCTGGAAGGTTAATTGATGGGGTCAGCCGCAAGGCGAAGCTCTTGATCGAAGCCCCAGTAAACGGCGGCCGTAACTATAACGGTCCTAAGGTAGCGAAATTCCTTGTCGGGTAAGTTCCGACCTGCACGAATGGCGTAACGACAGCGGCGCTGTCTCCACCCGAGACTCAGTGAAATTGAAATCGCTGTGAAGATGCAGCGTTCCCGTGGCAAGACGGAAAGACCCCGTGAACCTTTACTATAGCTTTACACTGAACGTTGAGTTCGTCTGTGTAGGATAGGTGGGAGGCTATGAAACCATGGCGCTAGCTGTGGCGGAGCCATCCTTGAAATACCACCCTGTCGTGCTTGACGTTCTAACCTGGGTCCATTATCTGGTCGGGGACCGTGTATGGTGGGTAGTTTGACTGGGGCGGTCTCCTCCTAAAGAGTAACGGAGGAGCTCGAAGGTACGCTCAGCGCGGTCGGACATCGCGCACTGTGTGCAAAGGCATAAGCGTGCTTGACTGCAAGATCGACGGATCAAGCAGGTAGGAAACTAGGACTTAGTGATCCGGTGGTTCTGTATGGAAGGGCCATCGCTCAACGGATAAAAGGTACTCCGGGGATAACAGGCTGATACCGCCCAAGAGTTCATATCGACGGCGGTGTTTGGCACCTCGATGTCGGCTCATCACATCCTGGGGCTGTAGTCGGTCCCAAGGGTATGGCTGTTCGCCATTTAAAGTGGTACGCGAGCTGGGTTCAGAACGTCGTGAGACAGTTCGGTCCCTATCTGCCATGGGCGTTGGAGATTTGAGAGGGGCTGCTCCTAGTACGAGAGGACCGGAGTGGACGAACCTCTGGTGTTCCGGTTGTCACGCCAGTGGCATTGCCGGGTAGCTATGTTCGGAAGCGATAACCGCTGAAAGCATCTAAGCGGGAAGCGCGCCTCAAGATGAGATCTCCCGGGGCACAAGCCCCCTGAAGGAACCATGTAGACTACGTGGTTGATAGGTCAGGTGTGTAAGTACAGCAATGTATTGAGCTAACTGATACTAATGATCCGAGAGGCTTGACCATATAACCTCAAGTTGCCTTGGCCGACATGACATGTCGATAGATCCAAGTGCACGCTACGTCACAAGACCAAACGAGAGGCAGGCGCTCAGGCGCGTCTCTTTGCAACGCTGGCATCACCATGCCCGCTCCCTGCAAAGACACGACGTCCGAAGCGACACTCCAACCGCCTCCCTGGTGAAATTAGCGCTATGGAACCACCCGATCCCATCCCGAACTCGGAAGTGAAACGTAGCTGCGCCGATGGTAGTGTGGCCTAAGCCATGCGAGAGTAGGTCATCGCCAGGGTTTATACCCGAAAACCCCGCTGCTCATGCAGCGGGGTTTTTTCTATTAAGTGAAGGCTCTGCTTTTTTGAGTTCCTTCCGCCCCAAGGGCAAGTACGCGAGCTGGCGCTGCAAGCGCTGCTGCAACCGTCTCCCTGGTGAAATTAGCGCTATGGAACCACCCGATCCCATCCCGAACTCGGAAGTGAAACGTAGCTGCGCCGATGGTAGTGTGGCCTAAGCCATGCGAGAGTAGGTCATCGCCAGGGTTTACATCCAAAACCCCGCTGCTCACGCAGCGGGGTTTTTCTTTGTGCGCAGGAAATACCCGCTAGTGCCGGCCGCGGGCCGGCAGATGCGTGGATGCCGCCGCCGCGTACGGTGCTGCCAACCAAGGTTGGCAACTACCAACGGCGGGGCCGGATGCGCCCTCCACACACGTACAAAAAAGCGGCGCCCAGAGGGCGCCGCTTTGTGTACAGCTCGGCGGCGGGGGGACTTACTTCGCCGCAGCGGCCGGTGCCTTGGCCTTCATCATCGTGTCGCGGGCCGCCTTGAACGGATTGCCTTCGTACCAGTTCGGCCAACGATCGCCGCCGGCCAGTTCCTTGCCGACGCCATACATCAGCTGCAGGTCCTCGACCGTGCCATCCAGCTTCCAGGTCGCCGCGTCATACTCGTCCTTCGGGCCGTGGTAGCGGTTGGAACCGTAGTCGGCGGCCGCCTTGCGGCCCGCCTCGACGCCACCGTCGCGCAGGTCCTCACCGCCGTCGGCATACAGCGCCGGCACACCCGCCTTGGCGAAGTTGAAGTGGTCCGAACGGAAGTAGAAGCCGCTCTGTACCGAGGTCTCGCCGTGCAGGGTGCGATCCTGCGCTGCAGCCAGCGGCTTGAGGATGTCTTCCAGCTCCGAACTGCCGAAGCCGGTCACCGTCACGTCCTTGGCACGACCGGCCACCGACATCGCATCGATGTTGATGACACCGGCGATCTTGTCCAGCGGGAAGGTCGGGTGGGCGACGTAGTACTTCGAACCCAGCAGGCCGGATTCTTCCAGGGTCACCGCCAGGAACACCACCGAACGTTCCGGCTTCGGTTCCTGGTGGGCCATCGCTTCGGCCACCTCAAGGATGCCAGCCACGCCGGTCGCGTTGTCGACGGCACCGTTGTAGATGTTGTCGCCCTGTTCGCCCTCGTGCTTGCCGAGGTGGTCCCAGTGCGCCATGTACAGCACGGCCTCATCGGCGCGCTTGCTGCCAGGCAGCACGCCCACCACGTTGCGCGACTGCTTCTGCGCGACCTTGCTCTTCAGGTCCACCGACGCCGTTGCCTTCAGCGGCACCGGCTTGAAGCCGCGCTTGCTGGCATCCTTGTAGGCCTGGTCCAGATCCAGCCCGGCGCCGGCAAACAACGCCTTGGCCGCGTCGGCGCTCAACCAGCCCTGTACCGGCAGGCGCGGTTCTGCATCGTCCTTGGCCGGCAGGTCGTACTGCGGGCCCGCCCAGGAGTTCTTCACCACGTCCCAGCCGTAGGAAGCGCCTGCGGTGTCATGCACGATGAGTGCGGCAGCGGCGCCCTTGCGTGCGGCTTCCTCGAACTTGTAGGTCCAGCGCCCGTAGTAGGTCATGCGCTTGCCGTCGAACAGCTTTTCATCATCGACATGGAAGCCCGGGTCGTTGACGAACATCACCACCGTCTTGCCCTTCCAGTCCTGGCCGGCGTAATCGTTCCACTTCTGCTCCGGTGCATCCACGCCGTAGCCGACGAAAACGAGGTCACTGGCATCGACCTTCACTTCTGTCTGGCCGGTACGGGTGCCCACCACCATGTCGGTGCCGAACTTCAGTTCGCGGGTCTTGCCGCCCTGGGTGAGCGTGAGCACGGTCGATTCATCGGCCGTGGTCTCGGTCATCGGCACGTCCTGGAACCAGCTGTCGCCGTTGCCGGGCTGCAGACCGATGCGCTGCATCTGGTCGCGGATGTAGTTGACCGTCAGTTCTTCACCCTTGCTGCCGGGCGAGCGACCTTCGAACTCGTCAGAGGCGAGGGTCTTCACCATCTCGGCAAAGTCGGCGGCGTTGATCGCGGCTGAGAACGTGTGCGGGGCCGGCTTGGCGGTGCTGTCGGCGCTGGGCGCCGGCGCCGGGGTGTCTTCGCCTTTGCAGGCGCTGAGCGCGGCCGCAGCGGCCAGGCACAGGAGGAGTTTGCGGGGCATCATCGGTTCCTGGAAACACAAGGGACGGCCGCGCAGCAGGCGCGACCGGTATCTGGAGTATCGCCCAAGCCGCAGGCTCAGTCGGCCGGGGCGGTATCGGTATCGAAGGGGATCGGATCGGCGCCGGTGACCGGGCCGATGCGTGCACTGCGGTGGACGTACAGCACCACTTCGCGCTCGAACAGCAGGCTGCCGTTGACCACCGCATTCGGGCCGATGATGACCCGCGGCTTGCGACTGGCCGTCAGCGAGACGCTGAAGTTCGGCTTGCGCACATGCACGCCGCCGCCGACCTGCGAGCCGATGCCGACGGTGATGTCGCCGTTGACGGTCTCTACGTCCTTGCGCACGCGGCTGCCGACCAGGCCGATGCCGCCGTTGACGGTTTCCACGCCGCCTTCGATCTGGCTGCCCTGGTCGCTGAAGATGCTGCCGTTGACCGTGCTGACATCGCCGTGGGCCGTCACTTCGCGGCCCATGCGGATGCCGCCGTTGACCGTCTCGATGCTGCCGGTGCGGGCCCGATCGGCGACCTTGACGCCACCGTTGACGGTGTCGATGCTGCCGGTTTCCACGCCTTCGCCGACACGGATGCCGCCATTGACGGTGTCCAGCTTGCCGTAGCGCTGGCCCGGATCGGCGCTGATGCTGCCGTTGACCTTGCTGACGTCCGCCTGGGCCCAGGCCGGACCACTGGCCAGCGCAATGCCCAACAGCAGCGGAATGGAGAGAGCTTTCATGGGAACCTCGTTGTTGTGCGGCTGGCAGGCCGCGTGCGGAGATGTCACCATTCCCCGCACGTCTCCGCATCTGCCTGAAGTCACTGGAAAGCCCTTGCGCAACAACGTCTTCCCCTCACTCCGGCATCACATCGCCACCCTGCGCGGTGGACGTTGCCTGTTGCTGGGAATGGCGCTTGCCCTAGCGCTGCCATTGCCGGGCGCAGCGCAGACCGCTTCGACCCGCGAGGCCGAGCGCAAGCTGCAGAAGCTGCGCAGCGAGCTGAAGGGCGTGGCGCAGGAACGCCGGCAGATCGAGGGCCAGCGTGGACAGGCGTCGCAGCAGCTGCGCGAGGCCGATGAAAAAGTCGCGCGCAGTGGTCGCACCTTGGCCCAGACCGAGGCGGCGCTGCGTGAGCAGACCCAGGCGCTGGCCCAGGCCGAACAGCGGCGCAATGCATTGCAGTCCAACCTGGCCAAGCAGAATCGCGAACTGGCGGGCCTGTTGCGCGCCGCCTACCAGCTTGGCAACCACGCGCCGTTGAAGCTGCTGCTTTCGCAGGACACGGTGGCCGACGCCAACCGTGCGCTGGCGTATCACCGCTACCTGCAGCGCGAGCGTGCGCAGCGCATCACCACGCTGACGGCCGACCTGAAGGAGCTGGAGACACTGCAGACGCAGATCGCCCAGCGTCAACAGCAGCTGCAGGGCGTTCATCGCGACCAGAAGCAGCAGGTCGCCACGCTCGCGTCGGACCGGCGCGAACGCGCGCAGACCGTGGCTTCGCTGGAAGAACGTTTCAAGGACAAGCGCGAGAAGGAACAGGCACTGGGCCAGGACGCCAAGGCGCTGGAAAACCTGCTGGCCAACCTGCGCGCTGCCGCGGCCCGTGCCGAAGCCGAGCGCCGCGCCGCCGCCCGCAAGGCTGCCGCCGAAAAAGCCGCCGCCGAGCGCGCGGCCCGCCAGGCCGCTGCCGCCGGCCGGCCACCGCCGCCGCCGACCAAGGTTCCCCCCGCTGTTGCCTCGGCGCCAGCGCCGAAGGTCGGAGGCCTGGGCTGGCCCCTGTCGGGCAATCTGCTGGCCCGCTATGGCGGCAAGCTGCCGGACGGCCGCACCAGCAGTGGTGTATTGATCGGCGCACCTGCCGGAAGCACCGTCACTGCCGTGGCCGACGGTACCGTGGTGTTCTCCGATTGGATGACCGGTTACGGCATGATCCTGATCGTCGACCATGGCAATGGCTACATGAGCCTGTACGCCCACAACGACACCCTGCTGAAGGATGCCGGCGCGCGGGTCAGCCGCGGCGATGCGGTGGCCAAGGTCGGCAATTCCGGTGGCCAGGGCGTGACGGCGTTGTACTTCGAGCTGCGCCGTGGTGGGCAACCGGTCAATCCGGACAGCTGGCTGCAGCGGCGCTGAATTCCGGCTGGCCGCACGAGGCCGGATTCAACGGGAATTTAGCCACGCTTCGCGCATAATCGGTGCATGTGCCTTGGGCACGATGCCATCGTCGACAGGAGTGATCCATGCGCGCAGCCCGTACCGCCACCCTCTTGCTGGCTCTGTTGCCGGCCCTGTCCTGGGCTCAGCAGACCGCCCCCATCCCGTTGAAGGAAACTCCGGGGAAGGCGGCGAGCAGCGAGGAGGCGGTGACCTCGAAGGTGCCGCTGGACGATATCCGCCGCTTCGTGGCCGTCTACAACGCGGTGCGCGCGGCCTATGTCGATCCGGTCGATGACAACAAGCTGATGCAGTCGGCCGTGCGCGGGCTGCTGCTCGACCTCGATCCGCACAGCACCTACTTCAACAAGGAAGATGCAGAGGCGTTCGACGAGCAGGCCAACGGCGCTTACGAAGGCATCGGCGTCGAGCTGCAGCAGCAGCCGGACAACGCCAGCATGAAGGTGATCTCGCCGATTGACGACACCCCGGCGGCCAAGGCCGGCATCCTCGCCGGTGACCTGATCATCGCCATCGATGGCAAGCCGATCAGCGCGATCGATGCCAGCGAACCGCTGCGTGGTCCGGCCGGCAGCAAGGTGGTGCTGACCATCGTCCGCGACGGCAAGCCCAAGCCGTTCGACGTCAGCCTGACCCGGCAGACCATCCGCGTGACCAGCGTGCGCAGCCGCCTGCTGGAGCCGGGCTATGGCTACATCCGCCTGAGCACCTTCCAGGCCGACACCGGCTCTGATTTCCAGAAGCACCTGCAGCAGCTGCAGAAGCAGTCCGGCGGCAACCTCAAGGGGCTGGTGCTGGATCTGCGCAGCAATCCGGGTGGTCTGCTGACCGCTGCCGTGCAGGTAGCCGATGACCTGCTCGACAAGGGCAACATCGTCAGCACCCGTGGCCGCATCAGCATCAGTGATGCACGCTTCGACGCCACCCCGGGCGACCTGCTGAAGGGGGCGCCGGTGGTGGTACTGGTGGATGCCGGTTCGGCCAGTGCATCGGAAGTGCTGGCCGGTGCGTTGCGCGACAACAAGCGCGCGCGCGTGATTGGCAGCCGCACCTTCGGCAAGGGCTCGGTGCAGACCGTGCTGCCGCTGGACAACGGCGATTCGGTGAAGCTGACCACGGCACGCTATTACACGCCCAGCGGCAAATCGATCCAGGCCACCGGCATCGTGCCGGAAGTGGAACTGAAGGCCGCACCGCGTCCGGAAGACGAGGCATTGCCGGCCAGCCTGAGTGATTACAGCGAAGCGACCCTGCCGGGCCACCTGCGTGGTGACGAGGAAGGCACCGAGGGCTACCACGCAGGCGCCGTGCTGCCGGGCGATGGCCCAATCAACGACGCGCTGGCCGAGCTGAAGAACCCGGGTTCGGTGGCGGCGCGCTTGAAGGCAGAAGCCGCGAAGGCCGAAGCGGACAAGGCAGCGAAGGCCGCCGCCAAGCCGGCGCCGAAGGCGGAGCCCAAGGCTGAAGCGAAGCCCGAAGCGAAGCCGGAAGCAAAGCCCGCAGAGATCCCGGCCAAGCCTTGATTCTGTAGCGTCGAGCCATGCTCGGCTGATGTCCGAACTCCGCCCGGGCATGCCTCGGGCGTTTCGCGGAACGCGGCAAGCGGACGCTAGAACCCGTGCCGCTTGCGCAGGCGCCGCGCGATCGCCGCGCGCACGTACATGCCGTACACCACGCCGAACACGAAGCCGCCGATGTGCGCCCACCAGGCGACCATGCCGAAGGTCGGGCCGATGTAGGCGAACACCACCTGCAGCGCCGCCCATACACCGATCAGCAGATAGGCCGGGGCGCGTACGAATTCGAGGAACAGCCCCAGCGGAATCACCACGCCCAGGCGCGCGCCGGGGAACAGCGCCAGATAGGCGCCGATCAACGCCGACACCGCACCACTGGCACCAATGATGATCTGGTCCGGGCTGCCCATGGTGTAGATGGCGACCAGGTTGGAGATCGCACCGCCCACCAGGAACAGCAGCAGCAACCGCCACGGGCCCAGCACCCGCTCGGCCGGCAGGCCGAAGATCAGCAGGAACACCAGGTTGCCCAGCAGGTGCGACCAGTCGGCGTGCAGGAACAGGGCGGTGAACAGGCGCAGCACGCTGCCGTCCTGCAGGGTCGCCCACCAGTCCAGCGGGTGGGTCAGGCCGGTGGACAGGGCGCCCCAGTCCAGCCACAGGCTTCCGCGGGCATCGTCCGGGCGCGAGATCGACCACAGGAATGCCAACCACAGTGCCGCAAACAGCACGGGTGTAGCCCAACGCAGGGTCGCCTTCTTGCGCGAGGGGAGGGAGACAAACATGGCACTAGCCTAGCGTGCGGGCACTTTTGGCGGGGAGGGAGCCTGTTCAGCTTTTGCGACGAAGAAAGCCCCGGCGCTGTTATTGTTTCATTAACGGCTCTGGGTAATACTCGCATACGGCGTCGTATGTCGGGAGGGGAATCCGGCGCGCTTCGAAGGGCCATCCGGCCTGACGGGCGCAGGCGCACTCAGAGCACCATCACCGCTTACCGGAGAGAGAACTACGATGCAAACTGCTTCCACCATTGCCCGCCTGACCCTGCTGGCCGTCGGCGTTGCCGGTGCGCTGGCCGCCGCCGATGCCAACGCCGCCGCCTTCCAGCTGAAGGAAAACAGCGCCAAGGGCCTGGGCCGCGCCTTCGCTGGTTCCACCTCGACCGAAGGCGACGCCTCGGTCATCGCCACCAACCCGGCCTCCATGCGCCTGCTCGACGGCACCATGGTGCAGGGCGACGTCAGCGCCATCAGCTTCGGCGCCAAGTTCCGCGGCGAAGGCCGCTACGGTAACGGCGCGCCGATTTCCGGCGGCAACGGCGGCGACGCCGGCATGATCGCTCCGGTTCCGGCAGCCTACTTCCACGTCCCGTTCGGCGAAAACAACAACATGCATTTCGGCGTGTCGCTGACCGTGCCGTTCGGCTTCAAGACCGAATACGACCGTGACTGGGTCGGCCGCTACAACGGCGTCAAGACCGAGCTGCAGGCCGTCGACCTGGGCGCTGCGTTCTCCTATGACGTCAACCCGTACCTGTCGTTCGGTGCGTCGGTGTTTGCCGAGCGCCTGAATGTCGACCTGACCAGCGCCGTCGATACCGGCACCGCCATCAATGCAACCGCCCAGCGCACCGCTGCTGCGCGCGTGCTGGCTGCCGGTGGCACCCCGGCCCAGGCCGCTGCCGCTTCGCAGGCCGCTGCCCGACAGGCCGCACAGCTCGGCTTCTCGCCGGGTACCGCCGATGGCTACCTGCGCATCAAGGGCGATGAGGTGTCGATCGGCTACACCCTCGGCATGACCGTCACCCCGGTGGAAGGCACCAACATCGCCTTCAGCTACCGCTCGGAAGTCGAGCACAAGATCAACGACGGCAAGGCCGACTTCACCATCCCGCAGAATGCTGCCGCCTTCCTGGCCACCGCTGCCCCGGGCACCTTCATCGACAGCAACGGCCGTGCCACCATCACCCTGCCGGCCAGCGCCACCGTCGGCTTCACCCATCGCGTGAATGACCAGTGGCAGATCATGGCCGAAGTCACGCGCACTGCGTGGAGCAAGTTCGACCAGGTCGTCGTCGATTACGACTCCAACCAGCCGGACAGCGTGCTGCCGTTCCACTACCGCGACACCACCTTCGCGTCGATCGGTACCGATTTCCGCGTCAACGACAAGCTGACCCTGCGTGGCGGCCTGGCGTACGACCAGACCCCGACCACCGACGCCCACCGCGACGTGCGCGTGCCGGACACCACCCGCAAGTGGCTGTCGCTGGGTATGACCTACGCCGCTTCGGACAAGATGGAATACAGCGTGGGCTACACCCACCTGTTCACCAAGGATCCGAACGTCAACTCGACCTCGGCCACCGCCAACACCGTGACCGGCAAGTACAAGGTCAGCGGCGACGTGCTGGCTGCGTCGATGCAGTACAAGTTCTGATTCCGGCGATTGCCTGAAGCAGTACGAAGGAGGCCCCGCGCAAGCGGGGCTTCTTTTTTCCGGGGATCTGCATCCACGCATGGCGTGGATCTACTGCGACAATGGCTTCATGGCCGATCGCCGATACCTGAAGAAGATGACCCGCTACTGGGCTGCGGAAGAGACCAAGGCGAACGCGACGCTGGATCGCGTGCAGGAGTCGGAATGGTTCGACTACTGGCACACGCATCTTGACTGGAAGGGGCGCGGCAATCGTCATGTCAGCGATCGCATCACCGTTGCCGCAGGGCTGCTGCGGCTGCTCAAGCGGGCTGTATCGAGCGAGCGGGAGGATGTGCAGTGTTGGGTGATGCTGGCGCAGGATACCGGCCAGAGTGCGCTGTACCTGCATTCGCCGAATCCGCAGGGAACGCCTTGGCCGCATCCGTTCGATGGTGTGACCTGGGATATCGAGCTGCCTGGCTGGCTTGAACCGTTGCTCTCTTCAGACGGCCTGCAGGCAGGGCGCTGGGGAAGCGGAGAGAGCCAGCGGTTGCTGGTGCGCGTGCGCCCATGATTTCCATCCACGCTTGGCGTGGATCTACTGGGGCCATCCACGCTTGGCGTGGATCTACGCGACAATAACGCGATGAACCTGTCCGACCCGAACTTCCAGCTGGAGCTGGCCGCCAACATCGCCGTTGCCGGCTCGATCCTGCTGGCCGGTCGCAACAACGTGCATACGTGGTGGCTGGGCATCGTCGGCTGTGCGCTGTTCGCTGCCGTGTTCGAGCGCTCGCACCTGTACGCGGACATGGTGCTGCAGTTCTTCTTCGTGGTCATCAGCGTGTTCGGCTGGTGGCAGTGGCTGCGGGGTGACCATGGCGCGCCGCTGCCGATCACCCGCTTGCCTGCACGCGCGTGGGGCTGGCTGCTGCCCTTGGCGATGCTGGCAACCTTTGGCTACGGCTGGATGCTGACCCGCCTGACCAACGCCTATGCGCCGTATATCGATTCGGCGGTGCTCGTGTTGAGCGTGATCGCGCAGATACTGATGATGCGGCGCAAGCTGGAATCGTGGTGGGTATGGTTGCTGGTCAACACCATCGCGGTGCCGCTGTACTACAGCCGTGGCCTGCATCTGACGTCGATCCTGTACGTGGGCTTCTGGATCAACGCACTGGTGGCATTGCGCCACTGGCGGCACCTGATGCGGGATGAGGCCAGGGCGGCCGATGTTGTTGCCTGAGCACGCTGCGCGGGGCCTGGTGGTTGGCAAGTTCTGCCCGCTGCACCTCGGCCACGAGCGCCTGATTGAATTCGCCTCTACCCGCTGCGCGCAGCTGCTGGTGATCGGCTGGTCGCAGCCGGGCTTTGGCGGCTACAGCGCAGAGCGCCGCGAAGGCTGGCTGCGCGCGCGCTTTCCACAGGCCACGGTGGCGGTACTTGATGATGAGCGGCTGGCCGCATTGTGCATGCAGCAGGGTGCGCCGGTTCGTGCTCTGCCGCAGGACAGTGACGACGAGCAGGTGCAGCGCGCATTTACCGCATGGCTGTGCATGACGCTGTTCGGCGGACCGGTGCAAGCAGTGTTTACCGGTGAAGACTATGGTGACGGCTTCGCGCAGGCGCTGGCTGCGCACTTCGGCGCACCGGTACGCCATGAGCGCCTGGAGCGCACCCTGGATATCGGGCAGGCCTGCGGGACCCAGTTGCGCGCCGATCCGCATGTGCACCGGCACAGCCTGTCAGCAGAGGTGTATGCGGCCTACGTGCAGCGCGTGGCCTTCATTGGTGGCGAGTCCAGCGGAAAGACCACACTCGCGCAGGTGCTGGCCGAACGCCTGGGCACGGCATGGGTGCCGGAGTTCGGACGTACGTTGTGGGAGCAGCAGGGTGGCGAGCTGCAGGTGCAGGATCTGCTGCGCATCGCAGTGACCCAGCCGCAGCACGAGGACCAGGCCGCGCAGCACGCGCATCGTTGGTTGTTCTGCGATACCACGCCATTGGTGACGCTGGGCTACAGCGGCTGGATGTTCCGCACAGCGCCCGAACCGCTGCAGCGGGCCGCAGCGCGTGCGTACGACCTGCTGTTCCTGTGTGCCCCGGATATTCCGTTCGAACAGGATGGGACACGGGTGGGGCAGGAATTCCGCATGCAGCAACACGCGTGGTATCTGCAGCAACTGCAGGCGCGTGGGGTCGACTACGTGTTGCTGGAAGGCGATCTGGAAACGCGTATCGCGCGCGTGCAGGCGGAGCTGGCAAAGCGTGCGGACAACCGGTTCAGCGTAACGGCGTGATCGTCGCCGGGCATGGCCCGGCGCTACCGGCAATGCACAAAAAACCCCGCTTTCGCGGGGTTTTTCGTTCACCGCATGACGCCCGGAATCAGTCGCCCAGGGTCAGCAGCGAGGCGTTGCCGCCGGCGGCGGTGGTGTTCACCGTCACCGTCTTCTCGGTGGCGAAGCGCAGCAGGTAGTGCGGGCCACCGGCCTTCGGGCCGGTGCCGGACAGGCCCTGGCCGCCGAACGGCTGCACGCCGACCACCGCACCGATCTGGTTGCGGTTGACGTAGACGTTGCCGACGTGGACGCCGTTGCTGATGCGGTCGACGGTCTCGTCGATGCGCGAATGCACGCCCAGGGTCAGGCCGTAGCCGGTGGCGTTGATCTGGTCGATCACCGCATCGAGCTGGTCGCCCTTCCAGCGGATCACGTGCAGGACCGGCCCGAAGATCTCCTTCTGCAGCTGGCCCAGGTCCTTCAGCTCATACGCACGCGGTGCGAAGAAGGTGCCATTGGCGGCTTCGGCGGACAGTTCGGCCGCCGCGATCAGGCGCGCTTCGCGGTCCATGCGCACGGCGTGGTCCTGCAGGATCTGCAGTGCGTCAGCGTCGATCACCGGGCCGACGTCGGTGGACAGCAGGCCGGGGTTGCCGACCTTCAGTTCCTTCATCGCGCCGGCCAGCATGTTCATGACCTTGTCGGCGATGTCGTCCTGCACGAACAGCACGCGCGCGGCCGAGCAGCGCTGGCCGGCGGAGGTGAAGGCCGAACCGATCGCGTCCTTGACCAGCTGTTCCGGCAGCGCCGAGGAGTCGGCGATGAAGGCATTCTGGCCGCCGGTTTCGGCGATCAGCACGCCGATGGCGGCGTCACGTGCAGCCATCGCGCGGTTGATCGCGCGGGCGGTGTCGGTGGAGCCGGTGAAGGCCACGCCAGCCACGCGCGGGTCGGCGGTCAGCGCGGCACCGACGGTGGCACCGTCGCCCGGCAGGTACTGCACCACGTCGGCCGGCACGCCGGCATCGTGCAGCAGCTTCACCGCGTAGTAGCCGATCAGGTTGGTCTGCTCGGCCGGCTTGGCGATGACGCTGTTGCCGGCGGCCAGTGCCGCAGCCACCTGGCCCAGGAAGATCGCCAGCGGGAAGTTCCACGGGCTGATGCAGACGAAAACGCCGCGGCCATGCAGCTGCAGTTCGTTGGATTCACCGGTCGGGCTCGGCAGCTTCTCGGCGTGGCTGAACTGCTCGCGCGCCTGCTTGGCGTAGTAGCGCAGGAAGTCCACCGCTTCGCGCACTTCGGCGATGCCGTCGGGCAGGCTCTTGCCGGCTTCCTTCACGCACAGCGCCATGAACTCGGGCATGCGCGCTTCCAGCTGGTCGGCGGCGTGCTCGAGGATGGCGGCGCGGCTGGCGGCCGGGGTGCGGTTCCAGGCCGGCTGCGCAGCCACGGCATTGGCCAGCGCCTTCTGCACGGTGGCGGCATCGGCGGCCTGCCACTGGCCGACCACTTCACGGGTGTCGGCCGGGTTGGTCACCGGCAGCGATGCGCCGGTCGGGTTCGCGCCCGGCACCAGCGGTGCGGCCTGCCAGGGCTTCACTGCAGCGTTGAGCTGCTCGGCCAGGGCGCGCAGTTCGTTGTCGTTGGCGAGGTTGGCGCCCATGGAGTTCTTCCTGTCGTGGTTCTGGCTGCGCAGCAGGTCAACCGGCAGCGGGATCTTGGGATGCGGAATCGATTCGAACGAGGACACCATCTCGACCGGGTCGCGGACCAGGTCGGCGATCGGCACGCGCTCGTCGGTGATGCGGTTGACGAAGCTGGAGTTGGCGCCGTTTTCCAGCAGGCGACGCACCAGGTACGGCAGCAGGTCTTCATGCGAGCCGACCGGCGCGTACACGCGGCAGGGCAGGCCAAGGCGATCGGCCGGCACGACTTCGGCGTACAGGTCATCACCCATGCCGTGCAGCTTCTGGTGCTCGTACACCCCGCCATTGGCAATGCTGCGCACTGCGGCGATGGTGTGCGCGTTGTGCGTGGCGAACATCGGGTAGATCGCGTCGGCATGGGTGAACAGACGCTTGGCACACGCCAGGTAGGACACGTCGGTGTTCTGCTTGCGGGTGAACACCGGGTAGCCGGCATAGCCTTCGATCTGCGCGCGCTTGATCTCGGCGTCCCAGTAGGCGCCCTTGACCAGGCGCACCTGCAGGCGACGGCCGGCGCGGCGCGCCATGTCGGCCAGGTGGTCGATCGTGTACGGCGTACGCTTCTGGTAGGCCTGCACGACCACGCCGAAGCCATCCCAGCCGGCCAGCGAGGCATCGCCGAACACCTGCTCGATGATGTCCAGCGACAGTTCCAGGCGATCGGATTCTTCGGCGTCGACGGTGCAGCCGATGCCGTAGCTCTTGGCCAACTGCGCCAGCTCCAGCACGCCCGGCACCAGGTCCTTCAGCACGCGCGCGCGCTTGGCGTGCTCGTAGCGCGGGTACAGCGCCGACAGCTTGATCGAGATGCCCGGCGCGTTGTTGACGTCGCCATCGGCACGGCCGCCACGCGCCTTGTGGTCACCACCGATGGCGTGGATCGCACGACGGTAGTCTTCCAGGTAGCGCAGGGCGTCCTTCATGGTCAGCGCGCCTTCGCCGAGCATGTCGAACGAGTAGCGGTAGCTGGCGCTGTCGCCCTTGTGCGAGCGTGCCAGCGCTTCGCTGATGGTGCGGCCCATGACGAACTGGTGGCCCATGATCTTCATCGCCTGGCGCACGGCCAGGCGTACCACCGGCTCACCGACGCGGCCGACCAGGCGCTTGAACGCGCTGGGCGCATCGGCGCGGGTGGCGTCGTTCATCTGCACCAGCTTGCCGGTCAGCATCAGGCCCCAGGTGGAGGCGTTGACCAGCACCGAGTCGCTGCCGCCCAGGTGCTTTTCCCAGTCGGCATCGGCCAGCTTGTCGCGGATCAGCTTGTCGGCCGTCTCCTGGTCCGGAATGCGCAGCAGCGCTTCGGCCACGCACATCAGCAGCACGCCTTCCTCGCTGCCCAGGTCGTACTGGCGCATGAAGGCTTCGATCGCGCCCTGGTCCTTGGCGCGCACACGCACGCGGGCGACCAGGTCGGCGGCCAGCGCCTGCACCCTGGCCTGCTCGTCTGCCGGCAGGCGCGCCTGCTCCAGCAGTTCGCGCACATGGCTGGCCTCGTCCTTCAACCAACCATCGGTGATGGCCTGGCGGAACGGGTTGGGGGACGCCGGCAGTTCCGGCGACAGCAGCGCCGAGGGACGCGGAGCGTCGCTGGCGGCAATGGGAGAGGAAGGTGCGTTCATGCCGGTCCGGCCAGTGGAAAACTTGGCGATTTTAATCATTTTTTCGACTTCAGGAAGGCCTGCGCAGCCACCTTCATGAATGCTGATAGCCCCTAGCGGTGGTGGATTCAGCGTGTTCAGCAAAGTCGGGTAGTTTTGTGCCGAATTCGTCATTCGTGCTGTTGGGGTCATGCTGTGTTGCAGCATCGGAAAAAGTGTGAATGCACCCTTGCTACTGGCGAGAGGGCGGGGCTACCATCGAGGCGTTTCCCGCGGCAGGAACGCGGTTGCGACATGATCGAGGTGCTTACAGCTCCGGATGGGTCAGGTACGCAGCTGCGACTGCGTCCCCCACGGGCGCTCGATGCCCGGCAGTTCGTCCTGTTGTTTGCTGTGTTGTCGGGAGTGATGTGGCTGGTGTCCGCCTTCGGGTGGGTGGCCGGCAACGCATTCGCCCCCCTGTTCGCGCTGCTGTACAGCCTGTTGCTGGCAGCTGCGTTGCGCGCGTTGTGGCGCAGCGGTGAACGGCAGGAGGAGATCCGGGTAGTGCCGGCGTACGTGGAGGTCATCCCCGTGCCCGGTGGATCGCCGGTGTTCCGGGCTCATCCGCATTGGGTGCGCCTGCTCACCGACGACCAGAGGGTCCGGCTGGCATCCAGCGGCCGGCAGGTGGAGGTGGGGAGTTTTCTCGCGCCGGCCGAACGTCAAACGCTTGTTGAAACGCTTGAAGATTTGCTCGCCGCCAGCGATGGCGGCAACCGACGACGCTAAGGGTCTAGGCAATGAAGCAAAGCAGAGGGTGGGGCACGAAGTGCGTTGCAATGGCCGCCGCGATGGGGGCCCTGCTGTCGATGCCGGGGACGGCGCTGGCCCAGGCGGCCGATCCAAAGCCGTGGCAGTTGAACATGGGCAAGGGGGTGACCCAGACCTCACGCCTGGCCTGGGAATCGAACAACCTCTCGTTGATCGTCTGTACGGTGATCGGCGTGATCGTGTTCGGCGCCATGGCCTACGCGATGTTCAAGTTCCGCAAGTCCAAGGGCGCGGTCGCCGCGACCTTCAGCCACAACACCAAGGCCGAGGTCATCTGGACGGTGATCCCGGTGATCATCCTGGTGGTGATGGCGTGGCCGGCCACGGCCAACCTGATCAAGATGTACGACACCCGCGATGCCGAGATGACGGTCAAGGTCACCGGTTACCAGTGGATGTGGAAGTACGAGTACCTGGGCGAGAACGTGACCTTCACCAGCCGCCTGGACCGTGAGTCCGACCGCATGCGGCAGAGTGGCAAGGTACCGACCCGCGAGAGCCATCCGCACTACCTGCTGGATGTCGACAACCGGCTGGTACTGCCAGTGGACACCAAGGTGCGTTTCGTCATCACCTCCGACGATGTGATCCACGCCTGGTGGGTGCCGGCGCTGGGCTGGAAGCAGGACGCGATTCCCGGCTTCATCAACGAAGCCTGGACCAGCATCGAGCAGCCGGGTGTCTACCGCGGGCAGTGCGCGGAGCTGTGCGGCAAGGACCATGGCTTCATGCCGATCGTGGTCGAGGCGGTGTCCAAGGAAGAATTCAAGCAGTGGCTGGCGCAGCGCAAACCGGCGCCTGCACCCGCGACGCCCGCCGAACCCACCGCGCCTGCCAGTGAATCGCCGGCGCAGCCGGCAGCACCGGCCGCCGCCGAGGCCGGCAACGCGCCTGCCGCAGCGGCCAGCGGAGCCTGATGTAACTGTCCGCGGCCGTGTCGCGGCCGCGGCGACAACCGATCCTGAGAGGTGTTTTGCAATGGCGCACTCGGCAGTTGGGCACGACGATCACCATCACCCGCAGAGCTTCTTCGAGCGTTGGTTCTTCTCGACCAACCACAAGGACATCGGCACGCTGTACCTGGGTTTCAGCTTCATCATGTTCGTCATCGGCGCGTTCATGAGCGTGCTGATCCGGCTGGAACTGGCCCAGCCCGGCATCCAGTACATCCGTCCGGAAATCTTCAACCAGCTGACCACGGTGCACGCGCTGGTGATGATCTTCGGCGGCGTGATGCCGGCCTTCGTCGGCCTGGCCAACTGGATGATCCCGCTGCAGATCGGTGCGCCGGACATGGCGCTGCCGCGCATGAACAACTGGTCGTTCTGGCTGTTGCCGGTGGCCTTCAGCCTGCTGCTGCTGACCTTCCTGCTACCCGGTGGTGCGCCGGCCGGTGGCTGGACGCTGTATCCGCCGCTGTCGCTGCAGGGCGGCTACAACGTCGCGTTCACCGTGTTCGCCATCCACGTGGCCGGCATCAGTTCGATCATGGGTGCGATCAACATCATCGCCACGGTGCTGAACATGCGCGCCCCCGGCATCGACCTGCTGAAGATGCCGATCTTCTGCTGGGCCTGGCTGATCACTGCGTTCCTGCTGATCGCGGTGATGCCGGTGCTGGCCGGTGCGGTGACGATGCTGCTGACCGACAAGTTCTTCGGCACCAGCTTCTTCAATGCGGCCGGTGGTGGCGATCCGGTGATGTTCCAGCACATCTTCTGGTTCTTCGGCCACCCCGAGGTCTACATCATGATCCTGCCCGCCTTCGGCGTGGTCAGCGAGATCATCCCGACCTTCAGCCGCAAGCCGTTGTTCGGCTACCAGGCGATGGTCTACGCCACCGCGGCGATCGCGTTCCTGTCGTTCATCGTCTGGGCCCACCACATGTTCACCGTGGGCATGCCGCTGGGTGGCGAGATCTACTTCATGTTCGCCACCATGCTGATCTCGATCCCGACCGGGGTGAAGGTATTCAACTGGGTCAGCACGATGTGGCGTGGTTCGCTCACCTTCGAAGCTCCCATGCTGTGGTCGGTGGCGTTCGTCATCCTGTTCACCATCGGCGGGTTCTCCGGCCTGATGCTGGCGATCGTGGCCGCCGACTTCCAGTATCACGACACCTACTTCGTGGTTGCCCACTTCCACTACGTGCTGGTGACCGGCGCGGTGTTCGCGCTGATCGCGGCGGTGTACTACTGGTGGCCGAAGTGGACCGGGCGCATGTACAGCGAGAAGTGGGCCAAGGTGCACTTCTGGTGGTCGATCGTGTTCGTGAACCTGCTGTTCTTCCCGCAGCATTTCCTCGGCCTGGCCGGCATGCCGAGGCGCATCCCCGATTACTCGGTGGCCTTCGCCGACTGGAACCTGATCAGCTCGATCGGTGCGTTCGGCATGTTCGCCACGCCGTTCATGATGGCCGCGATCCTGCTGTCCTCGCTGCGCAATGGCGAGAAGGCCGAGGCGCGCTCCTGGGAAGGTGCGCGTGGCCTGGAGTGGACGCTGCCGTCGCCGGCACCGGCGCACACCTTCACCACGCCGCCGACCATCCGCCCGGGTGACCTGGCCCACGACGATATCGGTCATTGAGGTGGTGCATGCATAACGAGAGCCCGCTCCAGAGCTGTAGAGTCGAGCCATGCTCGACTGACGAAAAGCAGCCGAGCATGGCTCGGCTCTACAACACCGAAGAGCAGCCGAGCATGGCTCGGCTCTACAACCGCGAAGGCGAAGCCCAGAGCACCGGCATCGAGCAGCAGCGCCAGCGCGCCAAGCGCACCGCGCTGTGGGTGGGCGCGATCGCCGTGCTGGTCTACGTCGGCTTCATCCTCAGCGGCGTGATCGGTCGATGAGCGAAGCGCCGGCCACCACCCCGTCACGTAGCGCCGGCCTGCCGCGCCTGATCGGCGTGGCGGTAGTGGTGTTCCTGCTGACGTTCTCGCTGGTGCCGCTGTATCGCATCGCCTGCGAGAAGGTATTCGGTGTGCGCCTGGAACGTGGCCCGGGCAGCGAAGCCAGTACCGGTGCCGCCAGTGGCAAACGCACCGTGCGGGTGGAATTCGATGGCGGGGTCAATTCACGCCTGCCGTGGTCGTTCCATCCCGAGCAGCTGACCATGGATGTGGTGCCCGGCGAGCTCAACGAGGCGCTGTATTTCGCCCGCAACGACAGCCAGCAGGCCGTGGTCGGCAGCGCGGTGCCGTCGGTGGCACCGGCACGCGCGTCGGGATTCTTCAGCAAGACCGAGTGCTTCTGCTTCACCGCGCAGACCCTGCAGGCCGGCGAGAAGCGCGACATGCCGGTGCGCTTCATCGTCGATCCGGACCTGCCGCCGGAAATCCGGACGATCACCTTGTCCTACACCTTCTACCGCAACGATGCGTTGTCCGATCGGCTGGCTCCGGCCGCCACCTCGGAAGGCGCCCACGCTGCTCCCTGACCCGGATACCGACCATGGCCCAGACACCCAGCGACGCCAACGTGTACTTCGTCCCGGCCCAGAGCAAATGGCCGTTCGTCGGTTCCATCGCGATGATGGTGACCATGGTCGGCGTGGCCAGCTGGCTCAACGACGCCAGCTGGGGCCGCTGGACCTTCTACATCGGCGTGGCGATGCTGGTGCTGACCCTGTTCTGGTGGTTCAGTGATGTGGTGCGCGAGTCGCAGGCCGGCAACTACAACCGGCAGGTGGACGGTTCGTTCCGGATGGGCATGGTCTGGTTCATCTTCTCCGAAGTGATGTTCTTCGGTGCCTTCTTCGGTGCGCTGTTCTACACCCGCCATCTTGGCCTGTCGTGGCTGAGCGGCGAAGGGCGCGGGGTGATGACCAACGAGCTGCTGTGGCAGGGCTACTCGGCCGGCTGGCCGACCAATGGCCCGGCAGCGATCGGTGGCGCATTCCAGACCATTCCGGCCTGGGGCCTGCCGCTGATCAACACGTTGATCCTGCTGACCTCCGGCGTGACCCTGACCATCGCCCATCATGCGTTGAAGGCGGGCAACCGCCGCCAGCTGCTGACCTGGCTGGGCCTGACCGTACTGCTCGGCCTCGGCTTCCTGACCCTGCAGGCGGAGGAGTACATCCACGCCTACAAGGAACTGAACCTCACGCTCGGCTCGGGTATCTACGGGTCGACCTTCTTCATGCTGACCGGCTTCCATGGCGCACACGTGTTGCTGGGCACGATCATGCTGATCGTGATGTGGCTGCGGTCGGCAAAGGGACACTTCACCCGCGACAACCATTTCGGTTTCGAAGCGGCCGCGTGGTACTGGCACTTCGTCGACGTGGTGTGGCTGATGCTGTTCCTGTTTGTCTACGTGCTTTGACCGCGCAGGCGTCGGCAGTTTCAGCCGCCGACGCTTCCTGGTCTGCCGTGGGATCAGCCGCCGATGCCGTGCGGCTTGATCCAGCCCATGTAGATGCACACGATCACCACGACGATCAACGCCACCGACACTCCGATGCGGCGGGTCAGTGCATTGACCGTGCGCTTGGTCTGGCCGCGGTCCACCAGCAGGTAATACAGGCCGGCGCCCAGATTCCAGACGATGACGATCAGAAACGCGATTACCAGCAGGGTCTTCAGCGAATCACTCATGCGCGGCTCGAGGGCAGGGTGGATGTCCCTATCTGACCGCGTTTGCACGGACTTGTCATGATGCGCCAGCACACGCGCCTGATCGGATGGCTGATGGCGGTGCTGGCAATGGCCGGATTCACCGCGCTGGGCCTGTGGCAGCTGCAGCGGATGCACGCCAAACAGGCGTTGCTGGATGCACAGGGCCCGGCCGTGGCGCAGGCGATGCCGTTGGCGCAGGCGCTGGCGGCGCAGGGCGCGCTGCATGGCGTGGCCGATCACGGTCGCTTTCTGCCCGGCGTGGTGCTGCTGGACAACCAGACCCGCCACGGCCGCGCCGGAGTGAAGATCTATCGTCCGTTCCGCAGCGATGCGGGCAGCGTGTTGCTGGTGGACCTGGGCTGGCGCGCGCTGCCGCCCGACCGTACGTTGCCGGTGGTCCCGGCACCGCCGTCGCCGGTGGACGTGCGTGGCCTGTTGGCGCCGCCACCCTCGGCCGGGCTGGCGCTGGGGCCGGCGTTCACCCCCACCGATGTTGCCGGGCGCTGGCTGGCCAGCCGCCTTCCCGCCGATGGCCTGGCCGCGGCGCTGGGCCTGCCGTCGTTGCCCGAGCGCGTGCTGCGGCTGGACCCGGCATTGCCGTTCGGTGATGAGCGCGATCTCGACCTGCTGCCGAACACGCTGCCGCCACAGCGCCACCTGGGTTATGCCGTGCAGTGGTTCGGGCTGGCGCTGACTGTGCTGGTGGTGGCGCTGGTACTGGAATGGCGCAGGCGGCGGCCCGTTGCCCGGTAGTACCGGCCGCTGGCCGGCATCCCTTTCCCAACCATGAGAAAATGCCCCGCATGAACACTGCTACCTCCCCGCAGGCGCGCGGCAATGGCCGCCGGACCCTGGTGCTGCTGTTCGCCGTTTTCTTCGGGGCGATGGCGCTGGCCGCCATCCTGCGTTTCTCCGGCTGGCAGCCGACCGCGCATCGCAACAGCGGGCAGTTGCTGAAGCCGCCGGTGGATCTGCGCCAGCAGCCACCGACGCTGGCCAATGGCGCGGCCTACCCCTGGAACCCCGACGCGCGCACCTGGCGCCTGCTGGTGGCACCGGCCGGTGCCTGCGACGCGCAGTGCGTCACTTTGTCGCAGGGACTGGGCAAGGTGTGGCAGCTGTTCGGCCATAACGCCGATAATGTCGAAATCCTGTGGCTGGGAACGCCACCGGCGTCGATCGCCTCGCTGCCCGCGCTGCGGCCGCTGGCCCCGTCGCCAGCCCTGCGCGCGGCGCTGCCCGGCGTCGATGATCCGGCGGGTCTGCCGGTCTACGTGATCGATCCGAACGGCTTCGTGATCATGCGTCATGCCCCCGGGAGCGATCTCGGCGGCCTGCGCAAGGACATGGCCACGTTGCTGAAACTGAAGTGAGTCCCGTTTGATGAGCCTTTCCGCGCGTCCGGCGCTGCACCGCAATTTCCACCGCCTGGCGTGGTTCGCCATGATCATGACCGCGAGCACGATCATGTTCGGGGCCTTCGTGCGCCTGTCCGATGCCGGCCTGAGCTGCCCGGACTGGCCGACCTGCTATGGGCAGGCGACCTGGCCGCAGCACGTGGAAGAGACCATCGGGCATCCGGCGGCGGAGATCCGTCCGCTGGAAACACACAAGGCCTGGCGTGAGCAGGTGCACCGCTTCCTGGCGGGTGCGCTCGGCATCGAGATCCTGACCCTGGCACTGTTGGCCACGCGCAAGCGGCGATTCGGCAGCACGGCCGTGGTCACCGCCTGCGTGCTGGTGGCTGCGGGCATACCGCTGTACATGATGGGCTGGCATGGAACCGCCAGCGCGCTGGCACTGATCGGCGAGGCCATCCTGCTGATCGCCGCACTGCGCTGGAGCAACATCGACCTGGCGCGCGCTGCGCTGCTGACCCTGGCGGTGGTGATCTTCCAGGCCCTGCTGGGCATGTGGACGGTGACCCTGCTGCTCAAACCGATCGTGGTGATGGGCCATCTGCTGGGCGGCATGCTGATGTTCGGCCTGCTGGTGTGGATCGCCTGGCGTGCAACGCACATGCCGATCACGCTGGCCGAGGCGCCGAAGCTGAAGTGGCTGCTGCGCATCGGTGTGGCGGTGCTGGTCACCCAGATCGCGCTCGGCGGCTGGGTCAGCGCCAACTACGCGGCACTGGCGTGCGGCGGTGGCAGCGCCTCGCTGGACAACTTCCCGCGTTGCGCCAACCAGTGGTGGCCGCAGCACAACTTCGCCGAGGGCTTCACCCTGTGGCGTGGCATTGGCGTGGACTACGAAGGCGGCGTGCTCGACGGTGCCTCGCGCATCGCCATCCAGATGGCCCACCGCCTGTTCGCGATTGTCGTTGCCGTTTACCTGCTGTGGCTGGGCCTGCGCCTGTTCCGGCTGCCGAGCATGCGTGGCTGGGCCTCGGCCCTGGTCGCGCTGCTGGTGCTGCAGGTCACCCTCGGCATCCTCAATGTGAAGCTTGCACTGCCGCTGGAAGTGGCAGTGGCGCACAACGGCGTTGCCGTTGCCCTGTTGTTCGTATTGGTCAGCCTGCTGGCCCGCCTGCGTGCCCCGGACTGATCCCATGTTTTCCAACTATCGCCAGTACTGGGACCTGACCAAGCCCAAGGTCGTCGCCCTCATCGTCTTCACCGCCCTGGTCGGCATGGTCCTGGCCATTCCCGGCGTGCCCAGCTGGGAGCAGGTGCGTGCCGGCCTGCTCGGCTTCCTCGGCATCTGGCTTGCCGCCTCGGCCGCTGCAGCCATCAACCAGCTGCTGGATGCGCATATCGATGCGCAGATGGCGCGCACCTCGTGGCGACCGCTGGTGGTGGGCAAGGTCAAGCCATGGCAGGTGCTGGTATTTGCCGGCGTGCTGATCGTGCTGTCGATGGCGATCCTGGTGCTGTGGGTGAACTGGATCACCGCGGTGCTGACCTTCGCTTCGCTGATCGGCTATGCGGTGATCTACACCGTCTACCTGAAGCGTGCGACCTCGCAGAACATCGTCATCGGTGGTCTGGCCGGCGCGATGCCGCCGATGCTGGGCTGGGCGGCGGTGACCGGCATGCAGGGCTCGTCGGACTGGGCGTACTCGTCGCTGCTGGTGCTGATCATCTTCATCTGGACGCCGCCGCACTTCTGGGCACTGGCGATCTTCCGTCGCGAGGACTACGCCAAGGCGGAAATCCCGATGCTGCCAGTCACCCATGGCGTGGTGCATACGCGCAAGCAGATCATGGCGTACTCGGTGGTGCTGGCACTGGTCTGCCTGCTGCCTTATCTGGTCGGCATGAGCGGCGCGTTCTACCTGGGCGGTGCGATCGTGCTCAACGCCGTGTTCCTCTGGTACGCCTGGCGCATGCTGAACCCGCCGGATGAGCTGTTCTCGATGAAGATGTTCAGCTACTCCATCGTCTACCTGATGGCGCTGTTCGCCTTCCTGCTGGTGGACCACTGGATTCTGCCCTGGTTGTGATGGGCTGATGTTCGGGGGCAGATCCCCGAAGGGGCTGTGACCCCGCCTGATCCAAGGCGCCAGTCCCATGTAGAGCCGAGCCCATGCTCGGCTGAGGGTGTATTGGAAGAGCAGCCGAGCGTGGGCTCGGCTCTACACTTGATCTCTTCCAGCCGCGTCGCCATTGCTGTTCCTGACCCCAAGGAAAGGAAGGAGCAGGGATGCATTCGATCTTCCGCTGGACCGCCACCCTGCTGCTGGCGCTGGGCATGGTGATGAGCGCGCGCGCCGACGACGCTGCCATGCAGATCCGCCAGCATGCCGGAGACCACCGCGTGCTGGTGCTGGGCGAATTCCACGGTACCCGCGAGACACCGCTGCTGGTGCGCCGACTGGTGGACGACTACAGCCGTAACGGCCCGGTGGTGCTGGCTTTGGAGCTGCCGCGTGGTGAGAACACCACACTGCGTGACTATCTGGATTCCGATGGCGGGGCGGTGGCACGCCAACACCTGCGAGGCCGTGCGTTCTGGACCGTGCGCGATGATCAGCACGATGGCCGCCGCAGTCGCGACATGCTGGCGCTGATCGAAGGCATGCGCGCGCTGAAGGCGCAGGGGCGCACCATCGAGGTGGTCGGCTATGACGTCAACAACAGTGATGGCGGCAGCCAAGCGCGCGATGATCGCATGGCCGCAGAGCTGCGGCGCCTGTACCGGCGCCTGCCGGATGACGCCCGGATGGTCGTCCTGACTGGCAATGTCCACGCCATGCTGCAGCGGCCGGCCGATGCGCCACCGGAAATGCAGACGCAACCGATGGCATCGGCGCTGCGCGACCTGGACATTTACAGCGTGCGGCTGGAAGCCCTGCGCGGCCACTTCTGGGGGTGCATGGATCGTTGCAAGGCGTTGGCTCTGCTCGAGCGATCTGCGCGTGCACCGGAGGTCGATACCGATGCCGGGCGGCAGTACGACCTGTGGGTGTGGATGCCTCAGCTGAGCGTCGGCACCCTGGCAGAACCGTGAGTTCACGCAGGGCCACTCATCAGCCGAGCATGGGCTCGGCTCTACAGTAGATCCACGCCATGCGTGGAGGATTTCCCACAGCAGCCCGCGCGTTCAGTGGATCCACGCCATGCGTGGATGATTTGCCGGTCGGGTCAGGGCGCGCGCTTGGCGTAGCGCTGGGCGATCACGCCGCAGACGATCAGCTGGATCTGGTGGTAGATCATCACCGGCAGCACGATCGCGCCGAGGCTGCCGCCAGCGAACAGCACCTTGGCGATCGGCACGCCGGTGGCCAGGCTCTTCTTCGAGCCGCAGAACACGATGGCGATCTCGTCTTCGCGGTTGAAGCGCAGGCGGCGGGCGATGAAGGTGATCAGCGGCATGGCGATGCCGAGAAGTACTGCCGCCACCACAGCCACCGCGAACAGCGAGAGCAGGGGTGTCTTGCTCCACAGCCCCTCAGTGACCGCTTCACCGAACGCGGAGTACACCACCAGCAGGATGGTGGCCTGATCGGTGTAGCGCAGCAGCGCGCGCTGCTTCTCCACCCAGCCGGCGATCCATGGGCGCAGCAGGTGGCCGGCCACGAACGGCACCAGCAGCTGCAGCATGATGCCGCCGATGGCATGCAGCGGGTCGTGCACGCCGCCGGAAGTACCGGCCAGCGCGGTCAGCAGCAGGGGCGTCAGGAACACACCGAGGATGCTCGACAACGAGGCACTGCACACGGCCGCCGGCACGTTGCCGCGCGCCATCGAGGTGAACGCGATGGACGACTGCACGGTGGACGGCAGGGTGCACAGGAACAGCACGCCCAGGTACAGCTCGGGCGTCAGCAGCCAGCCCGACAGCGGCTTGAACAACAGCCCCAGCAGCGGGAACAGGATGAAGGTGCAGGCGAGGATCGTCAGGTGCAGGCGCCAGTGCAGCATGCCGCCGATGATCGACTCGCGCGGCAGGCGCGCGCCGTGCAGGAAGAACAGCGCGGCGATGGCGACGGTGGTGACATCATCGAGCACCAGGGCGGCAGCGCCCTTCATCGGCAGCAGCGAGGCCAAGCCGACGGTGCACAGCAGGGCGAGGGTGAAGTTGTCCGGTCGCAGGCGCGACCACCAGCGGGTCATGGTGGATAGGCTCCTTGGTGCGGGGGGATTACCCCGGAAATCAGGGGGTGGGAGAAGGGATCGCCAGGCGCTCGCGGGTGGCCGCTTCCAGCGACTTCAGGCCGGCACGCTGGCCCAGTTGCAGGGCCTGTTCCGGGCTGGCGTGTTCGTAGCGCGCGTTGAGCAGGCCGAGCACGGCACCGGCGCGGTTGCCGGAGGCGCAGTGCAGCAGCACCGGCCCCTGGCTCTGTTGCAGGGCCTGGTGCACGGCGCGCACGTTGGCGGCATCCAGGCCCTCGGCACCGGCCACCGGAATGCGTACATAGCGCAGGCCCAGCGCTTCGGCCTCGCGCGTTTCATCGAAGCCGCGATCTTCATCGGGTTGGCGCAGGTCGATCACCGTGCGCACGCCCTGTGCCGCCAGTTCGCGCAGTTGCGCGGCCGAGGGCTGGCCGCCGGCGTAGAGGCCGGGGCGGACTTCAGCAAGGGCGGGGTCCGCAGCCCAGGCCGGCAGAACCGGGCAGAGCGACAACAACAGCAGGCAGGTCAGGCGCAGCAGCATGGTCTCTCCGGGGCTGTGTTCTGCCGCTACAGGCGCAGATTGGCGCGGGCCTTGAGCAGCTCGCGCATCTCGTACTTGTCAGTATCGTCCAGACCCTGTTGTCGCTGCTTGGCGTTAAGGTCGTCGATCCGCTGGAACAGCAGCTGCTTCTCCAGCTGCCCGACCGCGTCATGCAGTTCCACCGTCCACATCGCTTCATCGCCCGCCAGCGTCTGCGCGGCCAGGGTGTGCAGCGAGGCCTGTTCCTCGCGGCCGTCGAAATGCTCCAGCAAGGCGCCGGTACTGATGTCCGGGCGTTGTTCGACCAGCCCCAGCAGTTCCAGCAGCAGCTCCACCCCCGGCAGGCGCAGGCCCTGGAAGTGGTGCTTGCCGCCCAGGGTCAGGGCCAGCGAGGGCTGCTGCAGCAGCACGGCGATCGCGCCGCGCACCAGGCTGCGCTTGGCCGCGGGTTGGATCGTGCGCGGCGCGGCGCGTTGAGGCATCTGCGGACGGCCCGCCTGCGCGTTGCCGCCCAGGCCGGTCAGCTGTCCCAGCTGCTGTTTCATCAGGTCGCCGAACGCGCCGTCGGGAATCTGCGCGAGCATCGGCTTGGCGCGCTCGGCCAGCCGTGCCTTGCCGTCCAGCGTGCCCAGGTTGATTTCGCGGGTCAGCTCGTCGAAGAAGAACTGCGACAGCGGCGTGGCCTGCTTCAGGCGCTCGTTGAAAGCCTCAGCGCCCTCCTTGCGCACGATGCTGTCCGGGTCTTCGCCATCGGGCAGGAACAGGAAGAAGGCCTGGCGGCCGTCCTTCATGCGTGGCAGCACCGATTCCAGCGCTTTCCAGCCGGCGCGGCGGCCGGCGGCGTCGCCGTCGAAGCAGAAGAACACGTCCGGCGCGTTGCGGAACAGCAGCTCTGCATGGTCCGGCGTGGTTGCCGTGCCCAGCGTCGCCACCGCCTGGGTGACGCCGAACTGGAACAGCGAGACCACGTCCATGTAGCCCTCGACCACGATCAGGCGCTCGATCTTCTGGTTGGCCTGGCGCACCTGCCACAGGCCGTACAGTTCGCGGCCCTTGTGGAAGAGCGCGGTCTCGGGCGAGTTGAGGTATTTGGGGCCGTCGTCCTTCTCGAACACGCGCCCGCCGAAGGCGATCACCCGGCCACGGCGGTCGAAGATCGGGAACATCACCCGGTCGCGGAATTTGTCGTAGACGTGGCCGCGGTCGTTCTTGGAGAACAGGCCGGCGCGGTCGAGCAGCTTCATGCGCCGCTCGTCCTTGCCCAGCGCATCGCGCAGGCCGCTGTAACCATCCGGCGCATAGCCGATCTGGAAGCGCGCGCGGTTCTCTTCGTCCACGCCGCGACCATCGAGGTAACTGCGCGCTTTCTCGCTGCCTTCCAGGTTCTTCTGGAAGAACTTGGTAGCGGCGTCCAGCGCGGAGTACAGCTCGCGGCTGTCATCCTGCTGCTGGGCACTGCGCGGGTTCTCGCTGCGCGGCACTTCCATGCCGGCGCGCTTGGCCAGTTCGTCCACCGCGTCGAGGAACTCGAGGCGGTCGTAGTTCATCAGGAAGCTGATTGCGGTGCCGTGCGCGCCGCAGCCGAAGCAGTGGTAGAACTGCTTGGTCGGCGAGACCGTGAACGAGGCCGAGCGTTCGTCATGGAACGGGCAGCGTGCGGCGTACTCCTTGCCCTGGCGCTTCAGCGGCACGCGGCTGCCCACCACCTCGACAATGTCGGAGCGGGCCAGCAGGTCGTCGATGAAAGCGTCGGGGATACGGGCCATGGGCAACAGGACGGGGCGCGGCCGCCAGGGCGCGCTGCGGGGGCGGCAAGTCCCCTAGTTTACTCGCTGGCGGTGGCCGGGCCGGTTTCCTGCGGGGCCACATCGGCGCTGGCCAGGCGCGCACGTGCGTACTGGCGTTCGTCGATCACCGCGGTCATCAACGCACCGACGAAGAACACGGCAGTGGCGTAGTAGATCCAGACCAGCGAAATCACCAGGGCACCCATCGAGCCGTAGGCGCTGCCGGGGGCAACCGTGCTGATGTAGACGCCGATGCCATAGCGGCCGAGGGTGAACAGCAACGAGGTGATGGCGCCGCCGATGAACGCCTGGCGCCAGGCCACGCGCCGGTCCGGCAGGTAGTGATAGAGGAAGGCGAAGGCCAGCGTGTACAGCAGCAGTGATGTCAGGTAGCCGATCGCGGGCAGCACTGAGGGCAGCTGCGCGAACACCACCTGCAGCGCGGTGGTGGCGGTCATCGACAGGATCAGCAGGAAGCCCAGTGCCAGCACCACGCCGAACGAGAACACGCGCTTGCGCAGCCAGGCCTTGATCCCGTCCAGACGCTGCCCGCTGGTATGGAAGATCCGGTTCAGCGCGTTCTGCAGCTGCGCGAACACGGCGGTTGCGCCGACGAACAACAGCAACGTGCTCCAGACCCCGGCCAGTGAGCCGACGCTGGGCTGGCTGTTGGCGTTGTGCAGCACGGTGTCGGCCACGCTGGCCACGCTGCTGCCGGCCACCGAGCCGATCTGTCCGATCAGTGCCTGCTGCGCCGGCGGATATAACGAGGCGGTCAGCCACAGCAGCAGCACCAGCAGCGGAGCCATCGACAGCAGGGCATAGAAGGAGACCGAAGCGGCCTGGGTCAGCACGTCGATTTCGACGAAGCGCTTGGCCACCGCCATCGGGAAGCTGTCCTGCAGGCGATCGGCGTAGTGGCGAAGCCGTGCGGGGATGCCGTGGGGACGCGTGTCGGTGGGGGCGTTGGATTGCTCGACCATGGGGATGTTGTAGCAGCCGGGGGTCGAAGGGGCGGTGAAACGGGTGCGTCAATGGGGTCAGAGCCCTTCCGCGATGCGGAAGGGATCCGACCCTGGATGCTGGCTTACGCCAGCTGCTGCTTGACCAGCTTGGACACCAGGCCCATGTCGGCCTGGCCGGCGAGCTTGGGCTTCAGCGCGCCCATCAGCTTGCCCATGTCGGCCGCGCTGCTGGCGCCGGTCTCGGCGATGGCCGCCTGGATCGCCGCGACGATCTCGGCTTCGCCCATCTTGGCCGGCAGGTAGGCTTCGATCACCACGATCTCGGCGCGCTCGATTTCCGCCAGGTCTTCGCGGTTGGCCGCTTCAAACTGGCTGACCGAGTCCTTGCGCTGCTTGACCATCTTGTCGAGCACGGCGATCACGGCGGTGTCGTCGAGCTCGATGCGCTCGTCGACTTCCTTCTGCTTGATGGCCGCGTTGATCAGGCGGATGACGCCCAGCTTGTGCTTCTCGCCGCCCTTCATGGCGGCCTTCATGTCTTCGGTGAGCTGCTGCTTCATGCTCATGGCGAACCTCGTGGTGGTGGTGGGGCAGGGCGGACGCCCAGGCCCGGAAACGCAAAAAGCCGGCGACGCTCGCGCGTGCCGGCTTCGACTCCATCGCGGCAGGGAATGCCCACCGCAATGAAGATGCGTCCGATCAGTACAGGCGCTGACGCTTGGTGACGTCGCGCGAGGAACGGCGCAGCTGACGCTTCACAGCAGCGGCGGCCTTGCGCTTACGCTCCTGGGTCGGCTTTTCGTAGAACTCGCGCTTGCGGGTTTCGGCCAGCACACCGGCCTTTTCGCAAGTGCGCTTGAAGCGGCGAAGAGCAAACTCAAAGGGTTCGTTCTCGCGGACTTTGACGCTGGGCATGGAATCTCCGGGACACAGTAGAACCGGGTCACGCCCGGCGAGCCGCACATTATAGTGGCGAATAAACAAACTGCAAGCCACAAATCCTGAATAGGGGCAAGTTGTTGGATTGCAGTGAGACCTGCCAGTTCCCCCGAGGGGCTGGCAGGGGCGTCATAATAGCAGGCATGCGAGTCCTTGGCATCGAATCTTCCTGTGATGAGACCGGCGTGGCGGTGTATGACACCGACCTGTCCGGCAGCGCGGCCCTGCGCGCCCATGCGGTCTACAGCCAGATCGCCCTGCACGCCGAGTACGGCGGTGTGGTGCCCGAGCTGGCCAGCCGTGACCACGTGCGCAAGCTGCTGCCGCTGGTGCGGCAGACGCTGGCCGAAGCCGGCCTCGGCGTGAACGACATCGACGGGGTGGCCTATACCGCCGGCCCCGGCCTGGTCGGGGCGCTGCTGGTGGGCGCCGGCGTGGCCCGGTCGCTGGCCTGGGCACTGGAGGTCCCCGCCGTGGGCGTGCACCACATGGAAGGCCATCTGCTGGCGCCGCTGATGGAAGACGACCCGCCGCAGGCGCCGTTCGTGGCCCTGCTGGTGTCCGGCGGCCATACCCAGCTGGTGGCCGTCGATGCCATCGGCCAGTACCGCCTGCTGGGCGAAACCCTGGACGACGCGGCCGGTGAAGCCTTCGACAAGACCGCCAAGATGATGGGCCTGCCGTACCCGGGCGGTCCGCAGCTGGCCAAGCTGGCCGAGCAGGGCACGCCGGGCGTCTACCGCTTTACGCGGCCGATGACCGATCGCCCGGGCCTGGATTTCAGTTTCTCCGGCCTGAAGACCCAGGTCCTGATGGCCTGGCGCGACAGCGACCAGAGCGAGCAGACCCGCGCCGACATCGCCCGTGGTTTTGAAGACGCCGTGGTCGAGACCCTGTCCATCAAGTGCGAGCGCGCGCTGGAAGCGGCGGGCACCAACGTGATCGTGGTGGCCGGCGGCGTCGGCGCCAACAAGCGCCTGCGCGCCCGCCTGCAGCAGATGGCCGAGCGCCTCGGCGGACGGGCCTGTTTCCCGCGGCCGGCGCTGTGCACCGACAACGGCGCGATGATTGCCTTCGCTGGCGCATTGCGTCTGCAGGCCGGCCAGCACAGTCCGCCGAAGGTGGAAGTGACCCCGCGCTGGGACATGGCAACCCTGCCGGCGGTCTGAGCCGGACCTGTTCCTGTTATGCCGGCCGCTGGCCGGCAACGTCATCGACGTTTGCCAAGAAGTGGCGAGGCCGCCAGCACCGTCGTCGCCCGTTCATGGCGCTGCAGCCAACCCAGGGTGTGCGGGCAACGGGCGTGGATCAGGCGCCCGATCGCGGCCAGGTCGGCACCGATGTCACGTTCGAGGATGGGTTCGTGGTGGGCGATGCGGTTGCGCAGGTGGCGGATGCGTCCGATGTCAACGTGCATTGCTTTTCTGATGACACTGGGATGAGCCGAAGGCGCATGGCGCAGTACGCCGTTGAGTGCCGGAATCCACAGCGTGGAGTCGAAGCGACAGGTGAACAGCTGTTGCCAGAATACCATTGGCAGGTTGGCGACGATCTCGGATGTACTGGTCGCGCGACACGCTGCCTGTTCCAGCGCCGTCCTGGCAAATGCGGATGATGATGATGCCGGCAGCCTGCGTCGGAAGGCATCATTCCACGGCCATCGCGGACCATGCTGCCGCGCCAGTACCGATGCCGCTGCATTGCGGATGACCACTTCGCAGAGGTGGACGGGCATCATCAACGCACCGCACATCCGCATGTTCCAGAGGTACAGGGATTCGGCAGTAACGTCACGGCTGCAGGTCGATGCGATTCTCTCGTAGGTCGACAGACGCTCCGCTGACAGAGCGCGTCTCAATGCATCGTATGCAGCCATCGTGATGTGCGCTGGTGTGGGGAAGACCGATGTTGGCCAAGGATGCAGTCGGCCACCATCAGGGAATGCCTTTGTGTACGTGGCCGATTTCCCGCGTTCAAGCTGAGGACAAGACGTTGGTCTGCGTTGTCGCACATGGCCTTGACCCGCAGTTTGTTTCCTGCCTACTCTGATCACCTGCGCCACCGGGACTCGCGGCTTGAGAAAGCTCCCCCCGGGGACAAACGGTAGTACCAAAGGGCCCCGCTAGCAGGGCCCTTTGTCTTTTCCAGCCCCTGTGAATGCCCGGCGGCCCATCGCCCGTTCCGGGCAGGCTCACCGCCGTCCCGTTACCATGACCGCCTGTTTTCCGGCTGGTAACCGCAATGGACAAGGTTTTCATCGAAGGGCTGACGATCGACGCCCTGATCGGCATCTACGACTGGGAGCGGCGGATCCGCCAGGACCTGGTGTTCGATCTGGAGATGGGCTTCGACAACCGTCGTCCGGCGGCCAGCGATGACATTGCCCATACCCTGAACTACAAGGCAGTCAGCAAGCGTCTGGAGCAGTTCGTGCGCGAATCGGAGTTCGGCCTGGTGGAAACGCTCGCCGAGCGCTGCGCGCAGATCGTGCTGGACGAGTTCGACGTGAAGTGGCTGCGCCTGAAGCTGAGCAAGCCCGGTGCGGTGCGCGGCGCGCGCGCGGTCGGCGTGATCATCGAACGCTCGCGGGACTGACCCGTTACCGCCAGCCGCCGGCTGGCAACTCCCGGTACTGCCAGCCGCCGGCCGGCAACCTCGACAGCAATGAAGAAGGAGACAACCGATGGTGGACGCAGTGGTGGCGGTACAGTGGCTTGAACAGCTGCAGAACACACTGGAACCCTATCCTGGCGCCTACCTGGCGTTGATGATCTCGGCCCTGCTGATCGCAGCCGGCCTGGCCAACTGGTTGACCAAGCGCATCCTGGTGCGCGGCCTGCGACGCCTGCTCAACCGCCTGCCGGGCGCCGAGTCCGGGCGTGGCAGCCACCTGATGCGGGTCATCGCGCGCCTGTCCAACGTGGTGCCCAGCCAGGTGATCGCCTCGGGCATCACCCTCATTCCCGACCTGCCGCCAGGCCTGGTCAACGTCATCATCAAGCTGTGCATCGTGTGGGCCGTACTGACCGTGTCGATGGCGTTCTCGCATGCGCTGGATGCGGCCAACAGCCTGTACGAACGCAAGCCCGATGCACGCAACAAGCCGATCAAGGGCTACCTGCAGGTGGTCAAGATCGTGGTGTTCGTGGCCGCGGGCCTGTCCATCGTTGCCACCTTGCTGGGTGTCGCGCTGGGACCACTGGTCACCGGCCTGGGCGCGGCTACTGCAGTACTGATGCTGATCTTCCAGGACACCATCCTGTCACTGGTGGCCAGCGTACAGATCAGTGGCGATGGCCGCGTGCGCATCGGCGACTGGATCGAGATGCCCAGCCAGAACGCTGACGGCGATGTCATCGATATCGCCCTGCATACCGTCACCGTGCAGAACTTCGACAAGACCATCACCACCATCCCGACCAAGAAGCTGGTGACCGAGTCGTTCAAGAACTGGCGTGGCATGCAGGAAGCGGGGGGCCGCCGGATCAAGCGCGCGCTGTACCTGGACCAGCACAGCGTGCGCTTCATGGAAGAGGACGACCTGGCCTTCCTTGGCCAGTTCGCCCTGCTGGGCGACTACCTGCGCGGCAAGCAGCAGGAGCTGGGCCAGTGGAACGGGCGCCTGCGCGAGCAGGGCGTGGCCGAGGTCAACAGCCGCCGGGTGACCAACCTGGGCACGTTCCGGGCGTACGTGGAGCGCTACCTGGCCAGCCATCCGGGCATCCACACCGACATGACCCTGCTGGTGCGCCAGCTGCAGCCGACCACCGAAGGCCTGCCGCTGGAGCTGTACTGCTTCACCCGCAGCACCGCCTGGGGCGAGTACGAAGCGGTGCAGTCGGACATCTTCGACCACCTGCTGGCGATCCTGCCGGCCTTTGGCCTGCGGGTGTTCCAGGCGTCCAGTGACGCCATGTTGATGGCAGGGCAGCGCCAGTTGGCCGGCTCGGAGTAAGCTGCGATGCCCCCGGCCGGACCGTACGGATCCGGCTGGTGGCTGAAACTGAATGACGAAACCTCTCGCCAAATCGTCCGGGATCGCTAGAATGCCGGGCTTGTAAACGTTTTCATCAAGGACTGCCGGTGGCCTCCGATCGCATCGAATCCCTCATTGCCCAGATGACCGTCGAGGAAAAAGTCGGCCAGCTGGGTGTCTTCGCGGACATGGTCCGCCCGTTCGCCCCGGACGTGAACCCGGAAGCCAACGTGCGCAATGCCGATCAGGTGCTGCAGCAGGTGCGCGAGGGCAAGGTCGGCTCGCTGTTCAACGGTGTCGGCGCCGAGCTCGGCCGCCGCATCCAGCAGGTCGCCACCGAGGAGAGCCGGTTGGGCATCCCGGTGATCCTGGCTGCCGACGTCATCCATGGCATGCGCACGGTGTTCCCGATTCCGCTGGGCGAAGCGGCCAGCTTCGAGCCGGACCTGGCCGAGCGCACCGCGCGTGCCACTGCGGTTGAAGCCACCGCTGCCGGCCTGCACTGGACCTACGCACCGGCGGTGGACATCGCCCGCGACCAGCGCTGGGGCCGTGGTGCCGAAGGTGCCGGTGAGGACGTGGTACTGGGCTGTGCCTTCGCCGCTGCCCGCGTGCGTGGCTTCCAGGGCAGCGACCTGCGCGCCGCCGATTCGCTGCTGGCCACGCCCAAGCACTTCGCCGCCTACGGCGCGGTGATGGCCGGCATGGAATACAACATGGTCGACATCTCGCCGCAGACCCTGCGCGACGTGCACCTGCCGCCGTTCAAGGCGGCCTTCGACGCTGGCGCGATCACCGTGATGTCCTCGTTCAACGACATCAACGGCGTGCCGGCCAGCGCCAACGCCGAGCTGCTGACCGACATCCTGCGCGGTGAATGGAAGTTCCCGGGCGTAGTGATCTCCGACTACACCGCCGACATGGAACTGGTCGCGCACGGCTATGCCGCCGACGACCGCGATGCCACTGCCAAGGCGTTCACCGCCGGCCTCGACCTGAGCATGCAGAGCGGCTTCTACGCCGAGCACCTGCCGGGCCTGGTGGAGAGTGGCGAGGTGCCGATGAGCGTGCTGGATGAAGGCGTGCGCCGCATCCTGTGGCTGAAGGAAACCATCGGCCTGTTCGACGACCCGTACCGTTCGCTGGACCCGGCGCGCGAAGCCGATACCTCGCACATTGCCGCCCACGACGAACTGTCGCGTGATGCCGCGCGTCGTTCGATCGTGCTGCTGAACAACCGCGACAACGTGCTGCCGCTGCAGAAGAACGGGCAGAAGATCGCGCTGATCGGCCCGTTCGTGCAGGACCGCGACAACATCGAAGGCTGCTGGACGCTGTTCGGCGACAAGCAGCGTTACGTGGATCTGGAAACCGGCGTGCGCGCGGCCATCGGCGATGACGCGCTGCTGGAAGTGGTGCCGGGTTGCGAACTGGAAGCCGCCATTGCCGGTGGCACCGAAGCGGCCGTGGCCGCCGCGCTGCGTGCCGACGTGGTGGTACTGGCGCTGGGCGAGCCGCAGCGTTACAGCGGTGAGGCGCAGTCGCGCGTGGAGATCACCCTGCCGCCGGCACAGCAGGCGCTGGCCGAAGCAGTGGCGATGACCGGCAAACCGCTGGTGGTGCTGCTGCGCAATGGCCGCGCGCTGGCTCTGCAGGGCGCGGTGCGCAATGCGCATGCCGTGGCGATCACCTGGTACCTGGGCACGCAGACGGGCCATGCCGTGGCCGATGTGCTGTTCGGCGATTACAGCCCGTCCGGTCGCCTGCCGGTCAGCTTCCCGCAGGTGTCCGGCCAGCAGCCGTACTTCTACAACCACCCGCGTACCGGCCGCCCGGAACTGCCGACGATGTCGGAGTTCAAGGCACGCTGGCGCGAGATCCCGAACGAGCCGCTGTATCCGTTCGGCCACGGCATCGGCTACACCACCTTCGCCTACGGCGTGCCGCAGCTGAGCAGTGCGCGCGTCGGCTGGGACGACACCCTGACCCTGACCACCACGCTGACCAACACCGGCAGCGTGGCCGGTGAGGAAGTGGTGCAGCTGTACATCCACGACCGCGTGGCCAGCCGCGTGCGGCCGGTGCGCGAGCTGAAGGACTTCCGCAAGGTGGCCCTGCAGCCGGGCGAGTCGACCGAGGTGGTGTTCACCCTGACCCGCGAGCAGCTGGCATTCACCGGCCGCGACGGCGTGCTGCGTGCCGAGCCGGGTCTGTTCGACGTGTGGGTGTGTGCCTCGTCGATGGCCGGTGAGGCCGTGCAGTTCGAGCTGCTGAAGGCCTGATCGGTAGAGCATCCACGCATGGCGTGGATCTACTGGCAATGAGTAGCGTCGGGCCATGCCCGGCCTCCTCACCCATGGCAAACACGCCGGGCGCGGCCCGGCGCTACCATCGGACTTCCTGTGTCGATGGAGACCGCGCATGCGCACGATTGCTTTCCTGATCCCGGCCCTGCTGCTGGCGGCCTGTTCGCAGCCAGCATCGCCGCCCGAGCCCGCTGCCGACGCGCCACCGCCGATGACCGGTGCGACGCCGGCCGAGGCGGCCGCCAGCACCACGCCCGATGCCGTTGCGGCACCGCAGGCTGCGGCGGAACACGCGAAGGATGTGGCGGCGGCGCCGGCGGATGCTCCCAGCCCGGCCGAGCCCGCAGCAGACGACGCCCGCGCGCGCATCGAGACGCTGCTCGGCGATGCGGCGCAGTATGAAAGAGTATTCAATGCCTTCAAGACCGCCGTGGTCGCGGGCGACCGTCCTGCCGTGGTTGAGGAAGTGCGTTTCCCGCTGAACATCAGTGGCGGCAAGAAGATCACCGGACCCGGTGAATTCCAGCGCAACTACGAAAAGATCATCACCCCGGCGGTGGTCAAGGCCGTATCCGCGCAGGATTTCGGCACGGTGTTCGTCAACCAGCAGGGCGTGATGATCGGCGATGGCCAGGTGTGGTTGAACGGGCAGTGCCTGGACAAGGCCTGCACGCGCACGGAAGTGAAGGTCATCACCATCCAGTGAAAGCAGACGGCCCCGCATGCGGGGCCGTTGCAGTTCGGTAGTGCCGGCCGCTGGCCGGCAACCCGGCCAATCAGGCCTTCGGCGTGAGCTTCAGCAGCCGCGCCTTGCTGCCGTCTTCCAGCAGCCACAGCGCGCCGTCCGGGCCCTGTTCCACTTCACGGATGCGCTCGCCCATGTTGAAGCGCTCGGCTTCGCGTGCGTTGTCGCCATCGAAGCTGACGCGCACCAGGGAGGTGGACGACAGGCCACCGATGAAGGCGCTGCCCTTCCACTGCGGGAACAGGTTGCCGTTGTAGAACATCAGGCCGGCCGGGGAAATCACCGGGTTCCAGGTCACCTTCGGTGCGGCGAATTCCGGACGGGTGTCGTGGTCCGGAATCGGACGGCCATCGTAGTGGTCGCCGTTGGACACGATCGGGTAGCCATAGTTGGCACCGCGCACGATCAGGTTCAGCTCATCGCCGCCGGCCGGGCCCATTTCCTGTGCCCACAGCTTGCCATTGGCATCGAAGGCGATGCCCAGCACATTGCGGTGCCCCAGCGACCATACCTGCGCGGCCACGCCACCCTGCGAGGCGAACGGATTGTCGGCCGGCAGGCTGCCGTCGTCGTTGAGACGGATGATCTTGCCCAGGTTGCCGCTCATGTCCTGCGCCGGATCGAACTTCTGCCGTTCGCTGGAACTGATCCACAGCTTGCCGTCCGGGCCGAAGGCCAGGCGATGGCCGTAGTGGCCTTCGCCACTGACCTTCGGCGTCTGCCGCCAGATCACCTTCAGGTCTTTCAGCTGGCCGCCGCCGTTGGCGTCGAGGGCGAGGGTGGCACGGGCCACGGCCGCGCCGCGCGTATCCAGCGTGCCTTCCTCGGCATAGCTGACGTAGACCACATGGTTGCGGGCGAAATCCGGATGCAGGATCACATCACCGAAACCGCCCTGGCCGCCGTAGGCGACCTTGGGGACACCGGTGATCTCATGCTTCTGGCCACTGGCCAAGTCGAGGTGCTGCAGCTTGCCGCGCTTTTCGGTCACCAGCAGGCTGCCATCGGGCAGGAAGGTCATCGCCCACGGCTGGTCGAAACGGCTGACCTCGGTGGCGGTGAAGGGGCGTTGGTCGTTGGCGGTGGCGGCTGCCGGTGCCTTCTGACCTGTCGCATCAGGACCGGCGGCATTGCAGGCGGTGGTGGCGAGGATCGGCAGCAGGCCGAGTGCGAGCAGCAGGGGCGTGCGGGTCATGGGTATCTCCAGCGGAAGGGGATGCGGATGGCCAGGCTCTCCCTTGTATACCACCGGGCAGGTGACGGTCGTGGCCCGAAGGTCCTGCTACCCCCTGTGCGGCTTGGCGCGGATCGTCTAGGGTGTTCTCGCCCGGGCAAAGCATGCCCGCCTGTCTGCCAAGGAACTGCAATGAACGCACCCCTCATCCATCGACCTTCGCCCGCCTTCATCGCCGCCTCATGGGTGGCCCTGCTGCTGGGCGCAGTGGCCTACCTGGTAGGCCTGTTCAATGCCGAAATGCCGCTGAACGAAAAGGGCTATTACCTGACCCTGCTGCTGTTCGGCCTGTTCGCGGCGGTATCGCTGCAGAAGAGTGTGCGCGACCGCGTCGAGAGCATTCCGGTGAGCGGCCTGTACTACGCGCTGTGCTGGTTCGCGCTGCTGTCGGCGCTGCTGTTGCTGCTGGTCGGTCTGTGGAACGCCACCCTGGTGCTGAGCGAGAAGGGCTTCTATGGCATGGCGTTCGCGCTGTCGTTGTTTGGCGCGGTGGCGGTGCAGAAGAACACCCGCGACCTGATTGCCGCGAATGCGGCCGAGCCCAAGCGTGCCTCGTCGATCCCGCCGTTGCCGGAGCAGGACTGACGGGCGGAGGTAGAGCCGAGCCCACGCTCGGCTGCTGTGTATCGGCAGCCGAGCGGGCTCGACTCTACAGCTGAGGCTTCAGCCGAGCATGGGCTCGGCTCTACAGCTGAGGCTTCAGCCGAGCATGGCTCGGCTCTACAGCTGAGGCTTCAGCCGAGCATGGGCTCGGCTCTACAGCTGAGGCTTCAGCCGAGCATGGGCTCGGCGCTACAACGTGCTGTTATGCGTTGCGGTCCCGGCGTGGGTCCAGGTTGACCGCTTCTTCCCAGCCGCGACGCACGGCGCTGCGGGCCTGCGCCCATTCCAGCCGGCTCTTGCCGCGCTCCTTCGCCCATCGCGATTCCAGCTCGCCTTCGATCTCTTCGTATGCGCGGATCATGTCCTGCGCGCGCGCGGTGTGGCCGATCTGGTACGCCGGCTCGTAATCGTCGAAGAACAGCTGGTTGTCGTAATACGGCTCGCTGGTATAGCGATCACGCCAGTAGTCCGAAACCGCCTGGCGTGGGGTTCCGTCTTCCGGCACGCGGCCGGGGATCTGGTAATCAGTGCTCATGGGCAGGAGGCTCCGTGGTGGACGAAGCCTGATCCTGCCTGTCGCCCGGTTAACGCATCGGGCCGGCAGCGTGATCGGCAGGTCAATCGGCGCTGGCGTCCTTGCGCGGCAGCGTGTAGATGACCGCGCCAACCGCGAAGGCGACCAGCGCCGCGGCGATGTTCTGCCAGCTGGCACTGGCGAACAGGGCCACGCACAGCAGCAGGGCCAGCACCGGAATCAACGGGCCACCGGGCAGCTTCAACGCACCGGGGCGGTCCGCATAGCGCTTGGCCAGTACCAGCACCGCTGCTGCAGTACCGATGTAGGCGAACAGGCGCGTGGTCATCGACAGCAGCGCCAGCTGCACGAACGAGCCGGACAGGGCCAGGCCGAGGGCGATCAGGCCCTGACAGAAGATCGCTGCGGCCGGGGTGCGGAAGCGCGGGTGCACCTGCGCCAGCACCTTCGGGCCGTAGCCATCGCGTGCCAGGGCGAACAGGAAGCGCGGGCCCATCATCATCGTGTTGCTGTTGGTGCCGAGGATGGAGATGGTCGCGCCCACGGTGAGGATCAGCGCCAGTGCCTCACCGCCGAAGCTGGAGGCGGCATCGGCCAACGGCGTGGCCGAGCTGGCCAGCCCGGGCAGGGTGCCTTGGGCCACGATCTGCACCGCCGCGTAGATCACGGTGACGGTGACGATCATGGTGATCAGCGCGAACGGGATGTCGCGGCGTGGGTTGCGGTATTCGCCGGCCGCGGCCGGAATGTTCTCGAACCCGGCATAGGCATACAGCAACAACAGCGCCGCCTCACCCATGCGCTGCAGGTCGTGCGGATCCGGGCGCTGGCCGGAGAAGGCAAGCTGCGGGTCGATGTAGAACGCACCGATGGCCACGAACAACAACAGCGGCAGCATCTTGCCGATCACCAGCACGATGCCGGTACGCGCGGCCGACCGCACGCCGATGATGTTCACCCCGGTCAGGAAACCGAGCGAGACCACGATGATCGCGATGCGGCCCATGCCTGCGCCTGCCCACGGCCAGAACCGCGCTACGGCGTCGGCCAGCGCATTGCTGAGCGCTGCAGCGGAGCTGATGCGGGTCAGCCAGATCATCCAGCCGATCTCGAAGCCGGCAAAGCGGCCGAAGGCTTCGCGCGCGTACAGGTAGCTGCCACCGGGTTCATCGAAATAGCTGGCCGCCTGCGCGTAGCAGAGCACCAGCAGGGCGACGACGATACCGGCGGCAACCACGCCCCACAGGCTGAAGGGGCCGAGCAGGGCGACCGTAGCCGCCGGCAGCAGGTAGATGCCACTGCCGACCACGTCGTTGATCGACAGGCCAACAATCTGCCAGCGGCTGACCGCGCGTTGCAGTTGGGGTTCGTCGGCGGCGCTCAACGTACAGCTCCTTCAAGCGCGGGCAGTTTCCACTGTGCCTGCAGGCGCTGGTATTCGGCGCGTGGCAGCAGCACGAAACGCGGCGTGTCCTGCGGGCGCAGCCAGTCCAGCAATGCCTGCATGCGCGCCTGTGGCATCGCGGTACAGCCAGCGGTGGCCTCGCCGGGCTGGCGCCACAGATGAGCGAAGATGCAGCTGCCCTTGCCGGGCTGGTTGTCCGGGTTGTGCGCGATCACGAAGCCTTCCTGATAACGCACGTCGCCCTTGTTGTGCAGGTCCAGCCGCATCGGTTCGGTGGAGCCGGTGATGGCGGCACTGCCAACCTTCTTTGCATCGACGATGCGGTTGTAGAACGGCGATGCCGGTACGTCCATGCAGTAGCTGGTGCTGCTCATCGGCTGGTAGGTCATCGCCGTTCCGGGCCGGGTGACGGCATAACCGAACGCGCTGCCCAGCGCGAACACACCGGCCGGACTGCGGCCGTCGCCTTCCTGTTTCTGCGGGCCGTCGGCCTGCGCAGGATGCAGGCCCAGGCCCCAGGCACTACCGGTGCGGCCCAGCGCCACCGGGAAGGCCTGGCCGTGCTTGCGCCATTGCTTGCCGTCGCGCACGAAGGCCTGCAGCTGCCCCTGCGTGCTGTCCCAGTTCTCGCTGGTGACGACGATCAATTGGCGTGCCTCATCCAATGGTGCGGCATGGACAGTGACGGCCGCCGCGAGCAGCAGCGCGGCGGATGCAAGGCGGGCCAGCAACAGGTTCATCGGGCGCTCCGGTCAGGAATCCAGCAGGTGATCGATCCGTTCCAGGTTCACCGCCAGCTGCTGCTGGCGATCCGGATTGGCGTGGCAGAGCAGCACGAACAGGAAATCGAGCAGGGCATGCATGGCGCTACGGTACAGCAGCTGTGCCACCTGCGGCGCGCGGTCGTGCGCGCACACTACCAGCGCCGCATCGGCATGCGCGCGCAGCGGGTTGGCGGTGTGGCGGGTGATCGACACCACCTTGCCGCCCATGTCCTGGAACTGGCGCGACAGCTGCGACAGCTGTGGCAGGTTGCCGAACTCGGAGAACATCAACAGCACATCACCCGGGCGCGCGGCGGACAGGTTGGCCAGCATCAGGATCGGATCGGTATGGGGCACTACCAGCAGGCCAAGCAGCGACAGCCGCATGGCGAATTCACGGGCGTACAGGCCGTCGTCACCGAGGCCGTGGACAAACAGCTTCGGCGTGCCGTCGAGCAGCTGCACGATGCGTTCGATCTCCTCGCGCGGGTTGGCCTGGCGGGTTTCTTCCTCGGCCTGCGCCTTGCTGCGGCGCAGGGCATCGCCCAGGCGCAGGTAGTCATCGCTGATGTCCGGTGCGGCCGGCGCCTGCTGCGGGTCGGCACCGGCACGGGCAACATCCTCGCCGATGGAATACTTCAGGTCCGGGTAGCCCTTGAAGCCGAGCTTCTGGCTGAACTTGACCACGCTGGACTGGCTGATGCCCAGGGCACTGGCCAGCTGCTGCGAGGAGTAATCGCGCAGCAGGTGGGCGTTGTCGAGGATGAAGTCGGCGATGCGGCGTTCGATGGCCGACATCTGCCCGCGCTCGGTGCGGATTTTCAGCAGGGGCGGCATGCGGGGTGTCCGGGCATGTGTAGGCGCGTTGCGGTTGGCTGCGTAGAGCGTCTCATGGAGTGGGTCAGGTGGGTGGGATTTGCAGGGGACGCCGCAAGTACGTCCGTGCAGGCTTGGCCGCCGCATTCATGCGGCGGACACCCCAGCAAACCCCACCCGCCCGCCCCCGGACAGATCGCGCGCGTGCCAGCCGCGAAGGGGGTGCGGGGTAGAGCAGAAGCAGGAGCATCCACGCGTGGCGTGGATCTACCCGGAGCTGCTGTTGAGTCCGCCTTCAAGCGAGCCGAGCACCGCAGGTCCGGCGAGGGCGAAGAGGCGCGGGTGTCTGAGCGCAGCGAGTTCCCGCGCCGTCCCTCGACGGGCCGAGGAGCGCAGGGAACCGGTGCACAGCACCGGCTCGCGGCCGGCGGAGCGTTTCTTTTGGTTACTTTTCTTTTCGCGAAAAGAAAAGTAACGCCCGACCCAAAGTCAGTTGTACGCCAAGCCAGCCGCAAGGCAGAAATCAACCCAGCATCTCCAGCCCCCGCACTTCGGTGATACCCAGCCCCGGCACATCGCTGATGCTGATCTCCGACTCGTTGAAGCGCACGCCGCCGCTGACCGGATCGAACTGCCCCAGCGACGGGCCATCCAGATCGACCTTGGTGATCACATCGCTCTTGGCTACCGCCAGATGCACTGCCGCGGCGACGCTGATGCTCGACTCGATCATGCAGCCGATCATGCACGGCACGCCGTAGATGCCGGCGATGTCGGCAATGCGGATCGCATTGGACAAACCGCCGGTCTTCATCAGCTTGATGTTGATGATGTCGGCGGCGCGTTGCTGGATCAGGTCCATCACCTGGCTGGGACTGAACACGCTTTCGTCGGCCATCACCGGCGTGTTGACGCGATCGGTGACGTACTTCAGGCCAATGATGTCGGCCGCTTTCACCGGTTGTTCCAGCAGTTCCAGCACCACGCCGGCGTCTTCCAGGGTGCGCATCGCATGCACGGCCTGCTTGGCGGTCCAGCCCTGGTTGGCGTCCAGGCGCAGCAGGGCTCGGCCCTCCACGGCGGCATGGATCGCCTTGACCCGCTCGATGTCCACGCCGATGTCCTTGCCGACCTTGATCTTCAGCGACTCGAAGCCGCGTTCGATCGCCGACAGCGAATCGGCCACCATCTTGTCGATGTAGTCCACGCTGATGGTGATGTCGGTGGTGATCACCGGGTCGCCGCCACCCAGCATCTGGTACAGCGGTGCGCCATGCAGCTGCGCCCACAGATCGTAGAGCGCGATTTCCACCGCTGCCTTGGCGCTGGTGTTGCGCTCCATCGCGGTCTGCACCAGCGTGCACAGGCGGTTGAGGTTGACCACCTCCTGGCCGATCAGGCGCGGGGCGATGAAGTGGCGGATCGCTTCGATGATCGAGCCGTGCGTGTCACCGGTGATGACTGCGGTGGCCGGCGCCTCGCCGTAGCCGGTGTGGCCGGTATCGGTGCGGATCAGCACCACCACGTCTTCCACGGTCTCCACGGTGCGCAGCGCGGTCTTGAACGGTGTTTTCAGCGGCACGCGCAGCATGCCCAGTTCGATGGCAGTGATCTTCATTCAGGGATTCTTGGCACGCAGGCGTTGGATGTTGGTGATGCGGTCGATGTAGCGGACGCTGTCGCTGGCCATCATCGGCTCCAGCGGCGTGACCGATACGCCATTGAGATGGGCCTGCACACGCTTGCCGTCGGCGCCGAACCAGCTGCCGCCCGCAGTATCGTGGATCACCCAGGTGCGGCCGTCGACGTGGCCGATGGCCATCATCACGTGACCGGGGATGTAGACCAGATCGCCCACCTGCAGATCGGTGACGGCGCGGTCGCGTACGGCCTTGCTGTCCTTGGGGGTGAACGGCAGGCGGTCCAGCGCCGGGCTGATCGCCTGTGCGCTGGTATTGCGCGGCAACAGTACGCCGAAGCTGCGGTAGATCTCCGATACGAACCCACTGCAGTCGCGGGTGTCGTAGTCGTGGCCCCAGCCGTAGCGCTCGCCGAGGAACTTGAACGACTGCTGCAGCAGCAGGCGCGGGGTCAGCGGCAGGTAGTCGGCGGCGGTGTCCTGCGAGCGCGGCAGCAATGCCGGCACCAGGCGCAGGCGGCCATCGGCCTCGCGCACCGGCAGCTGCACCACCCACGAGGCGTGTGCCTGCTGGCCGTTCACCGGTTCGGCGGCTGGCCAGTCGGCCAGCACCGGCAGGCGCACGCCCATGTCCAGCTGCAGGCGCGATACGCGCGGTTCTTCGGGGGTGTAGGCGGTGTGCGCGGTGGCACCGGTGACGATGCGGTACGGGCCCTTCGCGCCGTAGCCGAGCACCGTGGCCTTGTCACCACTGGCCACGGCATCGGCTTCGATCCAGGCGCTGTAGCGCTCGCTGTGCACGAACAGCCAGCGGCCATCGGCACTGCGGTGGACCACGGCAACCTTGTCACCGGGGAACAGTGCCGACTCCTGGAAGCGGTCGATATCGGTATCGCCGGCGGTGCTGAAAACACGCTGGCGGGTCGGGAAGGTACGCAGCGCGGCACGCTTCACCACCAACCCGTACGACGGTGCAACCTGCGCAGGAACGGCGTCGAGGCCGAGGTTGCCTTCGATTGCGGTGCGCAGGCCGGGGGCGATGGCCTGGCCCTTCTCGTCATACAGCGCCCGCTTGGGCCAGCTCGAAAGCGCGCCGATGCTGTCGCGCACCTGCGTGGCGCTGAGCTGTGCGGGCAGCGTGGCGATGTCCTGGATGTGGTTGTCCTGGGCGCGCATCCGCGCGTTCTGCGCATTGATCTGCGCGCGGTCCAGGATCGGTGCGTCGGCGTTGTCCAGGCGTGCCGCCCAGTAATCCGGGGTGAGGTAGGCCTCATGCAGGCCGATCACGTAGGGCAGCGGTGCGCCGGGGTCGGGTGCAGGCGTGGCCGCCTGGGTAAAGGCCGGTACGGCCAGCAGGCCCAGGGCCAGCGCCAGGGTCAACCTGCGCGGCCAGTGCCGACGCGGTTCGCGGGAAGCCAGGATCATGCGCTGCACACCCTCCTCGAAAGCCTGTTGGAATATTTATTCCTTTCGGCCGCGAAAGCAAGAATAAATTATTGACCGGTCCTCCGGCCCGTGCTACACAGCCGTTACCACCCGCGCTTGGGAAGTGTCGCTGTGGATCCTGCCGTTCGCAAACCGTCTCTGCCTGCCGCTGCCGGCCTTGGTGCCGCGCTGCTGCTGTGGGCGTGGGCGGCACAGGCCGCGGATCAGCGCAGTGCCGTCGATCGTGAGCGGGAAACGCAGCTGATCGATCTGGTCGACAGCGGTCGTTTCAGGGATGTCGATGCGGCGTTCGCCGCAGACGGCGTGCCCGCACCCGCCGACTTCCAGTACGAGCGCATGCGCCGCATCAAGCTGGATTTCAGCCTCGACGAAGCCGCAGCCAAGGCCGCCGTGCGCCGCTGGATTCCCGACCTGACCGACGAGGAGTTCGCGCGCTGGGACCAGCAGGGGCTGATCGAGCACTACGATATCGACGGCACGCGCTGGTACTTCAAGCGTGCGCCCTCCAACCTGTTCCTGCTCAGCGACGAGGCGCGTACGCGTCGTCGGGCAGATGCACCGATGCCACCGCCCGGCCCGAATGAAGTGCTTAATGCACACCACGTGCGTGTGGTTGCTGCAGCCGAACAGAGCGGCAACGCTTCCGTGCTGCCACAGCGCATCGAATTCACCCAGTCGTTGACGGTCAAGGCCGACACCGTGCCGGCCGGCGAAACCGTGCGTGCATGGATTCCTTACCCGCGCGAGATTCCCGGCCAGCAGGAGCGCGTGCAGTGGATTGCCAGTTCGCCGGGCAACGCGCGCATCGCCCCGGCCAGCACGCAGCAGCGCACCGCCTATCTGGAAGCCAAGGCCGTGGCTGGCCAGCCGACACGCTTTGAAATTCGCTATGCGGTGACGATCTTCGCGCGTCACACGGCAATCGACGCGACCAAGGTGCCGGCGACGGCGAATGATCCCGCATTGAAGCCCTATCTGGCCGAGCAGCTGCCGCACGTACGCTTCACCCCAGCGTTGAGGCTGTTCTCCGACCAGGTGCTGCAGGGCGAGACACGCCCGTATGAAGTGGTACGCAGGCTGTTCGCGGCGATCGACCGCATTCCGTGGGCAGGGGCGCGTGAGTACTCGACGATCAGCAACATCAGCGACTACGCGCTGCGTGCCGGCCACGCCGATTGCGGGCAGCAGACCCTGCTGCTGATCGCCCTGCTGCGCATGAACGGCATTCCCGCGCGCTGGCAGTCGGGCATGGTGTTTTCCGACGATGGCAGCGGCTACAACAATCTGCACGACTGGGGCCAGGTCTATCTGGCGCCGTATGGCTGGCTGCCGATGGATGTGACCACCGGTGCGCTGGCCAGCGACACGCCCGCGCTGCGTGATTTCTACCTGGGTGGCCTCGACGGTTACCGCATCGCCTTCAACGACGATTTCGGCCAGGCCTTCGTGCCGGCCAAACAGCACTACCGCTCGGAAACGGTCGACTCGCAGCGCGGCGAGGCCGAGTGGTCAGGCGGCAACCTGTACTTCGACCAATGGAGCTACGACTTCCAGTGGCGGGTACTGCCAGCCGGGCAACGCTAGCGCGACACACCACCCCACCACCATTCAATTCTTGCAGGAGAGAGCAGGGGATGAAGGCTTACAACATCAAGCGGGCGGCCTTGTGCGTCGCCCTCGGGACGTGCCTGGGCATCATGCTGCCCACCACGGCCATGGCCCAGAACGTGTCGGGTGCCGTTGCCGGCCGCGCCACCGCGGGCGATCAGATCACCGTCGTCAATGCCGGCACCGGTCTGACCCGGACGGTCACCGTCGGTGCCGATGGCAGCTACCGCCTCGGCCAGCTGCCGGTGGGTGACTACCGGCTGCAGCTCAGCCGCGATGGGCAGACACTGGGCGAACAGGTGGCGGTCAGCGTCGCTGTCGGTGGTACCACCACAGTCAACCTGGCCAGTGGTGGCGGCGTCACCAACCTCGATGCGCTGCAGGTGGTCGGTACCCGCGTGATCAACCGGGTGGACGTCTATTCCACCGAGACCTCATTCAACATCAACCGCCAGGAGATTTCCCGGCTGCCGGTGGCACAGGACCTGTCCGCTGTCGCGTTGATGGCACCGGGCGTGGTCGGCGGTAACTCGTCGTTCGGCGGCCTGTCCTTCGCTGGTTCCTCGGTGGCCGAGAACGCGGTCTTCATCAACGGCCTCAACGTCACCGACATGTACACGCGACGCGGCTTCAGCACGGCACCGTTCGCGTTCTTCAATGAATTCCAGGTCAAGACCGGCGGCTACTCGGTCGAGTTTGGCCGTTCCACCGGCGGCGTGATCAATGCGGTCACCCGCTCGGGCAGCAACGAGTTCAAGGGCGGTGTGGAAGTCACTGCCGAGCCCAGCGCGGGGCGCTCCAGCGGCGGCGACCACTTCCATCGCGACGGTACGCCGCATTCCTACGGCAGCCGCGACAACAACTCGTTCCTGAAAACCAACGTCTGGGGCTCTGGGCCGATCATCAAGGACAAGCTGTTCCTGTTCGCCATGTACGAGGACCGCAACGACCGCGGCGACAACACCTCGTCCGATGGCAGCACCTGGTTCAAGAACAAGTCCGGCAATGGGTTCTGGGGCACCAAGCTGGACTGGAACATCAATGACAACCACAGCCTGGCGCTGCTGGCGTTCTCCGATGAGGGCGATGTCACCAACGCGTCCTATGCCTACGACTGGGATGACAACCGCCTTGGCGACTGGGGCGGTGACTCGATCACCGAGACTGGCGGCAAGAACTGGTCAGCCACCTACACTGGCCACTTCGGACAGAACTTCACCGCCCGCGCGATGGTCGGCCAGAACAACCAGCGCGCGTTCACCAACTCGTCGCTGGACCAGGCCTGCAGCCCGGTGTTCACCGACAGCACCTATGGCACCCGTCTGTCCAAGCTGCAGGGCCTGCGCGCCGGCTGCCATCCGACCGGCACGGCCGTGGCCGAACGTGATGACACGCGCGACGTGGCGCGCCTGGACTTCGAATGGCAGCTGGGGGATCACCTGCTGCGCTTCGGCGTCGACCGCGAGCTGATGACCACCGACCAGACCACCCGTTATCCCGGGCCGACCGCCTTGAGCTACACCGCGTACGTGGCGCGTCCCGGGGATGAAGTGTGGGACGGTGCCAATGCCTACGTACCGGCCGGTGTCACCGAGATGCTGCGCGCGCGCAACCGGCAATCCGGCGGCAAGTTCGAGACCGAAGCCAATGCCTTCTATCTGGAAGACATCTGGAACATCACCCCCAACCTGATGCTGAACCTGGGCGTGCGCTGGGACCGCTTCGAAAACCGCACCGCCGCCGGCAAGGCGTTCATCAAGATGGACGATCTGATCGCGCCGCGCGTGGGCTTCTCGTGGGACATGAAGGGCGATGGCAGCACCAAGCTGTTCGGCAACGCGGGCCGTTACTACCTGCCGGTGACCAACAACATCAACGTCAACTTCGCCGGCGGCCTGACCGACGAGTACAGCTACTACGTGCTTGAGGGCTGGGAACGGAAAACCTCGCCCACCGGTTCGGCGTACATGGCACCGGTCATCGGCCAGCAGATCGGGCCGACCGACACCCGCATGAACACCGGTGGTGCCGACCTGCGGCAGAGCGTGGACAAGGATCTGAAGGCGGTCTACCAGGACGAGTACATCCTCGGCTTCCAGAACATGATCAACCAGGCCTGGTCGTGGGGCGTCAATGCCACCTACCGGCGCATGACCCGCGCACTGGATGACATCCGCATCAATTACACCCCCTGCGGACCGACGCCGAGCACGTTGTGGCCGATCGCAAACCCGGGCGAGAGCCTGACCATCTGGGGCGACAAGAGCATCGGCTGCGCCAACGAAGGCTGGATCACCATCGATACCGCCAACAGCGGCTATCGCAAGGGTGGCAGCGGCGAGGTGATCGGTTATTCCAAGCCGAAGCGTACCTACAAGGCGCTTGAGTTCCAGATCGACCGCGCGTGGGACGAGAAGTGGATGCTCAACGCGTCCTACCTGTGGTCCAAGAGCGAGGGCAATTTCGAAGGGCCGGTGAACTCCGATACCAACTACGGCGACACCGGCATGGTCCAGTTCTGGGATCACCCGGCCACCAACGAACGTTATGGCGTGCTGTTCAACGACTTCCGTCACCAGTTCAAGCTGCGTGCTGCGTATGCACTGAACAAGCAGTGGTCGTTCGGCACCACGTTGCAGGTGCAGTCCGGCGGCCCGATCACCGCCTATGGCGTGATGTGGCCGAACGATTCGATCGCCGGTGGCAGCACGTCCAGTGAAGGCAGTGGTGGTGGCACCGGCTGGCTGTGCGTGGCCAACTGCTCCGGCCCGTATGACAAGCGCCAGTTCGAATACAGCCCGCGTGGTGCCTTCGGTCGCCTGCCGTGGACCTGGACCATGGGGGCGAACGTGACCTGGCGTCTGCCGGTGGAGGGCATCGACCTGAGTGCCCGACTGTCGGTGTACAACATCTTCAACAACCAGAAGACCATCAACGTGCATCAGCGTTACGAAGCGCAGCCTGGCCAGTACCGCGAGAACACCTTCGCCACCGGTACCCGTTGGCAGGCCCCGCGCTACACCCAGCTGGTGGTGACCTGGAACTTCTGATCGATGAGGATGCGCAGTGCCGGGCGTTGCCCGGCGCTGCCGATGGAGACCGACCGTGTATCGCCTGCTGACCTTAGCCGTGCTGCTTGCCGCCGCCCCTGCAGGGGCCGTGGATACGGCACGCCTGGATGCCGACATCGCCTTCGTGGTCCAGCACGAGCACCTGCCGGGGATGGCGATGGCAGTGGTCGAGGATGGCCAGGTGGTCTATCGCCACACCGAAGGAGTGCGCGGTGACGGCGGCCGCATCGACGAGGACACGCTGTTCAAGATCGCCTCCAACAGCAAGGCGATGACCGCCGCGCTGCTGGCCACGCTGGTGGAGCAGGGCAAGCTGCGCTGGGACGATCCGGTGCAGCGCCATCTGCCGGCGTTCCGCATGCACGACCCGTGGGTGGGCGAGCACCTGCAGGTACGCGATCTGCTGATCCACAACAGCGGCCTCGGCCTGGGTGCCGGCGACCTGATGCTGTGGCCCGAACCCAATGCCTTCACCCGCAGCGATGTCATCGCCGGGCTGGCACACCTGAAGCCGGTCACCAGCTTCCGCAGCGGCTACGCCTACGACAACCTGATGTACGTCGTTGCCGGCGAGGTGGCCGCGGCCGCCGGTGGCAAGCCGTATGACCAGCTGATGCGCGAGCGGGTATTCGAACCGCTGGGCATGACCCGTTGCCAGGTGGGCGCGTGGTCGGTGAAGCAGGTCGGCAATGTCGCCCAACCGCATGTGCGGCGCGATGGCCGCAATGTGGTGGCCGGTGCGGATGGAACGCTCAGCCCCGACCTGACGTCGATGGCGGCTGGTGGCATCCGTTGTTCGCTGCGCGACATGACGCGCTGGATGCAGGTGCTGCTGGACCCGTCGCTGGCGCCGACGTGGTTGGGTGCCGAGCAACGCCGCATGCTGTGGACACTGCACATGCCGATGCCGTTGGGCGAACGCCAACGCGACTGGGACAACGCCCGTTTCTACGGTTATGGGCTGGGCTGGCGGGTGTCGGACATGGACGGGCACTGGAAGGTCGCGCACACCGGGACACTGTCGGGCATGTATTCCTCGCTGGCGCTGCTGCCGGATCGCAAGGTCGGTGTGGTGATGCTGATCAACGGCGAGGCCGAAGACGCGCGTACCGCGCTGATGCAGTCGACGCTGAAACAGTTCACCGCGCCGGAAGACGCGCAACATGTCGGGTACTACCTGGCCGAGCTGGCCGCCGATCGAGCCGTGCGTGCCGCCACGGGCAGTCGTGCGCCGTCCACCCGGGCTGCGCAACCGGCTGCCGCCACCGATCTGTCGCAGTGGCAGGGGCGTTATCGCGATCCCTGGCTTGGCCCCGCCTCGCTATGCCCCACCAGTAATGGCCTGCGCTTCAGCGTGGACAAGTCGCCCACGCTGCAGGCAACTGTGCAGCAACTGGAGGGGCGCTGGCTGCTGCGGTGGGATACGCTGGAGCCCTCGGCGCAGGCATGGCTGAATCCCGGCGTAGACACGCCGACGCTGGAGCTGCGCGCCATCGATCCGGAGATCGACTTCAGCTATGACTTCCAGGACCTGCATTTCACTCGTACTGGCGATTGCCCTGGCACCGGCGGCCCACACCGCTGAGCCACCACGCATCTCGCCCGCCACCGACGCCACTGCGGCGGGGCTGGTGGAGATCCGCACGCTGTCACCGCGCATCGAGATGGACATCCGCTATGCCGGTGGTAACAACTTCACCGCTGCGCCCGTGCCCGGTTATGAGGCGCCTGCATGCTATCTGCTGGCGCCGGTGGCAAAGGCGTTGGCCGATGTGGAGGCGGACCTGCGCACGCAGGGCTTCGCGTTGCGCCTCTACGACTGCTATCGCCCGGTGCGCGCGGTGCAGGCGTTCATGGCCTGGGTGAACGATCCACGGGAACAGTCGCGCAAGGCGCTGCAGTATCCGGATCTGGACAAGCCGCAGCTGCTGAGCGACGGCTACATCGCCGAGCGTTCCGGCCACAGCCGCGGTGCCACCGTGGATCTTGGCCTGCTGGATTGTCGCAGCGGGCGCTGCACGCCGATGGACATGGGCACCGACTTCGATTTCTTCGGCCCACGCGCGCATACGCAGACGCCGGGCTTGAGTGATGCACAGAACGCCAACCGCCAGCAGCTGGTGCAGGCGATGGCACGACGTGGTTTCGCCAACTATGCGCAGGAGTGGTGGCACTACACGATGCAACCCGAGCCGGATGCCGGTACTGCCTACGACGTGCCAGTGCGGTAGGGGTGTCGGCAGGGCTGCGCCCTGCACCTGCAGAGGCCACTGCGCGAGCAACAGCAGAAGCAACAGCAACAGCAGAAGCTGGCATTCCGTGGGATGGCGGGGTGGTTCCGGTTGCGGGGGACGCCGTAAATACGTCCCTGTAGGCTTGGCCGCGGCATCCATGCCGCGGACACCCCCGCAACCGGACCCACCCCGCCTTCGACGGATTTCCGCGATCTGTCGGAATGGCATGGCCTGCGCTCGGTGGGTGTCGACCTTGGTCGACAGGTAGATCCACGCCATGCGTGGATGCTCTTCGATCAATTGTCGAGATATTCGATTTCGATGGAGATTCATCCACGCATGGCGTGGATCTACCAACCGTTGTCGGGAAACTGTCGAGGGTGGGGCGGTGTGGGCATGCAGGACCGTTGGCGCCATGGATGGCGCCATCGAGCCCCCATGGATGGGTTCACGGCGTGTCCTGCATGCCCACACCGCCCCGCCATCCCACGGAATGCCGCTGTTGCTGTTGCTTTCGCAGTGGCCTCGGCGGGTGCAGGGCGCAGCCCTGCCTATACACTTACCCTTACACTGGCCGCCTTCTCCTGCGTCCCCGCCCGATGAACCTTCCCCTGCATTTCGGCCTGCTCGGTACGCTTGAAGCGGGCCTCATCGCCCTGCTGGTCGGCCTGTTGGTGTACTTCCTGTGGCACCACCTGTGCCGCCTGCTGCACTGGACTGTCGGCCATGCGATCGGCTGGTCGTGCGTCATCGCGGTGATCATCTCCGCCGGCATCGACGCCTGGAAGCTGTTCTACATGGGCATCGTGCGGCTGGAGTCGCCGCTGTATGCGCGCCTGTTCCTGTCCACCATCCACGATCCGAACGAACTGGGCAGCCGCGTGGTGCTGGAGATCGCCGGTGCGCTCTCCGGTGTTGCATTGGGGTGGGTGTTGTTCAGTTCGCGGTCATCGGAAAAAACCGTCGACTGACGCAGGTTTTTCGTTCGCTGCCGGTTAAATCCGGTAGCGCTGAATGCTCGTCTTACTCCCTGCTCACTTCGCACTAACCACCGCGCTAACGCATGCGTCTGCGTGGGTGGTTAACCATGCGTGTTCGCGGCGATCGCCGCGCAAAATCGATTCAGAAACGCGGTGGCAGGGTAGGTGCCGTGCGGAGACAACGACCGCGCACTACCACCCTTCAGGAGACACCCCAGATGACTATTCGCAACCGCAAGCCCCTGATCGCCCTGATCGTCGCCGCCGGCAGCGTGTTGGCCATCCCGGCGATGGCGCAGTCGGCCAAGCAGCAGGCCGCGCATGCACAGAACGAAGCGGCGCAGGCCCAGCAGGCGGCGGCACAGGCAGGCCAGGCGGCCGACCAGGCGACCGATGCGGCCGCAGCAGCATCGGCGCAGGCCAATGGCGGTGGCCAGACCTGGGCCAGCATCGATACCGATGGCAACGGCACCATCAGCAAGAGCGAAGCGCAGGTGAATGCGGGCCTTGCCCAGGTGTTCGACCAGGCTGATGCCAACAAGGACGGCCAGCTGAGTGCCGACGAGTACAAGGCCTACGTGGCCGCCCAGCAGGCCGGTGCCGGCGCGGCTGGCACGGCCGCAGGCCAGGGCCGCTGATCCACGGTTGAATTCGGGACAACCGGTGCATGGGCAACCCGGATGGCTTCGGCCACCCGGGTTTTTCTCGTCATCTCAGCGCCTGTATCCTAGGGCGATGAACACCTACACGCCTGCGCCTTCGCGCGCCATCGGCCTGGTCGGTTTTGACGGTGACGACACGCTGTGGAAGAGCGAGGACTATTACCGCAAGGCCGAGCAGGATTACCTGGACCTGCTGTCGCGCTACATCGACGTCCATGACACCCAGACCGCCCGCCACCTGCTGGAAGTGCAGCAGCGCCACCTCGGCGTGTTCGGCTACGGGGTGAAGAGCATGACGCTGTCGATGATCGAGGCGGCCATCGAGATCACCTCGCAGCGGATCGAGGCCAAGGACATCCAGCGCATCCTCGACATCGGCCACGACACCCTGCGCCATCCGGTCGAACTGATCGACGGCGTACGCGAGTCGGTGGCGGCCATCGCCGCGCAGTACCCGGTGGTGCTGATCACCAAGGGCGATCTGTTCCATCAGGAAGCCAAGATCAAGGTGGCGGCGCTGGCGGACCTGTTCCCACGCATCGAAATCGTGTCCGAGAAGGACCCGGAAACCTATGCCCGCGTGCTGGCCGAATTCGACCTGCCGATGCAGCAGTTCGTGATGGTCGGCAACTCGCTGCGCTCGGATATCGAACCGGTGATCACCCTCGGCGGCTGGGGCATCCATACCCCGTACGCGGTGACCTGGGCGCACGAGACCCAGCACGGCGTGGCCGACGACGAACCGCGCATGGTCAACGCCGATACCGCCTGGGACTGGCCGGCCGCGCTGGCGACGATCGAGGCCAGGGCCGCTGCCGCGGCCTGACACGGCGCGGCGGCTGCGGCAGAATCGGGTCATGAAACTGCCACTGCGCGCGCTGCTGTTGTCCCTGCTGCTGGCGCCGGCCATCGTGCTGGCCCAGCAGACCGCCGAACGTTCGGCGACCTACGAGGTGGATACTGGCGACACCTGGGTCGACACCCAGCTGGCCGACATCAACCATTACGCCGAGCGCTATCCCGATGCCTTCCTCGACGAGGTATCGCGCTACGCCGGGGTTCCGCGCGGCTACATCGCCGCGCTGGCCACCACCCACCAGTGGCAGGCCGGCGACATCTACTTCGCCTGCTTCTGGGCCAAGGCCAGTGGCCAGACCTGCCGCGACAGCGTGCGCGCCTTCAGCCAGGACCCCGAGGGCGGCTGGGCCGAGGTGGTGAAGCGGATGCCGGCCAAGCCGCAGAACCTGCATTACCGCGCCGTGCGCCACGCCATCGTCGCCAGTTACGAGCACTGGGACCGGCCGATCACCCTGGATGCCACGCTGAAGCGCCAGTTGAAACGGTAGCGCCGGGCCACGCCCGGCGAGCGCGCAGCGCGGTCCTGGGATCCGCCGGGCATGGTCCGGCGCTACCGATGTTCTTCATGCTGCTATGCGTATCGCCGCCGCCGCGCACTCCGGCGACAATACGGGTTCTCGCCGTTCCCCGTTCCCGTAACCGAGTGACTGATGAGCGCCTCTTTCGTTTCGCCTGATGTGATCCGCCGCCTGTTCGCCCAGGCCATGTCCCGCATGTACCGCACCGAAGTGCCGCTGTACGGCACGCTGGTGGAACTGGTGGAGCGGATCAACACGCAGGTCCTGGCGCAGGACCCGGCGCTGGCCGCGCAGCTGCTGCGCAACGACGAGCGCGCCCGCCTGGACGAAGAACGCCATGGCGCGATCCGCGTCGGCACCCCGCAGGAACTGGCGACCCTGCGCCGCCTGTTCGCGGTGATGGGCATGTACCCGGTGGGCTACTACGATCTGTCGGTGGCCGGCGTGCCGGTGCATTCCACGGCCTTCCGCCCGCTGACCGCCGCTGCGTTGGCACTGAACCCGTTCCGCGTGTTCACCTCGCTGCTGCGCCTGGAGCTGATCGAAGACGGGGCGCTGCGTGCGCAGTCGGCCGAGATTCTCGCCCGCCGCCGCATCTTCACCGACGACGCGCTGGCGCTGATCGACCAGGCCGAGCGTGACGGTGGCCTGAGCGAGGCCGATGCCGAGCGCTTCGTCGAACAGGCGCTGGAAACCTTCCGCTGGCATGGCGACGCCACTGTGGATCTGCCGACCTACCACGCCCTGCACAAGGCGCACCGTCTGGTGGCCGATGTGGTCAGCTTCCGTGGCCCGCACATCAACCACCTGACCCCGCGCACGCTGGACATCGACGCTGCACAGGCGGCGATGATCGAGCACGGCATGGCCGCCAAGGCGGTGATCGAGGGCCCGCCGCGCCGCGCCTGCCCGATCCTGCTGCGGCAGACCAGCTTCAAGGCGCTGGAAGAGGCCGTGCACTTCCCGGACAACGAGGGCGGCGACGCCGGTACCCATACCGCGCGCTTCGGCGAGATCGAACAGCGCGGCCTGGCACTGACCGCCAAGGGCCGCGCGCTGTACGACCAGCTGTTGACGCAGGCGCGCGATGCCGGCGGCGCGGGCAGCACCGGCGGTGACTACGGCCAGCGCCTGCAGGCGGTGTTCGCGAGCTTCCCGGATGACCATGACACTCTGCGCCAGGAAGGCCTCGGCTACTACCGCTACCAGCTGACCGACGCGGGCCGCGCCGCGCCGGGACGCGTGGCCGACCTGCCGGCCGAAGTACTGGTTGCAGCGGGCCTGGCCACGGCCGATCCGATCGTCTACGAGGATTTCCTGCCGGTCAGCGCAGCCGGCATCTTCCAGTCGAACCTGGGCGGTGGCGAGCAGCGCGCGTACGCCGCCCATGCCAATCGCGAAGCCTTCGAACAGGCGCTGGGCGCGGCGGTGAACGATGAGTTCGAGATCTACGAGCGCATCCAGGCCGAATCGCTGGCAGCGCTGCGCGGATAAGTCGCGTGCTGCGGAGCCGAGCATGGGCTCGGCTCTACAGGGATGTTGCGGTGCTGCCATTTGTAGAGCCGAGCCATGCTCGGCTCCACAGAAGCGGGCGTCAGCCCTTCATCGTGCCCGTATCCAGCCAGCGCTGGTGCCACGACAGCGCTTCCGGCAGCAGGTGCGGGGTGTGCTTGCCGTAACTCTCGCGGCTGGCGCGGTCGAAGTAGTCCTGCAGCTGCGCGCGGAAGTCCGGGTGCGCGCAGTTGTCGATCAGCACCTGCGCGCGCTTGCGCGGGGTCAGGCCACGCAGATCGGCCAGGCCCTGTTCGGTCACGATCACCGACACGTCGTGCTCGGTGTGGTCGACGTGGCTGGCCATCGGCACGATCGCCGAAATGGTGCCGTTCTTCGCCGTCGACGGGCTCAGGAACGCGGACAGGAAACCATTGCGCGCGAAGTCGCCCGAACCGCCGATGCCATTCATGATCCGCGTGCCCATCACGTGCGTCGAATTGACGTTGCCGTAGAGGTCCACTTCGATCATGCCGTTCATGCCGATGCAGCCCAGGCGGCGCACCAGTTCCGGATGGTTGGAGATTTCCTGCGTGCGCATGATGATGCGCTCGCGGTAGAAATCGATGTTTTCCTTGAACGTCTCGTTGGCCTGCGGGCTCAGTGCGAAGCCGGTGCACGAGGCATAGCTCAGCACGCCGTCGCGCAGCAGGTCGAGCATGCCGTCCTGGATCACTTCGGTGAACGCGGCCAGGTCGCGGAAGCCGCTCTTGGCCAGGCCGGCCAGTACCGCATTGGGGATGTTGCCCACGCCCGACTGCAGCGGCAGCAGGTTGGCCGGCAGGCGGCCGCGCTTCACTTCGTGCTGCAGGAACTCGATCAGGTGCGCGGCGATCTGCTCGCTGGTCGCATCGATCGGGCTGAACGGGCTGTTGCGGTCCGGGCCATTGGTGCGCACCACGGCCACGATCTTGTCCGGGTCGCAGCGCAGCGCGGTCTCGCCGATGCGGTCGTTGGCATTGACCAGCGGAATCGGCTTTCGGTGTGGTGGCAGCGCGGTGCCGTAGTAGATGTCATGCATGCCATCAACGCCGGCCGGCTGCCACTCGTTGACCTCGACGATCACCTTCTTGGCCAGGTCCAGCCAGGTCTTGTTGTTGCCCAGCGAGGTGGACGGCACCAGCGATCCATCCTCGCGGATGGCCGAGACCTCGATCACGGCGGTATCGATCTCGCCGTAGAAGCCGAACCAGACGTGCTGGGCAACGTGGCTGAGGTGGATGTCGATGTAATCCAGCTTGCCCTCGTTGATGCGGTTGCGCGCATCCGGGTCGCTCTGGAACGGCATGCGCATGGCGATGCCATCGGCCTTGGCCAGCGCGCCATCGAGTTCCGGCGCAGTGGAGGCACCGGTCATCAGGCTGATCTGGAAGGGCAGGCCCTGGGCATGCACCGCTTCGATGCGGCGGGCCAGTTCAACGGGAACGGCCTTGGGGTAACCGGAGCCGGTAAAGCCGCTCATGGCCACGGTTTCACCGGGCTGGATCAGCGCGGCTGCGGCCTCGGCGGAGACCACGCGGTCACGAAGACGCGCGTTGGCGATGCGATCAACAGTCATGACGACAGCGTTTCTGGGGGGAATCCCGATTATCGGCCATCCCCTGCCGTACGGGGGGTTCTACCTTCGTGGAATGGTGTTTCCGGCAACGCCTCTCCCATACCCGCCAGTTTTGTTTTGCAGTGCAGCGTGCAAAGTACTTTCGTACACCGCACGATGGCCCTGCATCCCGACGTGGGGGAGGGAGCAGAGCCCGCTGGCAGTTCGCTGCAAGCGGGCTTTTTTATTGCCTTTCGCCCAGTATGAATACGCGGTGCCGGGGTCGGATCCTTTTGCCAACGGCAAAAGGCTCTGACCCCACAGGCCACGGCAACGGGTCACAGCCCTTCGCCGTTGGCAAAGGGATCCGCCCCCGCGAGAATCAGGGCATGACCCTCGCCCCCGCCGACTTGCCCGCCACCCTGCAGCCCCTCGTCGACCGCGCGCTGACGCGCCTGACCCAGGCAGTGCCCGATCCCATCCCGGCCGAGCTGCAGCCGATGCTGGTGCAACTGGCGGTCAGCAGCGACTTCGCCATGGATACCCTGGTGCGCCAGCCCGGCCTGTTGACGCAACTGGCCGCGCCCGGTTGTCCGCCACTGCCGGCGCCGGTGCTCGACCCGCTGCAGCCCGGCGACTGGCCGGCGCAGCTGCGGCGATGGCGCACGGCGATGTCGACCCGCTTGATCTGGCGCGACCTGGCCGGGCTCGACGATGTGCCGCAGACCCTCGCCGGAGCCACCGCCCTGGCCGAGGATTGCCTGCGCTTGGCGCTGGACGCCCTGCAGCAGGAGTTCGCCCAGCGCCATGGGGTGATCCTCGATGACCACGGCCAAGCGCAGCAGCTGGTGGTGTTCGGGCTGGGCAAGCTGGGGGGGGGCGAACTCAACTTCAGTTCCGATGTCGATCTGGTCTACGCCTACGTGCAGGGCGGTGAATCCGACGGCCCGCGCGCGTTGGCGGCCGAGGAGTACTTCGCCCGGCTCGGCCAGCGCTTGGCGAAGCTGCTGGATGAAACCACCGTCGATGGCTTCAGCCATCGCGTCGACCTGCGCCTGCGCCCGTTCGGCAGCGCCGGCCGTGTGGCGCTGTCATTCGCGGCCATGGATCAATACTTCCAGCGCGAGGGTCGCGACTGGGAGCGCTATGCCTGGTTGAAGGCGCGCGCGGTGGCGGGCGATATTGCCGCAGGCGAGGCCTGGCTGCAGACCCTGCGTCCGTTCGTGTACCGCCGCTACCTGGATTTCACCGCGCTCGACGGCCTGCGCGAGATGAAAGCGGCAATCACCGCCGAAGTTGCGCGCCGCGAGATGCACGACGACATCAAGCGTGGCGCCGGCGGCATCCGCGAAATCGAGTTCCTGTGCCAGGCACTGCAGCTCATTCGCGGTGGCCGCGAGCCGGCGCTGCGTGAGCGACGGCTGCTGGTCGCGCTGGAGGCGCTGGTCGCCGCTGGGCAGATCGCCCGCGATGATGGCGCGGCGTTGCGCGAGGCCTATCTGTTCCTGCGCCGGCTGGAAAACCGCCTGCAGATGCTGCGCGATGCACAGACCCATGTGCTGCCATCTGATGTACTGGATCGCGAACGCATTGCCGTCGGCCTCGGCTATGCCGATTGGGATGCGCTGCGCGCCGCATTGACCGTGCAGCAGCAGCGCGTCAGTACCGAGTTCGCCGCATTGCTGGCCCCGCGCAAGGGCCAGGCCGCGCCGGATGCGCTGGCCAACTACTGGCGCAGCCTGCCCGAGGGCAGCAACGCGCCGCTGCTGGCCGAGGCCGGTTTCCTCGACGCCAATGGCGCCGACCAGTCACTGCGCGATTTCGCCCAAGGCACGGGCGTGAAGTCGCTGTCCGATGCGGCGCGTGCGCGGCTGGACCGCGTGCTGCCGGCGCTGCTGCACGCTGCCACCCGTTCACCGCAGCCCGATGCCGCACTCAAGCGCGTGCTCGGCCTGTTGCAGGCAGTGCTGCGTCGTACCAGCTACCTGGCGCTGCTGGACGAACAGCCCAGCGCGCTTGCGCGCCTGGTTGACGTGCTGGCCCGCAGTGCATTGCTGGCCGAGCGCCTGGCCGCGTACCCGCTGCTGCTGGACGAGCTGCTGGACGTACGCGTGTCCGGACCGATGCCCGATGCAGCCGGCATGCTGGCCGAATGCCAGCAGGTGCTGACGGTGGAGGATCCCGAATCGGCGCTGCGTTGGCTCAATGAAACGCGGCTCGCCCTCAGTTTCCGCATGGCCATGGCCACGCTGGACGGCCGCCAGGGCGCGGTCGACAGCACCCGGCAACTGGCCGAACTGGCGCAGGCGGTGGTGGTCACCGTGCTGGCGATGGCCGAGGCCGACATGCACGCCGCGCACGGCGCTATCGCCGGCGGCCGCTTCGCGATCATCGGCTACGGCAGCCTGGGCGGCCTGGAGCTGGGCTTTGGCTCGGATCTGGACCTGGTGTTCCTGCACGACCATCCCGCCGGCGTGGAAGCCAGCGATGGCGCGCGCCCGCTGGAGCCGGGCCGCTGGTATGCGCGCCTGGCCCAGAAGGTGATGGCGCTGCTGGCTGCGGTCACGGCCGCCGGCCGCCTGTACGACATCGACGTGCGCCTGCGTCCGGACGGTGGCAAGGGCTCGCTGGTGTCTTCGCTGGCCAGTTACACCGAGTACCAGCGTGATCGCGCATGGACCTGGGAGCACCAGGCGCTTGTGCGCGCGCGCGGCGTGGCCGGTGATGCCAGCCTGCTGCAGGATTTCGAACAGGTACGCTCGCAGACGCTGGGCCGCGAACGCGATCGCGCAACGCTGTATGCCGATGTAGTGAAGATGCGCGGGCGCATGCGCACCGAACTGGACCGCAGCGATGCCGCACGGCTCGACCTGAAGCAGGGCGCAGGCGGCGTGGTCGATCTGGAATTCCTGCTGCAGACCGGCGTGCTGGCGTGCAGTGCGCAGATACCTGCGTTGCTGCACCCACGTGCCACGCCGGCGTTGATCGACGCGTTGGCAGCGGCGGGATTCCTGCCCGACGCCACCGCACAGGCGCTGCATGGTGCGCATGCCACGCTGCTGGAAATAGGGCTGGCCTGCACGCTGGATCGCCGCCCACGGTTGGCGCCGACGACGCCGGCCATCGAAGAGGCGTGTGCGGCGATCAGCGCCGCATGCATCGCCGCGGAGCTGCCGTTCGGCTGACCGCCTGCAATGGCTGTAGCGGCTTTGGGTGGGTGCCGACCGTTGGTCGGCACAATCTCTCAGCTGCGATGAACCCTGAAGAAGCGTGGCGACC
>NZ_JBSPUD010000026.1:0-59979 GCF_056861525.1 Stenotrophomonas sp. 82F1
TCCCAACTCTCCCCCCGCTCCCCCCCCCCCGCATGCCGCCGCCCCCCCCCCGGCCCCCCCCCACCGGGTTCTGGGAATGTGCCAAACAAGGATGGCAGCCACCGGGTTCTGGGAATGTGCCAAACAAGGATGGCAGCCACCGGTTCAATGGCCCGGCGATGGCCTTACATTGGTAGGTGCCGACCGTTGGTCGGCACAATTTCTCAGCTGCGATGAACCCTGAAGAAGCGTGCCGACCAACGGTCGGCACCCACCGGGGTCTGGGAGTGTGCCAACCAAGGTTGGCACCTACCCGTGCAACGGTGGTCAGCCGGCCGTACGCAGCGGCGCCATCTTCCACAGCAGCGCGCGGAACGGGGCCAGCAGGCATACGCCGATCGCCAGCTTCACCGCCAGGTCGCCGGCGGCCCAGCTCACCCACGGCAGGGTGGAGCCAGCAAACGCGATCGACCAGAAAATGGTGGTGTCCACCGTCGCGCTGCAGGTGGTGGCCACCATCGGCGCGCGCCACCAGCTGCCACGGCGCAGGCGGTCGAACACGGTGATGTCCAGCAGCTGGGCCACGATGAAGGCCGAGCAAGAAGCGATCGCAATGCGCGGCGTCGCCACCCACACCGACAGCAGCACCGCCACCGCAAAACCAATCCACGCCACGCGGCGGGCCGGGCCCGGGCCGAAGCGGCGGTTGATCAGGTTGCTGACCAGAAACGCGACCGGATAGCTGAAGGCGCCCCAGGTCAGCCAGTCATTGATCGGGTACTGCACCAGCACGTTGGACAGCAGCACCACCGCGCTCATGGCCAGCACCGCCAGCACCAGGGCGCGGGCGGTCAACGGGGCAAAAACAGGCGCAGGACGCACGGACATGGCGAGCCAGGGGAAAAAGGGGATCGTCCATTATCCGCCCGGCCCGCCGCAAAGCCAAAAACGGCCGTTCAGCTTTACAGCTGCTCGCTCAGCGCGTCGCCGGCGGCATAGGCCGTGGGCACATAGGCCAGGGCCTTGCCGTCGCTGTTCTTCACCGTCCAGCCGGCACCGGCATCGGTCGGGTCGAAGCGCACCTGCTGGCCGACCACGAAGCCGGCCACCGGGTCATCGCCCTCGATCGCCGGCCACTGCAGGGTGGCAGTCTGGTCAGCCTTGTCCGGTACCTGCAGCTGCACCTGGCGCTCGCCGGCGGCGGTGGTCGCCACCTGCTTCACTTCCATCGGCGGCAGCGGCACCGCCGGGGTGCGCTCGGCGACTTTGCCATTGCGCTCGCTGGCCTTGAACGGCGCCTTGGACAGCGCTGCAAGGCCCATCGAGGTAGCCAGCGGAACCGACACCACGATCAGTGAAGTGACCAGCACGCTGGCCTGGCCACTATTGATGTGCGGGGCGGCGCCGGCGTGCACGGTCGGCACCGTCAGGGTCGAGAGCAGCAGGGCGGTGGCGGGGGCGCGCAGGGAACGAAGCATGGTGACCTCCTGGTCGGGAAGAGAAGCAGCGGCTCAGCGCTGCGTATCGAAAATGTCGCGTGGGCCGGTGGCTTCGGGCAGGTATTCCAGTGGCCGGCCCTGGTTGTCGCTCACCTGCCAACCGTCGCCCGATCCGGTGGGTTGGAAGTTCACGGTCTGGCCCACGTTGAACTGCACGGCCGGGTCGCCGGGGCGCTTGGGCCATTGCATGGAGGCGGTGTTCTGCGGGTTGCTGGCGTCCCGCAGCAGCACCTCGCGGCGACCATCGACGGTGGTGGAAATGGCGCTGACCTGCATCTGCGGTAGCTTCACCGCGCCCTGGCCCGCGGGCACGCCGGTTTCTTCGGCTTCTTTGGCCGCCGCCGCTTGCGCAGCTGCCGCCATCGGTGCGGACATCTCCAGGCTCGGCCCCTCGGGCACGCTGTTCTGGATGATCACGATGCGGCGCTCGGCATGTGCCGGCGCTGCAGACAACAGGCTGCCGCACACAAGCACGGCCAACGCGGAAAACGGCAGGTTGCGCATCATCTTCTCCTTGCCAGGTCAGGGCGCAGCGGCGGCAGTGTCGGCCGTCGCATGCGCAATGGTCAGTTCCTGCTGCAGCTGGCTGCGCTGGTGCAGGAAGTCGAATACCGATTCCACCGTCACCACCGAGTAGTTGCCGGAAATACGTTCACTGGCCAGATGGTCGGTGGTGGTGGCGTTGGCCACGAACAGGCGCGCACCCACGCGCTTGCCCAGGCCGATATGCAGCACGCTGGGCTGGTACTTCTGCGCACGCAGCCAGTGCTGTGCCTGTTCGCGCTTGACGATCACCGGGCCACCTTCAGCCTGCACCATTGCCGCGGCCAGCACTTCCAGGATCCACTGGTTGGAATTCTGGAAGTCGGTGGCGAACGGATAGGCCACGACGTTGTACTTGGATTCGTGCAGCGCCTTGGGCTGGATCGCCGGTGCTGCCAGCATCCGCTTCAGTGCCAGCTGCAACGCCGGCGGCGGCACGCCGATGCGCAGGTCGGTATGGGTGCCGCTCTCGCCGACGAAATTGCCCAGGCCCTCACGGTACAGCTGCGAACTGTCGGTCTTGCAGCGGTTGAGCAGGTGCATCGCGCGCCAGCGGCCGTCGTCCTCGCGCAGCAGGAAGGCCAGGTGGCTGTGGCGCAGGCCGTAGCGGCTCAGGTCCTGGCCACCACGCGCGGCGATCACCACGTCCACGTCGGGCAGCGCATCCAGGCGCTCAGCGGTGGCCCACGCCACATCGAACATCGCCGCCTGCGCGGCCACGCTGGGGTAGCGCTCCAGGCAGGTGCCGCTGTCGGCCCATGCCGGCGCGGAAGCCAGCAGGCCCATCAACAACAGCAGACCGCAGCGCAGGCGATGCAGACGTTCCATGTATACCGCTCCAGAGGCGGGCAGGCCCGCGCGCCGATCATACCCGCATCGCTGGAATCAACGCTCCACGCCCTTGCGCCGCAATTCCTTGTCGCAGGCATCGCTGATCGGCGCGATCGGCAACGGCGGGCGCTCGTTGCGCGGATTGCGCAGCGCCGGCTGCTCGCGGTAGGCATCCAGCTGCTGCTGGCACGCGTGCGACAGCGGGTCCAGTTCGGTGGGGGTGGTGGAACAGGCCGCCAGCAGGGCCAGCGGCAGCAGAAGCAGGGTGCGCATGGGGACGTCCAGTCCGAGGGGGAGGCTGGACTCTAACTGCGCCGACGGATCGAAATGTTCAAAAAGCGCTGGACGGCATCACCCCAGCGCCAGCCGCGCTTTGACCTCGGCGGCAATCCGCGCGGTCTCGCGCAGTGGTTCGATGCGGTCGTAGTGCCAATCCAACCAGCGCGGCTGCAAACGCCCGCGTTCGCGCAGCTGCTGCTGGAAGCGCGCCAGCCGTCCCTGCGCCGTATGGGCCAGGGCCACCATCACCGGCATGCGCGTGGCGCTGGCCTCGGACAGCAGGTTCACCGAATCGGGCGACACCACCACCCGGTTGGCCCAGCCGAGCAGACCTGCATACGGGTTCACGCCATCGCCGCCATCGCCCCAGATCACATGCGGCAGGTCGGCGAACTTCGCGCGCAGGATCTCGGCCAGCGCCGGCGGCGTGCGCCGCGAGGTCGTCGCCAGCAGGCTGCCACCCTCGCTGCGGATCTGTTCGGCCAGCGCCTGGAACACGTGCACCATCGCCGTCTCATCCCAGGGTGCCAGCGGCGTCGGGCCGCCCACCAGCAGCGCGGTGCGCGGGCCGGGCAGGGTGCTGAAGCTGGCGAACGCGGCGCGGCCCAAGGCCAGCCAGTCATCGTCCACCGGGTTCAGGCTGCCGATCAGGGTCAGCACGTTGCTGCCGCGCAGGGCGTCATGCTCGGGCACCACCACCACGTCCCAGTGGCGGCAACCGATGCGCGGGTCGAGGATCTGCACCACCTGGCTGCCACGCGCACGCAGCACGCGCAGCGCTCCGGCGGCCTGGCGGCCACAGCCGATCGCCAGCGCAGGCGCCTCGGCAGCGAGGGACGCGAACGCCTCGCCGTAGCCGCTCACATCACCGGGCAAGCGCCGCGGCGACAGCCAGCGCCACGGCGCGCGGGGTTGCAGTACCAGGGGGCGGTGGCTGCCCAGGCGCAGCGCCGTCGCCAGCGCGACCGCCTGGCGGACATTACCGGCACGGCCATCGGTGACCGTCCATGGCGTGCTCGATCGTTTCACCATTGGCATTAATTCGTTTCAATCCTGCTGGGTGTTGCAACAGTCGCGACACTCTACACTGCGGATCGACGTTCCGCCCCGCGCCGCCCGCGGGCACTGACCTTAGCCGCCCTGGAGATCCACCGATGTCCCACGCGCTCGACGCTGCTGCACTGGACCAGTTGTTCCGCACCGCCCGTACCCAGAACGCCTTCCTCGACAAGCCGGTCGAAGACGCGCAGCTGCACGCTCTGTACGACCTGCTGAAGTGGGGCCCGACCGCCGCCAACGGCAGCCCGGCGCGCTTCGTGTTCGTGAAGTCGGCCGAAGCCAAGGCCAAACTGGCACCGGCGCTGTCCGAAGGCAACCACAACAAGACCCTGGCCGCCCCGGTCACCGTCATCGTGGCCTTCGACCAGGACTTCCACGAGAAGCTGCCGTACCTGTTCCCGCACACCGATGCCAAGGCCTGGTTCGACGGCCCGCGCGAAGGCCGCCACGAAGGCGCGTTCCGCAACGGCAGCCTGCAGGGTGCCTACCTGATCCTGGCCGCACGCGCGCTGGGCCTGGATGCCGGCCCGATGTCCGGCTTCGACAATGCCAAGGTCGATGAAGCGTTCTTCGCCGGCACCAGCATCAAGTCGAATTTCCTGGTCAACCTGGGGTACGGTGACGATTCGGGCCTGTTCCCCCGTCTGCCGCGTCTGTCCTTCGACGAAGCGGCGCGCATCGCGTAAGTCGCTGTATCGGTTTCGCGCCCGCCCGCCGTGGCGGGCCATTGCTGCACTGTGTTCCCACCCTACGATCCGGAGAGTTCCTGAGATGAGCGCCACCCGTAAACTGCTGCTGCCGCTGGCCCTGACCCTGGCTATCGCCGCCTGCTCCAAGCCGGCCGACACCGCCGCCCCGGCCGCCGATGCTGCTGCCCCGGCCGCCACCGAGCAGGCTGCCACCACCCCGGCCGCCGATGCCGCTGCTGCTGCCCCGGCGGCTGCCGCCATCACCATCGCCTCGGGCACCTACAAGCTCGACCCGACCCACACCGACGTGCTGGCGCAGTGGAGCCACTTCGGCTTCTCCAACCCGAGCGCGCACTTCGGCAACGCCGAAGGCACCCTGGTGTACGACGCCACCGACGTCACCAAGTCCACCGTGGAAGTGAAGCTGCCGCTGAGCGGCCTGAACAGCTTCACCGCCAAGTTCGACGAGCACCTGAAGAGCGCCGACTTCTTCGACGCTGCCAAGTTCCCGGCCGCCAGCTTCAAGAGCACCAAGGTCGAATCGGCCGGCACCAACAAGCTGACCGTCACTGGCGATCTGACCATCAAGGACATCACCAAGCCGGTGACCCTGGATGTGACCGTCAACGGCGGCGGCGAGCACCCGATGGCCAAGGTTCCGGCCGCCGGCTTCGATGCCACCACCACCATCAAGCGCAGCGATTTCGGCGTCGGCGCCTACGCCCCGAACGTCAGCGATGAAGTGAAGATCCGCATCACCACCGAAGCCACCGGCGAGAAGCCGGCTGCTTGATGCAACATCCCGCTCACTCGTCGTGAGAAGGCAGAAGGCCCGCTGAAAAGCGGGCCTTCTTTTTTGGGTGCTCCGGTAGGTGCCGACCTTGGTCGGCACACAATCAATCCGCAGGCCAACCAAGGTTGGCCACTACCGGGTATGCGCGCTCAGCGCAGCGTACCCAGCCACGCGGCCGACGCTTCGCTCGGGCTCTGCTTGGCCTTCACCACCAACCCGCTCGCGCGCACGAACGTCTGCGCGGCCTGTGCCACCACCTGGCGGGCGATCAGCGCGGCCTGCCTGGTCGACGCCTGCTGCTTGCGCAGCTGCACGATATGCACCGACGGGCGACCCACCGGCGCGTACTTCTGGTCGCGGCGCAGGATGTCCGCCACCTGTGCCACTTCATGTTCGGCCTGCAGGTAGCGGTGCTGTGCCTCGACCAGCTCACGCAGCGGTACGCGCGCCGCAGCCGGGTCGGCGAAGGCGGACAGCACTGCGTCGCAGGCGCTGTCGTCGGCCAGGCGGGTACGCAGCGTGTCCACGCCGCTCAGGGTCAATTTGCCCACGTGGGGCCTCGTTGGTGCAGGAAAGGAGCGCGATTGTCGCATGGGGTCGCGGTTACCATGGCGGCCGCACTGAACCACGGAAGACAACACCATGCAGGAAGCGCAGTACTGGCTCGGCGAATTCTGGACCTGCCTGAGCGTGCTCGATCTGATCGGCGGCAGCGTGCTGGGCACCCTGTTGGGGCTGGCGCTGGGCATCTTCGCCTGGCGCTGGCTGCATCGACGCGGCTGGCTGCGGCGACAGCGAGGTTGGCACCACGGGCTGCTGGCCTCGTATGTGGTGCTGCTGCCGTTGCTGGTCGCGTTCTTCGGCCTGCAACTGGGCTTCACCGCCGGCGCGCACCGCGCGCTGTTCAAGCAGCTCGATCACTTCCAGCCGCACCTGCAGACGATGGTGGAAGGCTGGAGCAGTGGCTTCACCGCCTCGCTGGAAGACGAGCGCATGCGTGCAGCGCTGCAGAGCCAGGGCACGGTGGGGGATGTTGCAGATTCGCTGGCCGCGATCTACCTGAGCGAGCATCCGTTGCCCGGCGTGGACCGGCTGGGTGACGGGCCGATGGCACGTGGCGTGGGCTGGGTGATCGGCAAGGTGCGCGCCGGGCTGCTGCGCGCGATGGTGGAAGACACGCTGATCGACAAGGCCGGCACGGTCGGCCTGGAGCCGAAGATGGTGCGCGAGGCGCTGACGATGCGTATCGACGAACTGCTGCATACACGCGGCGTGCTGCGGCTGGTGAAGGCGCAGATCAACGGCATGATGCCGGGCGTGTACCTGGGGTTGCTGCTGCCGCTGGCGATCATCGCGCTGCTGCTGGCGCTGGAGATCTGGGCCGCGCATCGGTTCGGGTGGGTGCGTGGGGCTGCGCCCCGCGCTCTTGTAGAGCCGAGCCCATGCTCGGCTCATCGCGCGTAGCGCGAGGGCGGATAGAGCAGCAGCCGAGCATGGGCTCGGCTCTACATAGTCAAAGACGTGCGGGCCAACGGTCCGCGCCCACCGGCTGCCCGGTCAATCGCCGTCCTGTTCGTCCGGGTGCGCCTTCCAGTAACCGGTCGAGCGGATCCAGTCGCGCGGCACGCCCAGGTGGCCTTCGATGAACTTGCGCATCATCCGTGCGCGGCGCGATTCGGTGGCGATCCAGTAGAACGCATCGCCGTCCGGCGCCTCGAAGTCGGTCAGCATGTCTTCCAGCAGCGTGCTGCTGGCCGCCGGAAAGCCATTGCGCTCCAGCCAGTGGATGCGCACGTTCTCGTACTGCGGCAGATCCTGGCGCTCGTCCTCGTCGGCCACTTCGATGTACGCCTGTACCTCGGCGCCTTCGGGCAGCACGTCCAGCCAGCGGGCGATGGCCGGCAGCGCGGTTTCATCGCCAATCAGCACATAGGCGTCGTAGCTGTCGGCCACCACGAACGAACCGCGCGGGCCGCCGATCACCAGCGTGTCGCCGGCCTGTGCGCGCTCGGCCCACGGCCCGGCAATGCCCTGGTCGTGCAGCACGAAGTCGATGGCCAGCTCGCCGGTTTCGTGGTCCCACCAGCGCGGAGTGTAGTCGCGCGCCGGCGACGGCTGCTTGCCGTCCGGATAGCTGCGGCCCTCGGCGGTCAGCACCGGCAGCACCATCTCGCCGCTGGTGTTGGGGAAGAAAAGCTTGATGTGGTCGTCGGCGCCGGGCGAATCGAAGCCGGCCAGGTCGTCGCCGCCCAGCACGATGCGGCGCATGTGCGGGGTGACAGTCTCGGTGCGCAGCACCGTCAGTTCACGGAAGCGCACATCCAGGCGCAGGCGCGAGTTGTGATGTTCGGTCATGGGGGTACCTGTCAGAAGGTCGCGCGGGGGCGCGCGGCATGGGGGAAGACCTGGCTGGATTCAGTCTGGCTGGGTCGTAGAAAAGGGAGAGGACACGTTGCTGCCCTGGCCATTGATCAGCGCCGACGCGCGCGACAGCAGCGCCGCCACCTGCTCGGCTTCGCCGTCGGCCCAGCGCCCGTGGTGGTGCACCAGCGCCAGCTTGAACTCGCGCAGCGCAGCGGCCAGTGGCGCCGGCAGCGAGGCCTTGGTGATCTCGCGGGCGCGGTCGAACGCGCGCCGCTGCGCCAACCGCACCTGGGTGCGCTGCACCTTCAGCTCGAACTCGCCGGCGCTGGTGATGCGGAACACACGGCGGCCGTCCACCTCTTCCGATTCCACCCAGCCGGCCTGCTCGAAGCTGGCCAGCAGCGGGTACATGGTGCCGGCACTGGGGGTGTAGGCCTGCATGAACATGGTGCTGATGTGCTGCATCAACTCGTAGCCGTGGCGCGGCTGCTCGCCGATCAGCGCCAGCACCAGCAGGCGCAGGTCGCCACGGCTGAGCACGCGCGGCTGGCCGTTGCGGCGGGGTACCGCGGCATCGTCGGTGCGGCTTTTGGGGGAGGGGGAGCGGCCCATTTCGATATATCGGTAACGTGTGCCGCAAACGATATATCGATAAGCCGGACCCGACAAGTACGGTTTCGGCCACAACGCTTGCCAGATCGGGCCATGCAGCCAGCTACTGCAAGGGCTGAAGGGGAGGGTTGCGCGCGGCGCAGGCCACCGTTGCGCGGCCTGACATCCGTATCGGGCCACGCAACGGCGCTGCGGGTTCCGCCCCGGGCGGGGCGCAGCAGACGAGCGGCGAACCGCGGGAAGGGGCCTGCTCGCCGCCAACCGTGCGCAGCGGCGCCCTCTGCGTCGAGAGGCGCGCGCGACACGTTGTCGCGGGTTCAGCGGCAGCCCGTCAGACAACGCCGACACGGCGCCGGCCTTGCCCTACAACGGTCATCCGCAGCAGTAACACTGCGTCCTGCGCATGGGCGCAGCAGGCCGCGAACGACAGCTGGCGCAGCCCTTGCAGGCAGCAACAGCGGCCTGCAGCAGTGCTTTGTCCCGCCGGTGGACGTCCCGGGACATGCCATGCAGACAGGGGTGGCCTGCCTCCATACGCCAGCGTAGCCAAGTGACGAAAGCCCTTGGTGCGCTACACTTTGCGGTCTAGAAATCTATCAACAGTCGCGCGCGTGCGTGCGGTAATGGGAGCGCTAATGAACTGGTTGAACGAGGTGCTGAACAACGACCCGAATCCTGTGGAAACCCAGGAGTGGATCGAGTCGTTGAAGGCCGTTATTGATGTCGAGGGCCCCGAGCGCGCGCATCAGCTGCTGGAAGGCATGGTGGAACTGACCCGTCGTTCGGGTGCCTATCTGCCGTTCTCTCCCACTACCGAATACGTCAACACCATCGAGCCGCAGCTGGAGGCCAAGAGCCCGGGCAACGCCGAACTGGAATGGCGCATCCGTTCGATCATCCGCTGGAACGCGATGGCCACCGTGGTCCGCGCCAATCGCAAGCCGGGTGACCTGGGCGGCCACATCGCCTCGTTCGCCTCCGGCGCAACGCTGTACGACGTGGGCTTCAACCACTTCTGGCGCGCCCCCAGCGAGAACCACCCGGGCGACCTGCTGTTCATCCAGGGCCACAGCGCCCCGGGCATCTACGCGCGTTCCTTCCTGGAAGGCCGCATCAGCGAAGAGCAGCTGGACAAGTTCCGCATGGAAGTGGACGGCGGCGGCCTGTCGTCGTACCCGCACCCGTGGCTGATGCCGGAATACTGGCAGACCCCCACCGTGTCGATGGGCCTGGGCCCGCTGGCCGCCATCTACCAGGCGCAGTTCATGCGCTATCTGGAAAACCGTGGCCTGATCGAGAAGTCCGACCGCAAGGTGTGGTGCTTCATCGGCGACGGCGAGAGCGACGAGCCGGAAACCCTGGGTGCCATTGCGCTGGCCGGCCGTGAAGGCCTGGACAACCTGATCTTCGTGGTGAACTGCAACCTGCAGCGCCTGGATGGCCCGGTGCGCGGCAACGGCAAGATCATCCAGGAACTGGAAGGCGTGTTCCGTGGCGGCGGCTGGAATGTCATCAAGCTGCTGTGGGGCGGTTACTGGGATGCCCTGCTGGCCAAGGACACCAATGGCGTCCTGAAGAAGCTGATGATGGAAACCGTCGACGGCGAATACCAGAACTGCAAGGCCTTCGGCGGCGCGTATACCCGCGAGCATTTCTTCGGCAAGTACCCGGAAACCGCTGCGATGGTGGCCGGTCTGTCCGACGACGACATCTGGCGCCTGAACCGTGGTGGCCACGACCCGCACAAGGTGTACGCTGCCTACCACCAGGCCGTGAACACCAAGGGCATGCCGACCGTGATCCTGGCCAAGACGGTCAAGGGCTACGGCATGGGCAGCGCCGGTGAGGCACTGAACCCGACCCACCAGACCAAGAAGCTGGACGACGAAGCGGTGCGCCACTTCCGCGACCGCTTCAACATTCCGGTGACCGACGCGCAGCTGGCCGACGGCCAGGTGCCGTTCTACCACCCGGGCCCGGATTCGCCGGAAGTGCAGTACCTGCAGGAACGCCGTGCGTCGCTGGGTGGTTACCTGCCGCAGCGCCGCCGCAAGGCCGAAAAGAGCTTCAATGCACCGAAGCTGGAAAGCTATGAGCGCCTGCTGAAGAGCAGTGGCGAGCGCAGCTACTCCACCACCATGGCCTTCGTGCAGAGCCTGAACATCACCCTGCGCGACAAGGAACTGGGCCCGCACATCGTGCCGATCGTGGCCGACGAAGCCCGTACCTTCGGCATGGAAGGCCTGTTCCGGCAGATCGGCATCTACGCGCCGTTCGGCCAGAAGTACAAGCCGGTCGACGCCGACCAGCTGATGTTCTACCGCGAAGACCAGAGCGGCCAGGTGCTGCAGCAGGGCATCAGCGAGCCGGGTGCGATCAGCTCGTGGATGGCCGCCGGTACCAGCTACTCGGTCAGCAACGTGCCGATGCTGCCGTTCTACATCTACTACTCGATGTTCGGCTTCCAGCGCGTGGGTGACATCGCCTGGCAGGCTGCCGACATGCGTACCCGCGGCTTCCTGCTGGGTGGTACCGCCGGCCGCACCACGCTGAACGGTGAAGGCCTGCAGCACGAAGATGGCTTCAGCCATCTGGTGGCCGGTGGCATTCCGAACGTGCGCAGCTACGACCCGACCTTCGGCTTCGAAGTGACGGTGATCCTGCAGCACGGCACCAAGGCGATGATGGAAGATCAGATTGACGAGTACTACTACGTCACCCTGATGAACGAGAACTACACCCACCCGGAAATGCCGGAAGGTGCGGCCGAAGGCATCGTCAAGGGCATGTACCTGCTGACCGACGCCGGCAAGCCGAAGAAGGGCGAGCTGCGCGTGCAGCTGCTGGGTTCGGGCACCATCCTGCGCGAAGCCATTGCCGCGGCCGAGCTGCTGGACAAGGACTTCGGCGTGACCGCCGACATCTGGAGCTGCCCGAGCTTCAACGAACTGCGTCGCGATGGTTTCGACGTGGAACGTGCCAACCGCCTGCATCCGGAAGGTGAGCAGCGCAAGGCCTACGTGACCGAGCTGCTGGAAGGCCGCCAGGGCCCGGCGATTGCCGCCACCGACTACGTGCGTGCGTATGCGGACCAGATCCGTGCGTTCGTGCCGATGTCGTACACCGTGCTGGGTACGGATGGGTTTGGCCGTTCGGATACGCGTGCGAACCTGCGCCGGTTCTTTGAGGTTGACCGGTACTACATCGCGCATGCCGCGATTGCGGCGCTGGCGAAGGACGGGAAGATGACGGCTAAGGATGTGGCCCGGGCGATCAAGCAGTACAAGATTGATCCGGAGAAGGCTAACCCTGTTGGGGTTTGATTTGTTGCCACTGTGCAAAAGGAAGAGGAGGCCAAGGCCTCCTTCTTTCTTTTACAGGGAAGAGACCAATGAGGTCGATTGATTTGTCCGTCGAACGGGTCGAAGGCGCAGCGAAAGTCTTCTGCGCGAGTTCCATTCGTGCAATGGCTGACGACGCGTCGTCAGCGGTTAGAAACTTTGGGCGATTCCTGGATGGAGACGTACTAAAGGGAACGGAAGGGAGCTCGACAGTTAGGGAGCTCTTGGAGCAGATTCACCTCCAGCTCTCTAGGCACCGACCAGACGAATACTTCTACAAGAGCGTCCTTCTGGACCGTATTGTCAGGGGAAGCTTCCGTCCGCATACCGTTGCCGTATTCAATGAGCACCGTGTGCGAAAGAGCCGAGCGGATCTGGTTTTCGTGCGACATGAGGGAGTAGTGTACGAGGTGAAAACGGGCTTGGATGACCTCGCAAAAGCTCCCGCTCAGATTGCAGACTACTACTCAAGTTTTACCCATGTGAATTTGGTATTGGACAGGCGCCATGTCGAGCGCGCTTTGCATGTGGTTCCAAGTAGCGTCGGGATTATGACTTTGAATCGAAGCCGAGGCCTGACAATTCATCGGCGTAGCGTCAAATTTACGGCGGGACTATCGAGCGTTGCAATGTTCGATGCCATGCGTCGGGACGAGTACTTGGAGTTGCTCTCGGCCGCGGACAGGGATCTTGACGTCAGTAGCCATAAATCGGTTTTGCAGCAGATTGAAAGCATGGACCCGGTTGAGGTGCATTCCCACTACATGGCTGCTTTGCGCAGACGTGGACTTGCAAGGCCGCGCATTAAGGACATTGCTGATCTTCCCGCAGCGCTGCTGCCGGCTGCTTATCTCTACAAAATGACAGCTAGACAGTGGGGGGCCTTGATCAACCTGCTTGACAGAGATGTGATGGACGTCTTAGAAAGAGACTCCTGACGGAACAGGGGGGGAGGGACATGTACTTTCCGTACATGCGTGGAAATCTGAATGAGCTATTTGCAGTCTCGGAGTTAGCAAAGGTCACTGCCGGTCCGGGCTTGGTACTTCCCATCTTCCGAGTCGAGAAGATGGATGCTCACCTGTATCGCAGGCTTGAGGTTATTGTTGAGCAAGGGCAGCGTATTGCTGTCATCGCAAATGCCGTTGCGCCAGAGTCGCAGGCACGTTTGTCGGAGTTTGTGAGGAAGCTCCTCCTGGAGTTCCCCACTTTAGTAATTCCTGCCTTCGAGATTTGCTCAGGCGAAATGAACGTTGCCGCCAAACTCTTTGTTCGTTCTTTCGGCGCCGAACAAGTAATGCTGGTGCACCGTATGTCTGCGCCTGCGCATGAAGTTCATCGAGCGTTCGCGAAGCTGCAGAATCCTGCGATCCATGTGTATTTTCAGGCTGCCCACCCAGAGGCGAGTCAACACGGCCTAGCATCATGTACGGACGTGGTGATCAGTGACCCATTCATGAGAAAGGCGAAGAACGGACTCTACCCCGCTCAGAGCCCCTTCTCGTCGGCTTTTGGTCTGTATCGACAAGCCGGATTCCTAGGGTTTGGGGATTTTGGCATTGTCGGGGACTACTACAAGGCCGGCGGAGGACGTGCTTCAAACGTTGCCTTGCACCTGACGGAGCGGCTACGAAACAAGTTCGTATGCAATCACTTCGTATCAGGTGACCATTTGGTGGACTCCCATATCCATTTCCAGTACGCAGATGCACTAGACAAGCTTCGAGCCTATGTGGGCAATCCGCCATCGGCAGGATTTGGAAGCTCAGGTCTGATCGATGGCTATCTCGTAGATGGGGCTTTTCATACCTTGGGGGTAGCTAAACGATGGTCCTTGAAAGGGCATATTCACACCATGCAGAACGCGCTGATGTCTGTTAACGCTCCACGCTCCATATGATTTCTTACGTATCCAAGGACATGGGTAATGAAGCTCGAATTTAGGTCGCTTCCTCCAGGAGAGATGGAGCGAGATCCAACGCAGCGCGACCAGTTCAACAACGATGAGGTCGAGTTGGTCGAAGCTCTGGTTAGAGAGTCGATTCAGAACTCGCTTGACGCATCCACTGGAGGGGCTGTCGAGGTGCGGTTCAGATTCTCCGTGATGGAGGGTAAATCAGCCACCCGCGCCTATGAGTTTCTGGATACGAATGAGCTGGACAAGCATTTGACGCTCTGTGGCCTTAGCCCGGTTTCGGACACCCGATCTGTCTCGATCTTGGTAATCGAAGACTTTGGCACGACGGGGCTGAAAGGTAACTGGAACTCATGGGATCAAGGCCCATTCTGCGACTTCTGGAGACGAATGGGAAAGTCTCACAAGGGAGGTAAATCGCTTGGCCGTTGGGGGCTGGGGAAGCTCGTGTTCTCAAGCTCGTCAAGTGCGCGTACGTTGGTTGGGCTTACCATTCGAGATAACGACACCTCTCCCCTTTTGATGGGGCAAGTAGTCTTGAAACATCATGAACTCGCGGACGGTACTCGTATTGATTCCCACGGCTTCTACTGTGACTTGGATGATGGTGGCATGCAGCTGCCGTCTCGAGACGCCTCAAGGATTGCGGCTTTCAATGACCTCTTTGGATTATCAAGAGTCAAGGAGCCCGGCCTTTCCGTAGTAATCCCGTTCCTGAGGTCTGATGTAGATAGCAACTCGGCGCTACGCGCGGTTGTTACGAATTACTTCGTTCCCATCCTTTTCGGGAGGCTCGTCGTTCAAGTAGATGGGGCGCGGATTTCGGCGAAAAATTATGGCGAAGTAGCGCTTTCAGTTGCGAATAATGACGAGCGCCTTACCGCGACAATCAACTTCATCGATGAGATCAATAGGATCTACAAAATTGCCGCGACGCCGCCATTGGAGCTGCCCGCCGGATGGGCGCGATCTCAGGGAGACCTCATTCCAGATGTAGACGCGGTCAGGACTTTGTTCCAGGGCGGGCAAGTATGCGCATTCAGAGCTCCACTAAAGCTGTTGCGGAAAGATGGTACTCCGGTTGCCTCACATGTCGACGTCTACTTGAAGAAAGCAGATGTTGATGTCGATGCAATGTTTGTCCGCCGATCAATTGTCCTATCTGCGGAAAAGAGATACTTCCGTGGGAAGAAGACGGCATGCGCGATTCTTGCGGAGGACGACGGTGTCGCTGAATTTCTTGCCGATGCTGAGAATCCAGCACATACGGGTTGCTCGGCTAGCGCGGAACGAGTCGTAGCCCGATGGAGGGCCCCTCGCGAGCGGTTGAAGGAAATTCGCGATCTTGCGCAGCGACTGTACTCGTTGCTCAGCGTTGATGTCGAAACTATTGATAAGGACGCGCTCTTTGATTTCTTCTCTGTCCCTAGTGAGGATGGCGCGCGCGGCGGTGGTGCTGGCGGGGAAAAGGTCGATCGACCCGTCATGCCTAAGGTGAGCCCCACGCCCACCCACTACAAGGTCCACTCGACTGATCGTGGATTCGCGGTTGTCGGTGACGCTAGTGCTCCCCCAGGGCTGGTTGTCCAAGTGTCAGTGGCCTACGACCTCGTTCGGGGTGATCCCTTTGCAAAACACCACCCATCAGATTTCGACCTCAGAGTCGGGAGTATTCTGGTGGAATCCGATTCGGCTGATTTCACGCCCAAGACGGCATTCACGGGAATCATTACGAGTAAAGGCGGCGCGTTCCGTGTGGAGTTCAGTGGGTTCGACATGAACCGCGATATCGCTGTCTTGGCGGAGGTGAAGTCATGAGAAGGAGGTTCAATCACACTGGGCGAAAGAGGATAGAACAATCATCCTGTTCCATTTCACTTGACATGGAAGGGGGTATGCAGCGCTTTCGAGCTCATATTGATCTCGCCGGCCTGAGTCTGCCCAATGATGCTCGCGTCTACGTTGAAGCATATGTCAAGAACTCGACCATGCGATTCGACTTTGGGACGGTTCTCCATCTAAAAAACGGAGAGGTTCATGAGCTTGGTGAGTTGGATGCCAGTGGTTCCGTGCTCTTCAGAGTTCGCGTTGTTGATGAGTCAGAACGCATTGGGAGGATCCTTGCTGCCGCAAACCGACTCCGACCGAGCAGCGACGAAGGGAAGGCTGGTAGGCGATCCATTCTTCCAGTCAGATCAGCTGACCTTGGCTCGCAAGTTTGGAAGGTTGAGGTTGATCCCGATGACGGTCCGATGCTTAGCGTAAGCAATAGAGTTCCAAGTCTGAAAGAGGAACTCATCGCTAATCCAGTTTACGCAGCCTTGATTCTTCCCCATGTCTTGCGCGTGATTGTTGCCAGCATCGTTGCCCGTGGAGCCATCGATAGCCAAGATTGGGCTGCGGACTGGGTCACGTGGGTGAATCGGGAGTGCGGGATTGATCTGGTTGTTCAGATTGACAACGAAGTTTTATCGGAAGACATCGAGGATGACGTTGCCGAAGCGTTCTCGGCTCGCCACGCGCTGTTGGAGAGAATGATGACGAGCATGGAGGTGCAGTGATGGTCTGTCTGTCTCGGCTGAATGCCGCTGGGATCTCCATCTTCGAGGAATTCCTGAGCAAGCTTGACGCCGACCCAACCGCACGTGTTCCCGTCGAACTTCTTGACGATGATCGGTATTCCCAGTGCGTTGATGGATCCATTGAGGTTGATCAGCGCAAATTTAAGAATGGATATGAGCTGGGTGAGTATCTAAACAGCATTCTGCTCCCTCTTCCCGTTTCCTCGTTCACTAAGGATGCGGGGATGTGGACGTGGCTATCCCTGATGTTCTTTGATTACATTAGTCCCGCTGACTCGACGGGGTGGAGGCGTGGACGAGAGCGAGCCATCTATGTATTGAGTCCGAGCTTCTCATTCAGAAGCTACTATCGCCATGTTATGAGATCGGCCTGGCAGAGTTATCACGTTCACGGAAAGGCATCGCGAGTTCTCTTGAACACAAGCGCCGACGGTGCTCTTAGATCTGATGTCTCCGAGCAGATTGGTGCGTACGCGGACATATTTAAGACACGGAGTATCATCAGGCTTGCGGATCGCCTCTGGTATGACGACAAGAAGTGTGGGCTGAAGCGTGGCGCAGGCGGGAAGGGGAGCGGTACTCCACGACGTTTAGTTGCGGTCCTTCGTCAGCTTCAACTTACCTACGATCTTGAAGATTGTTCAGTTGATCTATTGTTAGAACTTCTTCCGGCGGAGTTTGATCGCTGGAGGTGAACGCCTCTCCCGTTGACGTGTTCAATCGGCACACTATTCCCTTACTAAACGCTAGCTCTAAAGGGTGACCCACCGGAGGATATGATGAATGCATTGGTGAACTCGGGGAGTATCGCGCTTGGGCTATTCGATTCCGCATCAGAGAAGGAAGTAACTGCAACGGATCGTGGGAAAAGCGCCTATGTATTGTCTCGGGGTCAGGTGGCTGTTCTAACCAACGCCGGGCGAGCGCCGAAGCATGAGGATCCGTTTGATGTATCAATCTTGTTCGATGCCACGATAACCACCGCTGAGGCGACATTCTATGAGTCTGAGCGTGCACCCGACGCAAGCAGGAAGGGGGAGTTGCGCTTAGGGCGGGAGATAGTCTCCCAGTGGATGAGGGTTGGTGACCTTGTTGTCATTGCAAACATTGGCGAGCGGGTGTTTGCGTTCCGCAAGGGGGATTGTCCTGCGGACCCCGAGCAGCTCGCTGAAGTGCTTGCAAAAAGTGCGCCCGCTAGGATTATGGCGCGCGCATTGGGGGTTGCGCCGAGCGGAAACAAAAAGATCGTCCAGCGAAGCGTGTATGAGCGCAATCCGTGGGTTGTCGCAGGAGCTCTCCTTCGTGCAGGCGGGAAGTGCGAGGTGGAAGATTGCGAGGTTTCCCTGTTCTTGCGGGATGATGGCTCGCCATACTTAGAGGTTCATCACATCGAGCCACTTTCCGACGGCGGCCCGGATGTGCTTGAGAATGTCGCGGCCATATGTCCGATGTGCCATCGCAGATTGCATCACGGGAGCGACCGCAGCGCGATTTCCAAGCGCCTCGCTAGTGGGATTCGCTTGAAAACGGCGACACTTTAACGGCGAATTGAAGTGGGGTTCAGCTGTAGCCTTTCCTTGTGCAGATACCTATCAGCGAAAACGTGGAACAATAGAGCGAGCGCTGGCCCCCCGGTGCAAGTCGAGGTTGGTCCTTTTCCTGGACCGATGACGTCAGGACCGTTCGGTTCGCTGGAGCGGGCCCTGATAAGCCGCCATGGGTCGCACGGGCGGGGAGCGTGCGCCTTTCCTGCCGCGCGCGGACAGCTGCGGCACAATCATCGGTCGCTGAGGATGGAGATCTTGGAAGCGGCACTGCTATCATCACCACACCATCTAAGTAGAAACTGGTTGGTCATCACAGGGGGGGCGTGTCGATCAGAAGGCGGGGAGATCGCCCTCACCTATTACATGCCGAAGAGAGAGGTTCTTTGCCTTTACAAACTTTAGGAAGTTGTGCGCGAGCTCATCGCTCACTTTGCTCAAACGGACGCCAATCTCTGTCGGGCCACATGCTGCTGGATCGTCGCCGTTCACTGCGACGAGTTCGGCGTGCTCCAGAATTTCAATCTCCTCCCTGACGTCGCCGCCACGGTACTCACGCACAACCGTGTGGTGAAGTGTGTGCGACCATGCGCCATCAAATCAGCTGGATCGCTTGCGGTTGCGTCGCTCGAGTAGGACCACAAGGAACTCGCGAGTAACCCGCGGCAGTCTTGCCAATTCCCTTCCAAGCTTCTTCAGGCCACCCTGAATCTCGCTGAGATCGATGTCATCTAGTGCAACGCCCGCCCTATCTGCAGAGAACTCTGCGAACGCTATGCCATTGCCAATCCTAGGTTGGATGCGGGGCTGCCATAGATCATATCCGCTAGTGGGATAGGTGTCTTTCTCATCCGGAACTTCAAGCTCTACATGTACCTTCGCGACATTCGCTCGGACTGTTCGGTGGAAGCGTTCCAAGGTGAATATGTCTAGATTTAGAGCCTTGTGCGCGAGAGTGTTCATATCCCATACGCAGTTGCTGTGAAAACTCAGCTCATTGGCCATGTTGGCATCTAAAGTTTAGCTTTGTTGTCTCTCGCAAACGGACAATACAACAAGATTTTTGTATTCATTCTTCTGGTCTGACGTGATCTTGCGGAGAGTATCGTTTACCTTCTGGGAGGTGGCAGATGAGGTGACTTGAATCGCCAGTCCGTTCTTTCTATCGCCAAGATCTAGTCTAGGTTCGTTCGAGTGCTCTTCATTCAGCTCTCAAGATTTGCGTTAAGCAGGCAGTTTAGTACGTCTCGGAAGAAGTTTTCGCAGAATAGCTTAAGGTCCGTGAGCCCTAAGCGATTGCGCATCTTCACCTGTGCACTTATCGAAGCGAGCTCGTCAACAATCTACCCGATGTAATGGCCGCGAGTGATCATGGGTTAATAGTCCTGAAAGAAAGGGCGGTCTCAAGAAGCAAGCGCAACACGTGATGAGCATCGCAACGTGATTGAGGTACTCCTGGCTCGGCCTCGACAGATCAATGCCCTTGGGCAGGAACTGCCGAAGCAGTCCGTTGGTGTTCTCATTGCTGCCGCGCTGCCACGGCGCGTGTGGATCAGCAAACCACACGTCGATGTCCAAGCGGTCCATCAGCTCTGGGTAGCACGTGAGCTCCGTGCCTGGATCGTAAGTCAAACTCGTGCGAATGGATTCATGCAGCTTTTTCAGTTGCCGACTGAAGCCCTCCAGTGCCGCTTCCGCTGTGCAGCCGTCCATCTTGCAGAGGATCACAAAGCGCTTCTTTCGTTCGACCAGCGTCCCAACGCAGGAGCGGTTGAAAGCACCCTTGATCAGGTCGCCTTCCCAGTGACCCGGAACCAGTCGCTTCTGTACTTCTTCCGGGCGATGCACAATGCGCAGCTGCTCAGGAACCCTTGTCCGCTTTGCTGCTGTCGTGCGGCGTAGCCCTCGCGTCGGCTTACTCTGCCGAAGGGCTTCCACCAGCTCTTTCTTCAGCCCTCCACGCGGGTGGGCATAGATGTTGGCGTAAATAGTCTCGTGGCTTACGCGCTGGCTGGAATCGTCCGGGTGCTTGGCGCGAAGCTTGGCAGCAATCTGCTGGGGCGACCAGCGATACAGAACCAAGTGATCACGGACGAACTGAAAGCGCTCGCTGCCCTCGATCAGTCGGCGGCGCCGAACAGAGCGTAGTCGACGGCGCCGAACAGAGCGTAGTCGACGGACACGATAGTCTCTGCCGGCCTCGGTGGCGCTGTACGCTCCAACGTCTTGCCGGGCCAACTCGCGGCTCAGGGTCGAAGGGCTCCGCCCCAAGCGCTTGGCGATGGATCGCATACTCTTGCCATCCTGGATATCGATCTGGACAACAGCGCGTTCTTCCTCGCTCATATGGTTGTAATGCCTGGACATGCTGACACCCTACTCGTTAGTGGGGTGTTGCACTTGGAGATTGAGTCTAAGCATGTTGCTTCCGTGTTGGGATGAAACTGTCGTCCCCCGGATCATCCTCCAAGTAATAGAACTGGCCGCTTGCGAGCCAGTTCTTCGTCAAAGAAATCCCGGAAGGAGATCACGTTCGTGTCGTGATAGTAGAGGGACTCATTGGTCTTCATCTTCAACGACTCCGGCACCACCAGCGTGATCTCTGCCTTTCGTAGATCTGCAAGCGCTTCCTTCGAAACCCGGTCATCCACCGTAGCCAGAAAGATTGCACAATTGAAGCGTTCGTGGGTGATCTGCTTCCATCGCTCGCGTAGAGTCGTCTTGGCCGAAAGAATGGCTGCGTCTTCATATCGCCGCTGCGTGTCCAGGGCTACCGTCGCCTGATCAGGAAGGACGAAGTCCGGCCGTCGCTGGCCAAGAATTGCCTGCGCCTCGAACCTCACTCCCCCCTCCTTCAACATGGCGGCCAGATGGGTCTCAAATGACTTTCCAGCTCGGCTCTTCCGCTGTTGGCTCGCAGAGAGAAATATCGAGTTCAAGGACGCGAAACCGCGTACAGCTGCAGTCGCAGACCGATCATGCTGGGCTAGAACTTTGGCGACTTCTACTGCCCTCATGCGGAGCTCATGTCGGCGGTAGATTGAAAACTCGATGTCCCTGCTTACGCGCATGAGAGCGTCGCCAGGCTTTTTGATATCCCATGGGTTGAACGTCTTCGACCTCACAGATCTGAGGAAATCCAACCGCGCCTCATCCGCAAGCACAAGCGAATCAGGAAGCTTCGAGTACTTCGCAACGAGCGTCTCGACGGTGCCAGTCCTGATCGCGGCATCGATCTCGCTGATCAGTTCCGCAGCTTCGTCCGACTCGATGGCCGAGGCGCGTTTGAACTTCGATGGATCGAAAAGATCGAAGTGGAAGTTCGCTTGGATGTCGAGGCGACTCTCAAGCATTTCCGCTTCCGTAGATGCTGAGTCGATCACCATGAACCAGTGATGCGCATCCCCTTCAGGCTCTTCAAGCGTCCCGCCCAGAAGCCATGATGCGGGATTGAGGCCAGCAAAAAGCTCTGCGGGAATCCTCGTGAAGTGGCACTCAGAGCCCTTGTTGCTGTAGTACTTGATACCTGAGTCGCTCCTGACCTCACCGGTTTGAGGCCAGAAGGATGGACAGTCAGCTTCCAGGATATGCGGGATGTCTTCCCGGGCATGAAGCTTCGGAAAAAATTCAGACTCGCGTACGGCGCGGGGCACATAGAAGCCATACTGATGGCCGCCACCCTCATTAGCCCACGATGCATCATTACGCGAGAGTTTTTTCAGAAACAGCTTGCCGCTGCGGCCGACAAAGGACTCCATCAGCGACCACTGGTCTGAGCTCTGCTCCAGAAAATCCATGTCCACGTTAGTTCTTCCTCAATGAGCTGTTTGTCGTAGGGTCCCGGCCAAGTGATCTAGGAATGAAGCCTGCTCAAGGGCGGTCTTGCCGCGCAGGGAGCACTCCCATACGGTCAGCACCCGCCAGCCCAGGGCTTCAAGCTCGGCGGTAACGCGCAGATCCCGGATCCTGTTCTTGCCAATCTTATCTGCCCAGAACTCCGGGCGCGTATTCGGCAGTCGGTATAGCGGACAATCATGCCCATGCCAGAAGCACCCGTGGACGAACACCACGGTCCGATACTTAGGCAGCACGATGTCTGGTCTGCCAGGCAGCTTTGCACCACCCAGTCGATACCTCAGCCCTCGAGCATGGAGGCCCTTGCGGACAAGGACCTCCAGCTTGGTGTTCGAACCACGGATCCGCGACATCTGCGCGGACCGCTGCTCCGGGGTGAGGCTGTCGACCAAGGTCAGGCCTTGGCCTTCTTCTTAGCCGGCTTTGCCGGCTCCGAATCAGACTTCTGGGGCAGGTGAGGAACCATGATGCGGGCGACTTCAGCGATCACCGGCACAACCACTGAGTTTCCGAACTGCTTGTAGGCACGGGTATCGGAAACTGGAATGCGGAAGTTGTCATCAAAGCCCATCAGACGGGCGCACTCGCGCGGCGTCAGTCGGCGCGGATTCTTCTTCGGGCCTTGGGAAATGAGGATCTCCGAACCATCCTTGTAGTAGCGCGCGGAGAGCGTACGGCAGGTGCTTTCAGGGGTCACTAGGCCGAAGCCGAAACCGTTGCCCTTGTCCCGGTGCTTGGTCGCATAGTTCTGCAGGTACTCCCAGAGCTTGTCCGACAGCGTGTACTTGTCCAGTACCTTGCCCTTTGCACCACCGATGTAGGGCTGATCCTCCCCCTCACTGCCATCCTGCTTGTGCAGAACGGAGGCCATGCGGGGCGAAATACCAAAGTCAGGCAGTTCGAGGTCGTCGAAATTGAATGCGGTCTCTTCGCGGAAGCCTACGATGATGATTCGCTCGCGATGCTGAGGGCCGAAGTGCTTGCCGTTGATGACCTTGGCTTGCACGTGGTAGCCCAGCTCGTTCTTCAGCACGTCCATGATTGTTGAGAACGTACGGCCCTTGTCGTGGCTCATCAGGTTCTTCACGTTTTCCAGAAGGAAAGCGCGTGGACGCTTGGCGTCGATGATGCGGGCCACGTCGAAGAACAGCGTGCCCTGGGTCTTGTCGGAGAAGCCGTGCGGACGTCCAAGGGAGTTCTTCTTGGATACACCGGCAATGGAGAAGGGCTGGCAAGGGAAGCCAGCCAGCAGCACATCGTGGTCCGGAACGTCGTTCTCCTGGACCTTAGTGATGTCCGATGCGAAGACGTGATCGGGGCCATCATGGAAGTTGGCCTTGTATGTCTTTACAGCGTACGGATCCCATTCGCTGGTGAATACACAGCGGCCGCCCTGCTTCTCGAAAGCAGTACGGATGCCACCGATGCCGGCGAACAGATCGATGAATCGGAACTGGCCCTCGCCAGACGGTGGCTCACCGAAGGGCAGAAGGCGTTGGCGGATCGCATCGGCGATGTAGGGCTTGGGTTCGGTCTCGCGCAGCTGCCAGCGGCGGACCGTCTTCGGATCAACTCCCAATGCCTGGGCGACCTCCTTGGGGCTGAAGCGTTGGAGGGAGAGGTCGATCAGTTCGTACGCGTTCATGGGCGCTCCGGGAATTCGGGGGACAGTATGTCCAATTTCTTCCCGTGGGTGAAGTGGGGCAATCAGGGCTTGCCTCGGCACGCTGTCGGGGCAACGCCTCTAGAGAAGGGGGTGGGGCTCGTCGGTCCAGTCCGAAACGCATGGCGGCTTGAGAAGCCGGGGGCATCTTCCACCGGGTCGATCTCAAAAGCTGAGACCCATCATTTCCGAGGAGCGGTCGGTGCTACTTGGGCCAACTCTGCCAACCACCCGCCCGATGCCTGCTCAAGCTTCTGGCCCGACAGGAGCTTCAGGATCTCTGGTGAGATCTTCTGACCCTCCTCACCATAAGTGCCAAGTCTGGAAAAGATCGATACCGGCAGCTCCCGGAATCCAACGGTTCCAGTCCCAGTGATGGTCGTGTGCTTGGCGGATTTTCGCAGGGGTTTCCGTTCGATCAGATCGATCTTCTGGCGTGTCATCTCAACCCCAATGACGGCAGCACGCTCGCGCAACTGCCTGTTGTTGAAGAGATACATGGGCTTGACCGTGATGTCGCGGACGGGTTTGACAATGATCATGTGCGCAGGCCTCAGGCCGGCATCGGACATGAACCTCATCATGCGCAACTCGCCATCGTTCAACCCGAAGTTGTCGCCTGACCCCATAGGGAACTTATGCTTGAGTTCGAGCATCCAGAGTTCCTCACGGAATAGACAGATCCTGTCCAGGTTCCACGTGCCGATGAAGAATGGCTGCAGCAGGAAATTCACAAGGAGCCGCGGAATCACCAGCTGCGTCCAGATCTGCTCAGTGCTGAGCGCCTCGGCAAGGAATCCCCAGATGGCTGTGTTCTGGCGCACCTCATTCTTGACATCTGGTGCGACGGCTTGGTACCTCCGCTTTCGTCCGATATCCCGAACCAGATCCGCCAGAGGCCGTCTTGGCGTCAAGTGCTTCGAATCCCATAGACTGGCATGGAAATCATCGTTGATCAGCTCAAGGTGGTACACGGTGAACACCTTTGCGAGAGCGTCAAGGTAACGTCGTTGTCCCGGCTGAGTGCCCCGGAGCCACACGAAAGCGACTGGAGGAGATCCGGCCGTGGGGGATTTAACAACGAACGTTTCCAGGTCCAGAAGCTGCAGATCACCATTCGATTCACTCGCCGCGTGTTCGAGCATTTGATCGAAGGCGCGTTCAACGACCATGCCCTCGAGAACCTGATGTTTGTCCCACTTCAAAATCTCGTGTGCCAGATCGCGATCAGTGCGATCAAGCGAACTGACGGTTCCCCAAGGAGTTTCGTCCATCATGCTTCGACGTACCTGTCATTTTTCGACAGGATAGCGCCAGAAGCTGTCGCATACGGCACTTAGCCCGATCTAAAGGGTTCACCCCCGTTTTCACGGCCACTTACAAGAAGGCCGATCCAAGCCATAAGGAGTGTTCATGTCAAAGCGTAGGAAGTTCAGTGCCGAGTTCAAGCGCGTTGCGGTTGAGCAGGTGAGCCAGCCCGGTGTCACCTGCGCCCAGGTGGCCCGGGAGATCACCAATCCCATCAACATGAGCGTGGTGGTGATAACTACGGGCGGCACCCTCATGGGCAGCGCTGCGGCAGCACCGCCGCAGCGCACCAGACCCGCAGCGTAGTAGGCACTACCCGCGCACCTGCAGGCACGCACTGGCCTGCGCCGTTAGCGCCACACAAGCCATCTTCAACCCCTCCATCACCCGATCCCCCAGGTACTCCTCGGGTGCGCCATTCTGCCGCGTGCGCTCCGCAGCCAACATCAACTCCGCCACCACGCGCAGCCCAGCCAGCGCGCAATCCGCATCCGCCAACTGAAGGCACCGCCCAGGCAGTTGATGCCGCTCCGGCCAAGGCTGGCCGTCCGCAGCCGCACCGGTGCCGATGCGACGCAGCGTGGCAACGAAGGTGTTGGGATCGGCAGACGGTTCGCGCTCGGCTTCGGCGTTGTCCGGATCGTACTGCGCGTGCAGGGAACGGAAGTCCGATGTGTTCATGGCAATGCTCCGTACAGGACAGATAGCAGCGCCACCGATAAAGGCGGCGGACGATGCGTGGCTCGAAAACCGGTGAATACCCAAGCCGGCGGGTCCGAAGACCCCCACGCACCGCCCGCCATGGAACGCGAACGGATTGCCAGCCGGCGCCATCCGAAGATGGCGCCGACTGGCAAGCGCAAAGCACTGGGTATTCAGACGGGTTTTCGAGTCCCGCGCCACCCTTTTCCGGTGGCACGCCAAGAGATACCCGCACAGATGCCAAATGCCAAGAAACTGCAGAACTGACGATCGCCAGTCCTGACGCTTTCGGGATTGTCGCACACGGTGTTAAGCCGGCACGCGATTGCGCCGCAACGGTCTTGAAGGGCTTGGCGCTATTGGCCCCAAGCGCAGGATGCCCACAGCCAGGCCCATGGCGTAGGACCAATTGCGACAGATTGGAGCAGCGGTTCAGCCGGGCGGCGCCTCGGCCGTGGGCACGAAGCTCAAGCGCACCCGAACCCGCGCATGCCGCGCGACGCCCTCAAGCACGACCGGTTCGAAGCGCCACTGGTCCACTGCGGTAAAGGCTGCACGATCAATCTCCCGCAGTCCGCTGGACCGCGCCACCATCACGTTGGAAACGTGGCCCAGCTCATCCAGTTGAGCAACCAACAGCACCTCCATGGGAACCTGCAGCACGGTATCGGGCGGCGTGGCAGGGGCCGTGGAATACACAACCGCAGGCGCCTGTTGCAGCTCGAAGGTGGGGTTGTCACCGCGCTCTACGACCACTTCGGTGGAAACCTGCGGGTCTGCCGCCATGGTCATGGCAGGTGTAGCGCCCAGCAGCATCAGAACGAGCTTCAGTGCCAGGGCGGCGTTCAAACGGGGCATGCGTGGTTTCCATTCTGGTACGCTGCCAGCATAGCGGCCATCCCCTGGCATCGCTTGCCTTGAATGCCGGCGTGCCGGACGGCTGCGCGGATCACACAGGCACGCCCGGTCGTGGGCACAGCGCATCGTCACGTTCCAGGTCGTAGTCGCCGCCGAAGGCGAGCGCTGCGTCGCGTGGTGGAAGGTCTGCGTAGCTGCGCAGCAGGTACTCATCCATGCCGGCATCGCTATGGTCGATGGCGAACAGGTGGAGGAGCTCTTTGTCGAAGGCTTCCAGCCATGTGGGGTCGATCTTGGCCATGGTCATCCTCCAGTGGGGAGCTGAGTTTGGCCGCGGTAGATCTCACAGGATGGGATAGGAGCTCGACAATCACTTGATTTCATTCTGGTCCGATTGCCAGCCCGGGCAGGTCGGGGTAGAAAAGCTACGGCTTATCCAGGTGAGCATTCACCAATCATCTGCACATGGGCTGGGAACATCAGGAAAACTACGCTCCAGTGTCGGAGCGAGAGTGAGAGGGAAGCAGCGCATGGATCCGATTTCAACCCGCCATCCTCGAAAAAGGGAGTTCTTTCTCCTTGAGCCAGGGGCGATAAGCGGCCCTGCCTGCGGGGTCGTCTTCGAGAATCTGGATCGCCTGCTGTCTCCCCCTCGCATGATCTTGCTGCCGGAGGAAGGCGGCGTCCCCTCGCTTCGCGAGCCGCCGCGCCTGATACTTAGATTGAGCGAAGGACCGCCGCCTGGGGATCTGGAGTCGGGGTTCTGCGGCTACTGGCTGGTCTCTGAGCGGCTGCATGACGTGATGGTTTCCGTCGATCCCCACGCCTTCGCCTTTGCGGAAGTCGACTATCGTCTGGAAGATCGGAGCCAAGGTGATCGCCGCTTCCTGTGCAGTGTGGTCCAGGTCATTGACGCGTTGGACGAAGGTGCCTCCAAGCTCCTCATCGACACCACGGAGGAATTCATCAACGGGAAGTTCTACGACTTGGGCGGCGGTGCGAGTGTGACGTTCGACCGGGAGAGGCTGGGGCAGGCTCACGTCTTCAGGACTCCATTCTCCGGCTCTGTGTTCTGTGACCGCGTGTTTAGGGACGCAGTGGCTGCAGCCGGGATAGACACTGACAGCGATGCCGACGGCGTGTGGTTGACGGATGCGGCGGATCTTTAGGGTGTGGCCCCTGCCGGCAGAGAATCCATGAGTGGCTGGCCTTCACATAACTGACAGCCGATGCCTTCCCGAAACCCGGCTATGTCTCTACGTTGGAGTGCGAACATCTGGATGAGAGGAAAAAGCATGGAACCGTCGAAGCCGCCCCATTCTGTGCCTGGCGAATTCTTCCTCCTGATGCCTGATACCACGCGCGGGGGAAAGGGGCACGGCGTTGTGTTCGAGAACGCGAAGCGGCTGCGCATCCCGCCTCGCCTGATCCTGCGGCCAGAAGAAGGGGGATTTCCGCCCATGGCGGAGAAGCCGCTGCTGGTGTACTCAGCAAAGAAGGGGAGCCTCCCAGAGAATCTGGAGGGGGGGCTGAGCGGCTACTGGATGGTCTCCGAGCGATTACGCGACGCTCTTGTCTCTGTGGATCCGGCTGGCTTTGAGTTTGTAGAGTGTGACTACCGCACTGCCGATGGATCCAAGGGGCCGCGGTACTTCCTGTGCGATGTAACCCGTGAGCTCGATGCGGTGGACGAAGAAGCCTCGAAACTTCGGATCATCACTGACGCAGGCTATCGAGGTGGGAAGTTCTACGATCTCAGGGGCGGAGCAAGTCTGGCGTTCCGCAAGCAGGTCATTGGTCGAGCCAGAATATTCCGGACGCCTTACTCGGGAAACCTCGTCTTCTGCGACAGAGAGCTCCGCGACGCTGTGTGGAACGCTGGAATCGGTGGGCCGCGTGCATCGCGAGGCCTCTGGTTCACTGACGCGGCCAGCATCTAAGTCAGAGTTCTAATGGCCGGACTTTTGGCCGCCCTCCAGATTCGCTTCAATTGCTCATGAGCGACTTCGATTCACATCAAAACGTGGGATGACAAGCATGGGATCGAACTTCAACAATCAGCCGCGCGAGAGGGCATGGCGTTGAGATCGAGAATGAGGACGCACTGCTGACGCCTCCCAGGCTGATCATCCGCCCCGAAGAAGGCGGTTTTCCTCATCTGGCGCAGAGGCCGCGTCTGGTTCTCGACCCAAAGCTGGGGGATCCACCGCAGGACCTCGAAGGAGGAATGAGCGGCTACTGGTTGGTATCGGGGCGCCTCAAGAAGGCCTTCACTGAAATCGATTCCGATGCCTTTGAGTTCGTGGAGTGTGATTGCCGGCTTCCGGACGGCACAGAGGGCCCAACGTACTACCTGCGCGAGGTTGCTCGCGAACTGGATGCCGTCGACGAGGAAGCATCGAAGTTCTGGGTCAACGTTGATGGGGGCTATCCTGGCGGAAAATTCTATGACCTTCGTGGCGGAGCAAGCTTGGCGTTCAAGAGGGAAGTAGTCGGGGACAGTCATGTCTTCCGAAGCCCGTACTCCGGTGATCTTGTCTTCTGCGATCGCATGTTCCGGGATGCCATACGGGGTGCGGGAATCGGAAGTGACAGGGAAACGCGCGGTCTGAGGTTCAAGGACGCATTCAGAATATGAGCCAATTTCACACAGCTCGCTGTCAGATCCAGATCTGATCGATGTAAGCTATCTCACAGATCGTATTGCAAGAAACCCAAAGGAAAACGACGATGGAATCGACGGCAATCAATGGGCCTGAATCGAGAAGATTCTTCTTGTTTGCGCCGGACCTTGAAAGCAATCGTCCGTTCAGAGGGGCGGTCTTCGAGAACGTTCAGGCGCTGCTGTCGCCACCGCGGATAATCCTTAGGCCAGAGAACGGTGGATTTCCCGAGCTCCGGGAGATGCCCCGAATTGTGTTCGATGCTTCTCAGGGGCCTGCGCCGCGGGATCTGGAGGGTGGCTTCAGCGGGTACTGGCTGGTTTCGGAGCGACTCCAGCGCGTAATGAACGCCTTGGATCCAGGCGCCTTCGCATTCGCCGAATGTGATGTTCGCTTTGCAGATGGCGCGCAGGGGCCACGCCACTTTTTGTGCGACGTAGTGAGAGAGCTGGATGCGGTGGACGAGGATCGTTCGCGGCTGGATATTGAGATTGACGATGACTTCGTCAATGGCAAGTTCTACTCGATTGCAGGCGGTGCCAGCTTGGCCTTCAAGAACGATGCACTGGCAGGAGCACATGTCTTCCTCACGCCATTCAGTACGTTCGTGATCGCTGATCGTCAGTTCGTGGATGCTGTGCATGCGGCGGGAGTGCCAGTTGATCCGGAGTCGAGTGGAATATCTTTCATTGATGCATCAGATATCTGATTAAGCATGGCTGCACGGAAGGAGCCTCCAGATGCCTCGAGTCGTTCCCAGTTTTCAGCAGCATCACGCCATCGAGCAACAGACTCTTGGCAATAGTCGCTTGCTCAAGGCTCTGGCTGATGCGGGTCACTTCAACATCGATGCCGATCAGAACCTGATCAATATGCCCCACGACAAGGCGCTCGCGCAGGCCTTAGGGGTGTCACCTCACAGCGGCGGACCGATTCGTGAGTATCGAATCGGATTGGAGGCCAATCTTGCCCGCCTCGAGCAAAGCCGGGATGGCCGAGCAGCGCTGGACGGTGACCCAGAGGCAATGGATCGCATCGCTGCCAAAGTTCATCGGTTGAGCGACATTTCACAGGTCGGCCTGGTCAACGGAGATCTGCGGACGAACACTGCTGTAGGGCAGAGCACCGATCAGGCACGTGCCCAGACGAGGGAGTTCTACAGGAGGCCCGAGGAATACGCCCTGCAGCACTCTGGACAGCTGGAACAACACCAGCAGTCTTCCGTTCTTTCCAGGCAATGGAGCGTCGTCACACCCAGCGAGAACCGCGTTGTATACACGCTCCAGCACTTTCAAGGATCCGGACAGCCGCTGATACGTGGCGGCAACATCGAGCTGCAGCGCAATGGACTGTCGAATGCCATCGCTGATGCCCATCATACCGGGCGTCTCCAAATGTCTCCGGGCGGCGTTCTTGTAGTCGAATCTGTTCTTGGTGAAGAGGTCGCGTCACGCCTTCGTGCTCCGGTCGGGCAACGTGGCGGAGTTACCTTGGACCTCCTCCTCGGCGAAGCCTCCGCCAGCCAACTGATCCGCTCCGGCGGCCTGCTCGCCTCCGGCGCCGACGCCGTCATCACCGCCCGCCGCACCTCGCAGCTGCTGGAAGAAGGCAACGGCACCGCCGCCCAGTCCGAGCTTACCCACGCCCTGGCGCGCAACGGCGGTGGCTGGATCGGCGGCATGGCCACCGCATCGGTGATTGGCACCTCCAGTTTCGTCCCTGCGGCCCTCGTCGCGGGCGATGCGCTGCTGATGAGCAAGGCCTTCGACAAGGGCGCCGATCTGCTCGACAACCGCGCCGTCTACCGGCAGACCGACAAGGCCGACGTTACCTGGCAGTTCAATGGCCTTAACTGGCAGCGCCAGGCGACCATGGACAGCGCGGGCGATGGCCTGGGCAATCCTGCCGAGCGCAGCGTGGGCGCCAGCTACGAGAAGGCCCGCGAGCTGGGCGCGTATTCCAATGTAAAAGCGGTGGAGCTGGCACTGGGCAAGGCGCCGCCGCCGCAGGACCCCTTCAGCATTCCGGCACGGGAGGGCGAGGGCCGTCTGGACAATCCCAACTGGCACCGTGATGCGCAGACCGAACAGTGGACGCGACAGGTCAAGGTGGGCGTATCCGGTGCCAACGACCGGGGTGTTTACGAGACGCAGACCGCCAGCCCCGAGCGCGCCATCGAGCTGAATCGCGAGGCGGTGCAACGCATCGAGAACAACATTGCCAACGGCAGGGCCGCCATCGCCGCCAGCTACCTGGAGACGCGCGCCGCCACCCGCGCCAGCGACTTCGTACCGCTGGTGCCCGAAGTGGTGGAACAGGCCCGCGCCAGGAGCGACGCCGTTCTTGGCTCGGACAACCAGCTCTACCAACGCGATGAGGCGGGGCAGTGGACGCATGCCGGCCAAGCAGCGACAGGCAACATCGCGCTGGAGCTGGAACTGACCCGCACGATCCAGCAACCATCGCTCGAGCGGTTCAACGAGACCATCGCTGCGTTGGAGGCGCGGCCGCTGCCTTCTGCTGCGGAGATGAACCAGAACGAGCTGCGACACAGCTACTACGCTGCGGGCATCGCGCTTACCCCCGTGTGGGAGCAGGCGATCGAACTGGCCACCACGCGCACGCGCGAGCAGCACGGCATCACCGGCCCGACGATGCAGGAGCTCGGGCCGGCGGTTGCAGGCGACGCAGGCGAATCAAGGCCCATCACCCATTACCAGGTGGGGCAGGATGGGGTGGCGCGGGCGGTGGCGACCACCACGACAGTAGAGCTGCAGGCGGCGTGGAGCGAGGTTCGTGCACGCGCTGCCGAACAGGCGCCCGTGCCGGAATCGCCTGAGTTGCGCATCGCGGTCCTGTCGCCCCGCGAGCGGGAGGCGTACCAGCAGGCCCTGCAGGAAGCCAACCGCCAAGGTGCCGCGACGGTGGATGCCGGGCAGGTGGCACGTGCGGCCGCTCAGCATGTCCAGAACGACGCATCTGCGCCCTCCGACGCCCGTGAGGCGGTGGCCGATGCACAACGCGAGGAAGCGCTGCATCGCCCGCCCGCAGCGACGGAGCCGGTGGCCGCAACGCCACCGCCGGTGGTAGTGCCGGCATTAATCCCTGAACCTGAAACACCTGAGCGCGTGCGGCATGCCGAGCAGCGTGAACAGCCGCCGCGACGCGAGCCAGAGGTAAATACGCCGCCGCGCGAGCCGGAGCCCCGCGTGGCGGACGTTCCACTGCCGGCGCAGACCGCCACTTCTGCGGTGACGCCAGCGGTGGCCGCTGAGCCCCTCAAGCAGGAACTGCCAGGGCAGGGGGCTTCGCACGAGGCAGTAGTGGACGCCACCCCGACCCGTGAGGCGGAGCCGCTCACCGCTACGCACGTTTCCGAACAGGCTGTCGAAATCCCAGACGTTTCGTCGCTCAACAGCGCAATACAGCCATTGGAGCAGAGGCCCGAGCCAGTGCCGGAACAGGCGCCACTGGTCGCAGAGCACTCATCGCCCGCCCAGCCGGTCGAACTGAGGACGCCGAAGCCTGAAGCGCAAATGCAGTCACCTGCTGCGCACGCCACCCCTCAGGCGGAGTCCGAGCGGCCGGACCTGGTGCTGCAGGAGAGCAAACTCGAATCATCCATCGAGCCGGTGGCAGAACCCGCGCGGTACCAGGCCGACATCTCGGTGCCCGATGTCGATGACGCGCTGCCCCCGCGTGACCCGCGGAGCGACCCGACCCTGCCGGGCCATCCGGATCACGCGCTGTACCAGCAGATACGGGAGGGCGTGGAAGCGCTGGATGCCCGCCACGGGCGTAGCTTCGACGAAGTGAGCGAACGGGTGACCGCCAGCCTGCTGGTGCTGGCCAAGGACAACGACCTGGTGCGTGTGGATCATGTTCTGGTGAGCAATGCGACCAGGGAGCTTCCGGCAGGACACACGCTGTTCGTTGTGCAGGGAGAGCCGAGTGATCCGGCGCATCATCGTGCGGCAATGCCTACCGAACTGGCTGCGCAGACATCGGTGGAAGACTCGATGCAGCAGTTCGACGCAGTCAGTCGCGAGGCGCAACAACGTGCCATTGCCAACCAGATGGAACAGCAACTAGAGGATCAGCGCGTGCAGCAGGATATCCAGATTCGTGCGGCCAGTATGGGGTGACACTTGCTGGCGGCAGCCGCACAACCTCATAAGGATGGAAGTGATGAACTACCGAGGAGTACAGCCATTGCGGTTCCTTCTCTGCTTGGTTGCACTGCAACTGGTCGCATGTCAGCCCAATACCGATCGCCCTGCGCCGGTCGCAGCACAAGCCGCTCGTGAAGATCTGGTGCCGCTGGTGCGGCCCCTGCCCACCGTGCCGGCGGATGCTCCCTTGGTGGTGGAATTCGACCTGGAGCCACCACCGAGCAATGCGTCACCCACTCTGTTCATCGGCATTCGTGTCAATCGAACGTTGGACGAGCAAGCGGCGACGGCCCTTCGCAGTGCGGGCAGGGATGGCCTGCAGGCCGCAGTGGTCATGAAGCGCCTGCAGGCGAATGGTGCCGTGGGCGTGCCGCTGCAGCAGGTGCAGATGCTCCCCGGTGGCGGCGGCAGCTATGAGCCCCTTGCTTCCGATGACCGTGTTTCCGGCGGATGGGTGGCCAACGCGGACACCTTGTCGCTGGAGGCTGCGGGACTTGAGACCCGTGGCGAGCAGTACGCGCAACTGGCGCTTGCTGCGGCGCGCGATCTGTCGCCTGGCCGTTATCAGGTCAGCGTGCGGCTGCTTGCACCGCTGCCGGAATTGCAGCCGTATCGACCGGAACTGTTGGTGGCGTACTCACGCAGGCCAAAATAGGCACGAAAACATCAAGACGTTCGCGGCCCAGTCGGCGCTCCTCCGCCTGCCTCGACGCAGCGCGGAGGAGTGAGCGGCTCAGATCTCAGCCATGGGGTGCTGCGTTCGCGGCAGCTCCGGCGGGCGGCTGCCATGGTTCATCACCTCGCGTACCTGGTGTTCCTGTGCGTAGAACTGGTTGGCGCAGTCCTGCGCTTCGCGCGCGTAGTCCTGCATCACGCCCATCACTGCATTGCTGGCATCGTGTTGCAGATCCACCGCGGTCAGATGCCGCATGCCGCCATGCATGAACGCCACGGAGGTCACCTGGGCCACGCATACCTCCACCCGGGTTGGTCCGAAGCGCACCGCGCCTTCGGCCAGCGTACCGTTGCCCGCGTACGCATTGCCCGCCACCCGCTGGCCGCGATGATAGGTGCCGACGTAGCGGATGCGGTACAGCGTGGACTGGAAATCGACCCGGTTCCATAGTTTGTGGGCGGAGGCCATCGCGAACTGCGCCGAAGAGATGAAGGCCAGCGCTACCAGGCCCACCATCGCATTGCCGCTGCTGCGTGCGTACACGAAGGCCAGAACCACGCCGACGACGCCCAGCAGCAGGCCGAACAGTCCCAATGCCAGCAGCGGCTGCTGACTGGGCGACTGCCACGCGGCACGGAATGCCTCGACCAGCCCTGATGCGCTCTGGTCGGCACGCACGGTCGGCTCTTCTTCCACCAGCAACTCGCCATCGAAACTGTCCTTGCTGACGTTGTGCTCGTGCACATAGCGATGATGCGGTTGCGGAATGCGACTGGAGACGCGCTGCAGAAGGCCACCGCTCAGGTCGGCCATCTGCATTTTCTCGTCCACGATGTGCCGCGCCGCCGAGGCGCTGTAGCTACCGGTCTGCGAGATCAGTGCCACGGTGAACAAGGCGCTGGCAATGAGCCCGCTGCCAAGCACGGCCAGAGTGGGCAGCACGACGGTGGAAACGGCAAACGGTGGGACGGGGACCTGCACCGGCGAGAGCGTGATGGCCAGCGGGCCGGCAATGGAGATCAGCAGCAATGTGACGATGGCCGGCCAGCGGGGCGCCGGCACGGGGCTGTTGGCCGCACCCATCGCACCCTTGCGGATCGCCGAGAGCGTGGCGAAGGGCCGCAGCACCATCACCGAGACCAGGAAGTAGAAGCCGGCCATCCACGCGAAGGCGGCTGGCTGAGCGAACACCCACGCCAGGCCGAAGCTGACCAGCAGCGCGGCCAGGTAGATTGCCCGCTGCAACTGCACCTCGGCATGCCAGCGGATGGTGGGCGGTGCGTTGATCAGGTGCGGCACCAGACCGTAGAACATGGACAGCAGCGCGCCCTCGGGACGCTGGCCCACCGGAATACCGTTGTTGATGACATTGAGCAGGTAATGCCGGTGGTGGGTTTCGTCACCCGGCAGGGCAATGAGACCCGACTCCCCGGGAACCACGGTGAAGCGGAAATAGCGCATGGCCTCGCGGATGTGCACGCCGCCGAACAGCAGCAGCGTAATGCCGGTGGCCATGCGGCCAACGGCACCGATTCCCATGCTGCGAACCTGATCGGCATTGGTAACGCTGAGCAGCAGGATGAGGCCAAACATCAACGCAAATGCACCCAACGCGAGATGCAGCGTGTTTGGCAGTCGCATGGGATTGATGGTGACGGCCTGTGCAGGCGGCGTGCTGTACTCGGTGCTCATCGGAATCTCGAAAGGACGCTCGAACGGCAATAGCGGCCGGTTTCGAGGTTTCTTGAGAGATTCAGAGGTCTGGCAACTTACCGGGGCCAAGACTCAACCCATACTCGGCGCTGGTCCCGTGGTTTCGCGCCATACGAGAAACCTGCATTCGGGCATCTCCGGCGGTGTGGGGGCAATTCAGAACTGGCCGGCTGGCGCGGTGTATAACAGCCTGGGACTGCGTGCTGGCATGTGAGGAACGGATGCAACACCTACTTGGGTTTGTGGAAGGCTCAGCAGCGGTTCGATGCTTGCTTCGATTCCTTTCACATGTCACCTCCTGAAAACCTGATCTCATACACACACGTTCGGAGTCCGGCGCCGTCATCGATGCGGTATGTCAGGAGGCTGGTACTCATGCCTTTATTGTCCGCGTCGATAGGACGCCAGAAATGCCTGATTCCGCCTCTCTGGAACGGCGATTCCCTTAGGCCCCTGTAGCCCAATCGTTCCAAGGCCTGCCCCGCGCTATCCGCATCCCAATAGCAAACGTCGCCAGGAGCTTCGGTTACTGAAGGCTTCCCAAGCTGGTAGAAGACGACCGAATGCCGGGGGTAGTCACGCGGAGATTCAACAGAGAAGTATGAGGCTGTGTAATTGAGGCCTTCTGTTATCACCAGGTCTTTGGCGACGCTCCTGATGCTGACCTTCTCGTCCGGCACCAGCGATACACCGATTGCTGAGCCGAACTTCTCAGGGCTGATGTCAGCTCGCGACTTGAGCGAATCGGCGTAGGCGAGGAGTCTCCTCTGAAGCTCCGACATCGAGATATCGGCGGGGCGGCTCACCGAAGCAGGGGGCCGGGTCTCGTCAACAGGCGTGTCTGATACGGGCGCGCATGCCGAGGATAGAGCGATCAATGCCAATAGCCCGACGGCTACTCCGGCCCGGGCCAGATACGACATAAAACGCAGTCGGAGCGACCGATCCAGTGAGATAGGGGTCGGGCGCAATCGAGGCGAAGCGCCAGAGGTTGGGGTACCCATCCGCAAGTCCATTGCAGCGTTCCAGCCACTATACGGCGGTGCCCCAAACCACTCCAGCCGCGAGCTTTCGGGGTGCTGGTACTGCACGCTGGTTCACACATTCAGCAAACCACCGCCACCCCGGCCCGGGCTCTCCACCTGCCCGCGAACCCACCTATGCGATCATCCGGTCAGGACCGCAGTACCCAACAAGGCTGAGCAGGCATGGAGCAAGCAACACGCTACACGGTAACCCTCTTTCTGGCCGCGCCCGGCACCCCGCTGAACAGCGGCGGCAGCTCACCGCGTGGCCACATGTATTTCCAGACCGCCGCCGGTGAAGAAGTACACAGCTACGGCTTCGCACCGCCGCGCCTGACGCCCGATGAGGCCGCTGCCGGCGTGCAGTACGCCGAGGTCGTACACGATGATGCCGACGAGCACCGCGACCCGTACTACAGCCGCACCCTTGAGATCAGCGAGGAGCACTACGGCTGCCTGCGCGATTTCGCCGAGGAGCCGGCCGAGTTCGGCTTCGACGTCGATCGCCCAGCCACCATCAATCGCTGCAGCGATTTCGTCTGGGCCGCACTGCACTACGCGGGTCTGCATTCGCAGCCGGCACCGCTGGATGGCGGCAGCAATCTGGGCGAGTTCGCGGTGTTGTTCAACCTGCCGGAAATCCAGTGCATTGCCGCACCGTTCCCGTCCAGCGAGCTGAATGGCGAACAGCACCACCCGATGCCCGAGCGCGAGGCCGAGCTGCACCGCGAAGGCGGTCGCACGAGCCACGAGCCGCCGCCCAGCCCGATGGAAGTGGCCGGCACGCTGCTGGACCCCTCGCATCCCGACCACCGGCTGTTCGCGCAGCTGATCCAGAAGGTGGCCGAGCTGGACGCCGCCCACGGCCGCACCTTCGACGACACCAGCCAGCGCATCAGCGCCAGCCTGCTGGTGCTGGCCAAGCAGAACAACCTGTCCCGCGTGGACCACGTGCTGCTCAGCCGGCCGACCAAGAGCAGCCACGAGGCCGAGAGCATCTTCATCGTGCAGGGCGACCGCGATGACCCTGGGCATCGTCGTGCGAGCATCGCTACGGAGGTGGCGGCGCAGACCGATGTGGCTGATTCGCTGCGGTTGAAGGAGCAATGATGCGGGCAGTGCGTGCGGTTGTTGCGTTTGCTGCGTTTGCCTTGATGGCGGGCTGCGGCAGCGCCTCACCGCCAGCTGAAGTGCCGAAGCTGTTGACCCGGGCCGAGGCTGATGCACGCACCGTGGTGCCTTTCACGCGCGGCGTGCGATTGGACAAGGCGGGGCGCATCGTGGATGTGACCTTCGAGGCGCCAAAGCCGGAGCCGCCTGCCAGTCCAACGTTGATTATCGGCCTCAGAAGCGAGGGGAAAGAGCCCGCAGAGGCCCGTGCGGTGACCGACCGCATTCAGCGCGACGGGCTCAGGGCTCGCGTACAGCTGGAGCGGCTGGATACCTCATCGCCCGAACCCATTCCGTTGTGGAGAGTTTCCGACGACGGACGCAGCCAGGTGAAGCTGTCTACGGACATTGTGGGTGAACGGCTATGGGGATCGGATGTTGCAGTGAATACACTGGCCGAAGCGGGACTGTTTTCCCAACGGCTGAGCTACAGCGAACTGCAGTGGGCAAGCGTCGGGCTCGGGGAACGAGGCCGATATCGTCTCCGGATTGATCTGCTGGAGAATCGCCCTGATCTGGAAGGGCTTCAGATGGATTTGATGGTTGGTTACCAACAACTCGGGAAGTAAGCATGCAAAAGGACTCTGCTGAACGAATCACCTTGACGGTCCACCTGGCCGCGCCAGGTACGCCCTTGGTGGCCTTGGAAAATGATGAACGGAAGCAGGTTGGCGTCTCCGATGTCGGTCACATGTTCCTGTCGCTTGATCGAGTGGGCTCCGCGGAGCCGCGGCAGAGCTTTGGCTACACCCGAACGCCAATTCCCGGCAACAACGATCTCGGGAAGGTTGTTGATTACGATCTGCGTATGTATGAAAACCCACGTTATCAACGCACCATCGAGATTACGCAGGAGCAGTACAACAAGATCGTCGAGTTCGCCAAAGATCCCGCGAAGCACGGCTTCGATGCAAAGAACTACAACCTTGCCTCCAACTCCTGCGTGGACTTTGCCTGGGGCGCCTTGAACCACGCCGGTATTCACGGCAATACCATTTTCGGTGAGTTCAAGACGTACGAGGGTACGTTGAAGGTGCTGGACAACATCGGACCGGTGCAGAGCATCCGGCCACAGGTGAAAGGTAGCGAACTGGACCGGGAAGAATGGAAGCCGATGCCCGTGCAGACCAATGCGATACAGCGGTGGTCCACGGACATCAATGATCCCGCCCGTGCAGATGCCTTGGCCTGGACCGGTACGCCGGGCGATCCCAGCCACGCCGACAACCCACGTCTGAATCAGATCCACGAGCGCGTGGTTGCGATGAATGCCTTCGGCGCCCAGAACGGCAACGTCAGCGCCAGCCTTCTCGCACTCTCCAAAGAGCAGCAGTTCGCCCGCGTGGACGACGTGCTGCTCGGCGACCGCCGTAGCGATGCAGCCCCCAATCTCTTCATCGTGCAGGGCGATCGCAACGACCCGGCGCACCAGCGCGCCAGCCTGCCGGCCGACGTAGCCGCGCAGACGCCGGTAGCTGCCTCCTTCGAGCGCATCGAGCAGCTGGCGCAGGCACAGCCGCAGCGTGATGCCCAGCGTCAACAGGAAGAGCAGCAGCAGGCCCAGGCGCACGCCCCACGTATGGTCTAGGCGTTCAGCGCCGAACAGCGCGTCCGCCATGCATCCGCAGGCGGACGCCACGGGCGCCACCTGCTACCATTCCCCCGCTACCCAGCCAGCCCCACCCCGCGCAGACAGATGCAGGGCCGGGCCGTCGAAGAACGGCCCCGCGAGCCAGGACACCCTCCGTGCCCATTGAAGGACGCTCGCATGATCCGCAATTCTCTTTTCCGTTCGGCCGCGCTGGCCGTCGCCGTGTCGCTGAGCCTCGGTGCCCCGACCGCCTTCGCCGCTGAAGCCGCCGCCGCCAGCAGCCCCGCCACCGCCGTGCAGCGCCAGGCCATCGCCCAGGGCCTGTACGAGCTGGCTTACAGCCCCAAGCAGAACGCCGTGTTCGTTGCCTCGTCCGGTGGCTTCGGTGACAACGCCGGCCCGGCCCAGGTGCTGCGCCTGAACCCGACCACGTTGGGCGTGGAAACCCGCATCCCTCTGGAGCGCAAGGCGTTCGGCGTGGTGCTGGATGACGCCCACAACCGCCTGTACGTGGGTAACACCGTGGACCTGTCGGTAACCGTGGTCGACACCGCACAGAACAAGGCCATCGGCACCGTGCAGCTGATGGAGAAGAAGACCGGCAAGGACGGCAAGGCCGCCTACACCCACGACCTGCGCGAACTGGTGGTCGACAGCGCCGCCAACCGCCTGTACGTGACCGGCCACAGCAGCCAGCCCGATGTGAGCAGCGTGCTGTTCGTGATCGATACCAACACCTTGAAGGTGATCAACACCATTCCGGGCCTGGGCAATGCCAAGGCGCCGGGCCTGGCGCTGGATGCCGCCAACAAGCGCGTGTACACCAGCAACCTGCTGGCCGATCTGGTGGTGGTCGGCACCGACTCCAACAAGGTGGAAGCCCAGCACAGGATCGCCGCCGAGCAGCCGATGAACATCGCGCTGGATCCGGCCGGCAAGCGACTGTTCGTGACCGACCAGGGCTCGGAAATGCTGCGTGGTTACCAGGCCAAGAGCAGCGGGCTGGTCAGCAAGCACCCGGGCCAGCGCGTGCTGGTGCTCGACCGCAGCAACGGCAAGGAACTGGCCAGCATCCCGACCGACGCCGGCCCGCTGGGCATCCTGCTGGATGCACCGCGCAAGCGCCTGTACGTGACCAACCGCGAAGCCGGTACGGTGACCGCGTACAACAGCGACAGCTACCAGAAGGTGGCTACCTACGCCGTGCCTACGCACCCGAACAGCCTGGCGCTGGATGCGAAGAACAACGTGCTGTACGTGAGCATCAAGAACGGCGAGAAGGATGCCAAGGGCTCGGAAGAGAGCGTGGCGCGGATCCAGCTGTGATGCGATGACGCTGGGCCACGCCCGGCGTCCTGACGCGTGAAGAAGGCAGGGCGTTTGCCCTGCCTTTTTCTTTGCTCGGTTGCAGTGCCCACCGCCAACCCGCTAGGGTTGAAGCCCATGGCAGGGAGCCAAAGGGCCTGAATCATGCTGGGTATCCACCGCTGGCTGCGCGCCGGCCTGTTGATCATCTTGAGCTCCGTGCTGGGCGCCTGTTCCAGCCGCATCCCGGAGCCGCCGGAACCGCTGGAACTGACGCAACCGATTACGGTGGATCAGCCGGGCCAAGAGGTGCGGTTCGAGTTCGAAACGAATGCGCGCAATTTCGATCCAGGCCGCACCTATGCGCTGGAGCTTGAGGTGCAACGGCAAGGCGGGCGCGAGAACGGCGAACCGGACATGCGCAAGTTGAATATTCCCTTTGAGGTGTCACTGCAGCGATGGGGCGCAGGTGCCTGGCAGGACGTTCCCACCCATGACAGCTACCAGGCACTCGCGCTTAACGCGGGGAAGCCGCTTCCTGCGTGGCACACATCCACTGTCTGGCGCTATGCAGCGTTGAGCGCTGGCAGCGGTGGCCAGTATCGATGGAGCATCGTTGCCCTGCCGTTGGAGCCTGGTGCTCGCTATCGCGCGCGGGTTCGTACCGTACAGACCACACCGGAACTACAGCACTACCTGGCTCAGGTGCGGATACATGCTGCATGGCCTGTGGGTAAATAGCTGTCCTCACGCTGTATAGCTGCCCCTTCATCCGACTCCTGATGGGTTGCCTGCTTGCCCGCCCCATGGCACAGCGGCTAGGGTTGAGGCCCATGGCAGGGAGCCAAAGGATCTGAACATGCTGGGTATCCACCGCTGGCTGCACGTCGGCCTGTTGATCATCTTGAGCACCGCGCTGGGTGCCTGTTCCAGCAGTGATCCTGTTCCACCCGAGCCGCTGGACCTCACGCAGCCGATCGCTGTGGATCAGCCGGGCCAAGAGGTGATCTTCGAGTTCGAGATGAACGGACGCAACTTCACTCCCAGCCGCATTCATGCGTTGGAACTCGAGATGCAACGCCAAAGACCGTACAGCGCGGATGCGCCGGACTTGGAGCGCTTGAACATTCCGTTCGAAGTGGTCCTGCAGCGCTGGACAGGAGGGGCTTGGAAGGATGTGCCTACCTACGACAATTACCAGGCACTAGCACTCAACGCAGGTCAGCCGCTTCCTGCGTGGCATACGTCGGATACTTGGCGCTATGCAATGTTGCGGTCAGGTAGCGGCGGGCAGTACATGCTGAGTGTCGTTGCCTTGCCCCTGCAGAACGACAACCGCTATCGAGTGCAGGTTCGCACCGTCAAAGTGACCCCGGAACTGGGCGAGTATTCGGCTCGTCTTCGCGTCCACGCTGCACGACCCGTTGGTAAGTAAGCTCTATTTACATCCCTTGGAAGGAACTGAAGGAACAATCTTATGGACAAGCCGCGCTACACCGTAGATATCGTCATTGCGGCACCCGGGACCCCTCTGCTTGATCTTTCGACCGGTAAGCAGGAGGTTGTGGATGGTGTTCTGCAGACCTCCGCGCCGGGGCACATGTTCTACGTCCTGCACGCTACGGGTGTGCCTCCCCAGAGCTACGGCTTTGCACCTGTGGTGCATGGCGACATCAATGGGCCGGGCGACATCGTGAAGAAAGATGATCTGATCTATAAGGATCCGCGATACACCCGGACGCTCGAAATCAGCGAGGAGCAATACAAGAAGCTCGACGCCTTCGGCAAAGATCCCGAGGGGTTTGGCTTCAGCAAGCACTACCAGGATGTCCGCAACAACTGCGTGGACTTCACCTGGGAAGCGCTGAACCACGCGGGCATCGAGCGGAAAAGAAGCATCGACGTGAATGCGCTGGGAGGTCCCGCCGGGCAGCTTTTCCCGGATGTCCGCATTCCTCTGGACATCAATGGCGGGGGCAAGGACGGTTATCGTCCGCTGCGTAACATCCACGGAGTCGACAGCATCGATCCGCCGTTCCCCAACAGTGATCTCAATCGTACGAAAACCAACCCGATGCCCGATCGTACGTGGAAGCATCGCCTGCTGAGCGACAACGACGACATCGGCGAGCGCAGCGGCGAGCGGGTGGCCAACGACGCACGCGTGCCGGGCGACGCGTTGCATCCGCTCGACCAGCGGGTGCGGGCAGCGCTGGGTGACGCCGCCGAGCGCCAAGGGCTGCCTGCGGGACAGCAGCCCGAGCTCTTGGCGGGCCACCTGACACGATTGGCGGTGCAGGGGGGCTACACCGAACGCGATACCTTGCAGGTGGCCTTCAGCAGCGGCGGTGCGGCGGATTCGCCGGGCTATGTTTTTCTGCAGCGCACTGGCGACACCGCTTCACCGGACCCTGCAGCGAACCGCCAGCGCTTGTCGCTGGTCGATGCCCAGCAGGGCACGGTTGAAGAGGTGTACCAACAAGCAAGCCTGCAGCATCAGGGCCGCGAGTCCAGCCGTGTCGCGCAGGAAGACCAGCTGCAGCAACAGACGCAGCAGTCCCAGCCGCGAATGGGCTGATATCGGCCCATGCCATAAAGGCGTCGATCGCATCGACGCCTGCCGGTGTTTACCCCATCCGATGCGCAGGATTCTGCTGCTGATCCTGCGCCTGTGCATCCAGCGTCTGCTGCTGGTCCTGCACCGGCTGCTGCCCACCCAGTCCCAGCTTCTGCAGTGACTCCTCGGCCGGCGTCTGCGCGGCCACGGCGGTCGGCAGCATCGCCCGCAGGTGCGCCGGGTTGGCCGGGTCGCCCTGCACCACGAAGATGTTGTGCCCAGCCGGGTGGTTGGCCGTGGCGTTGCTCACCACCACGTGGTCGGCGCGTTCCAGGCCCTGTTCGCGGGCTTTGACGGCCAGGCTGGCGGCCACGTTCTCGCTGGTGGCGTCGAACGCGCGGCCGTGCTTTTCGTCCAGTGCGGCCACGTTCTGGCGGATCTGCTGGTGAAGGGAATCGTCAGGGGTCATTGGGGGCTCCATGTGGCCGCTACCGTGTGGCCGGATGTGGCCAGTGTAAAACGGTCGCGGGCTGCGCCGGTAACCGCTTTGTTGCTAGCCTGTGGCCCGGCGACGCAGGGGATGGCGTCCGGTGCAATGGTAGCGGGGGAGAGCGTGGTGCACGGGGAGACAATCCGGACACGGGGACAGGCGGTCGCGCGGTTGCTGCTCGGCGTGGGGCTGTGGGCCTGCGCAGGTGCTGCGGTGGCTGAAACGCCGGCAGCAGCGGACGATCCCGCCTGCCCATCGCAGGACTTCACCCGTTTCCTGCAACGCTTTGCCGACCCGGCCGATGACCGGGTGCGCCTGCGCTATACCTCCGACCCGCTGGAGTACGAGGTGCCGATGCACACCGTGCGCGACGACCACCAGGGGCTGGCACCCACGCACGTCGTGCTGGAACAGGGCGGCGCGCGATTGAAACGTTTCAGCTACCGCTACCTCGCTGCGTTCGATCTGTTCGTGCCTTCGCCGGTCAGTCGTGACCCGGTCGCGCTGGAGCGCATGCGCGCAGGTACCTACAACGCGCCCAAACGCATCGAAGCGATCGACGACAACGGACAGCGCGTGACCTTCGGCAGCGACGACGAGCGCGATACCTACACCTTCGCGCGCCGCTACGGCTGCTGGATGCTGACGCGCGCCAGCAACCTGCGTGACTGAGCGGGCGCTGCGGCGCTGATGATCATTTGTCCGCCGGGCGGTGGTCGTAACTGATCACCCGCTCGGCCTGCCATTGACCGTCCACCCGGCGCCAGACCTGGATGAAACGGGCCTGCCCGGTCCAGCGTTCAACGCCATCGGTGCCACGCTCATGGAAGCGGTGGTCGCCGATTTCCAGTGCGCGATCATCCTGCAGCGGGAAGACCTGCAGCGAGCTCTCCACCAGCTCGCGCCGCAGGTGCCAGCCGCCCTTGCGCGCGCTGTCGCACAGGTTGGCCACGCTGCGGCGGAAGTCCTCGCGGCTGTTGGCGGACTTGCCATCCTTGTCATGGAAGAACTCCATGTCTTCGGTGGTCATCGCGGCGGCCCTGTCGGCATCGCAGGCATCGAAGGCCACGGCGAACAGTTGCGTGTCGGCTGCGCGGATCTGCTCGCGCAGGGTGTCGCTGGCGGGGGCAGTGCCGGCGAGTGCGGCGGCGAGCAGGGGCAGGGCGAGCAGCATGGCGAGGCTCCGTTGAGGACCGGCGCAGACTGGCACGGGGGCCGTCTCACCGTAAGCGGTCGCTGACGAAACCCGGGGAGGGCGCGACCAATCCCGTACTGGCGGGTGCGAACCGATGCAACCCGGTGCCCGTGTACGCGATGTCATGGCCTGCGCCGATTCCATCACAGGGGGCTCCGTTGCCAGTGCCTAGGCTGGATTCCTCATTCTCCCCGGGAGCTCCCATGCCTACCTCCTCCGTCCGCCTGCACATTGAAGACACCGGCGGCACCGGCCGGCCGGTGATCCTGATTCACGGCTGGCCGCTGTCGGCCGAATCCTGGAAGGCACAGGTGCCATTGCTGCGCGATGCCGGCTACCGCGTGATCAGCTACGACCGACGCGGCTTCGGTCGCTCGGAAAAGCCCGCCGATGGTTACGAGTACGACACGTTGGCCGCTGACCTGGCCGGCCTGATCGATGAGCGCGACCTGCGCGATGTCACCCTGGTCGGCTTCTCGATGGGCGGTGGCGAGGTGGCGCGCTACGTCGCCAGCCATGGTGAGGATCGCCTGCACAGCGTGGTGTTCGCTTCGGCCGTGCCGCCGTACCTGCTGAAGGGTGCGGACAACCCGGACGGGCCGCTGACCCAGGAAAAGGCCGATGAGATGCGCCAGGGGCTGGAGAAAGACCGGGAAGCGTTCTTCGACGGCTTCACCCGTGACTTCTTCAGTGCCGACGGCAAGCTGATGGTCACCGAGGACGAGCGTCAGGCTGCCATCGCGCTTGCCCATCAGTCTGACCAGAACGCCGCGCTGGGCTGCATGAAAGCGTTTGCCACCACCGACTTCCGTGCGGACCTGAAGAAGGTGACGGTACCGACGCTGGTGCTGCACGGCGACAGCGATGCCACGGTGCCGTTCGAAGGTTCGGGCAAACGCACGCACGCTGCCATCGCCGGCAGCGAGGTGGTGGTGCTGAAGCATGCGCCGCATGGCTGCAACACCAGCCACGCCGATGATTTCAATCTGGCGCTGCTGGAATTCCTGAAGAAGTAACACCGACTACGGCATCATCCGCACATGCCTACTGCCCGCACGCCGCCCTGGAAGAAGCCCAACCCGAAGGGCCAGAAGACGCAGCCGCTGACGGAGGCGCAGAAGGCGGCGGCGCGGCAGCGGGCGGAAGAGAACGGGCGCCGTTACCCGAACCTGGTGGACAACATGTGGGCGGCGAAACTGCCGCGCGGTTGAAGCCTTACTGGCTGCTGCGCCCCGCCCACGGCTGCCAACCCCATTCCCGCCATGGCGCGACGGTGCGGGCATGCATTGTCAGTACAGCGCCGGACGATGCGCTGCAGGCGCGCAGGGCATCGCGCAGCACGGCTGCATCCACCGGCTGCGCCGTGGCCACCTGCAACAGTGTGCCTCGGCGACGCACCTGCACCGGCAGCACGCCATGTACCTCGACCGGGTTGCCGGTTCGTGTCCTGCGATAACGCATGGTGATGGGACGGACAGTCTGCAGCAGGACCGGCGTGCAGGTGTCCAGCAGGCGCAGTTGCTGCTCTACCGGCGCCCGGACCTCGATGACGGTGGAGGGATAGCCCACGAAGCTCTCCACCATCACCTGGAAGCGCGGGCCGTCGGGCGTCAGGTAGACGGCCAGGCTTATCGTGCCGATGAAAACCATTGCTGCCAGCCAGATCCAGCTCCGCGGCACCTTGGGCGGTAGGGTGATGCTGTTCAGGCCGGGGCTGCGGCGCCGCAGGCGGCGATAACGCCGCTGTGCAGCGGGGCTGGGCAGCAGGCTGTCATCGGGCAGGGCAATCACCCGTGGCGGTAGACGGGCCAGCCGTCGATTGATCACCCGCGCGCCCAGCATCGCAACCGCCCCGCCCAGCAGTGCCGGCAGCACGGTACGCACGAACAGATACAACCCCAGCATCGCCAACACTCCTGCATTGAACGCACATGATCGCGCATCACCGGCGATGGTGTCGCATCTGCCAGCCGACAGCATCGATTGGCTTGGCTAGCATGCGCGTCACTTGCTGGGGATACACCGATGACCGCCTTTACTGCCCGCCTCGGGCGCTTCTTCGGCGCTGGCCTGATGCTGTTGCTGCTGCAGGTGGTGGCGCTGCTGTCGGTTGGCCTGGCCGCAGGGTACTTCCATCACCGCGTGGACCTGCTGCTGGAGCCACTGTCGCTGGCCTGTGGTGGTATTGATCCGGCCGCGCGCCTGCACGTGGCCGAGCATCTGCTGGCGCGTGCCAGCGCGCTGGATGACTGGCAGCCGCTGTTCTGGCTGCCGATGGCAACGCTGCTGCTCGCCCTGCTGGGTACGCTCCTGGTCTGTGTGCACTGGTTGCGGCATGTGGACGCGCCGCTGCGCCGCAGTGCGTGGGGCCTGCTCGCCCTGCACGCGGCGGCGTTGCTGCTGGCCAGCGCGATGTTGCGACTGTATGAGCATGTGTGGGAAGGCATCACCACGGCACTGCCGGCTGCGTGCATGACCGATCTGGCACCGGACGGGCAGGCGCTGCCGTCCTCGATGCGGCGATGGTTGCTGCAGCTGTTCGCCAGGGCCGAGCTGATGCCGCCGCACGCACCTGACGCGCTGGCCATCATCCTGTGTGGGCTGTTGCTGGCCGCGATGGTGGTTGGTGTGTGGCTGTGGCGCACCACCTCGCAGCTGACCCGGCTCTGACTCTCGCGCGGGCCGCTGACTGGCACCGACCGACGCTTCTGCGGCACTCTATACGGATGAATACGGAAACTTCATCCAAGCACACCAGCAAGTTCCTCAGTCTGGTGCTGCGCCATGAGCCCGAAAAAATCGGGTTGATCCTGGACGGCCAGGGCTGGGCCAACGTCGACGAGCTCCTGCAGAAGCTGGCTGCACATGGGCGGACGCTCGATCATGCAGGACTGCAGCACATCGTGGCGACCTGCAACAAGCAACGCTTTGCACTGAGCGATGATGGTCAGCGCATCCGCGCGAACCAAGGGCATTCGGTCACGGTCGATCTTGGACTGGTGCCGGTCGAGCCGCCACAGTGGCTGTACCACGGCACGGTGTCGCGCTTCGTCGGCTCGATCCGCGAGCAGGGCCTGCGTGCAGGCGGGCGCCATCACGTGCATCTGTCACTGGACCGGGAGACGGCCCATCAGGTCGGCGCTCGCCGCGGTGCACCGGTCATTCTCAGCGTGCACGCCGGGCGCATGCATGCTGAAGGGCATGTCTTCTACCGCTCCGCCAACGGCGTGTGGTTGACCGACCACGTGCCGCCAAAGTACATCGCCGACTGACTCGGCCCGACGCCGCGACGCCGACCCACACTCGGCTGCAAGCCTCAATCGCGTTACAGTCGTTGCATCTCATCCCATGGATGTACCGATGCGTCTGTTCCTGCGTGCGTTGCCGTTGCTGTTGTTGTCACTCACCGTCCATGCTGCCGAAGTCGATCGGCGCATTGCGGTGACCATTGACGATCTGCCCTGGGCGCGCCTGGATGAGATCGTGCCGGCCGATCTGCAGGCGCGTCATGCTGCGTTGATGGCACAGCTGCGCCAGGCTGAGGTGCCAGTGATCGGCTTCGTCAACGAAAACAAGCTGGAAGTGGATGGCCAGGTGCAGCCGGCGCGCGTGCAGATGCTGCGCGACTGGCTGGATGCCGGCTACGAGCTGGGCAACCACACCTGGTCGCACATGGACCTCAACGCCAAGGGCGTGCCGGCATTCCAGCAGGATTTCCTGCGTGGCGAGCAGGTACTGCGGCCGCTGCTGGCCGAACGCGGGCAGACGCCACAGTGGATGCGTCATCCGTATCTGCGTGCGGGGCGTACGCCGGAAGATCGCGCGGCGATGGACGTGCTCTTCAAGCAGCATGGCTACCGCGTTGCGCCGGTGACGGTCGACAACGGTGAGTGGGTGTGGGCCTTCGCCTACGCCAACGTGATGAACGAGCAGCCCGATTCACCGCAGCGCGAGGCGACGCTCGCGAGCCTGCGCAAGGGCTATGTGCCGTACATGCTGAACAAGGTGGATTACTACGAGAAGCAGTCGCAGGCGCTGCTGGGGTATGCGCTGCCGCAGGTGTGGCTGATGCATGCCAACGAACTCAATGCAGCGACCTTCGCCGAGCTGGTGGCGGCCACCAAGCGTCGCGGTTATCGCTTCGTGTCACTGCAGGAGGCGGTGCGCGACCCCGCCTATGCACGCGGCGCCGAGGGCTACAGCGGTCGCTATGGACCGAGCTGGCTGCACCGCTGGGCGATGGCCGAGAACAAGCCCAAGGAATTCTATGCTGGCGAGCCGGAAGTGCCGAAGTGGGTGATGAAGCTGGCCAAGGTGGATGGCGAGTGAGGTTCAGCGCTTGACGGCCAGCACACCGTCCAGTGCCAGCTCGGCCTTGAAGCCTGCCTTTTCCAGGCGCTTGGCCACTTCGCGCGGCACGTCGCGGCCGCTGGTCAGTTTGTTCGGCGCGCCGGTGTAGTGGAACAGGCGACCGCCCTTGCGGATGACGCGGGCGAGGTGGTCGTAGAACACCTGCGAGTAGAGTTCGCCGGCGATGCCGAAGCGCGGCGGGTCATGCAGGATCGCATCGACGCTGTTGCTGGCCACCTGTTCGATCTGCTGCGATACGTCGCCGTGGCTGAAGTGCAGGCGACCGCCAGCGGCGGCTGAATCAGGATCGGGCGACCACGGGTTGAGCGTACGCAGCCACATCACGTCGGCGTTCTTTTCGAACGAGCGGATCTGGCCGACGCCGGCCTCCAGCGCGCAGGCGGCGAAGTAGCCCAGGCCACCGCAGGTATCGAGGATGATCTTGCCTGCGGGGGCGACCAGCTCGACCTTGCGGCGCGCGTCCTCGAACGGCGACAGCTTCGAGGTCGGCAGCATCTTGATGCCGTCGATCTCGAAGGTCGGCGCGCCCCACTCGGTCGGCACCAGCTTGATCAGCGAGCCGCTGAAGCGGGAGATGGCGGAGAACTCCTCGCCATCCCAGTAGTACAGGGTGCGGTCCTTCAGCTTGCCCGGCCACGGGTAGTGCTGGCCACGGAAGGTGAAACCCTCGGCGTCCAGTTGTACAGCCGCTTCACTGCGCCCCAGGTCGAGCGAGCCCTGCCATTCGGTGGCGCCCTTGTCGTGGGCACGGCGCAGGGTTTCAGCACTGTCGCGGGTCAGCAGGGGGCCGGTGTAATGGGGCACGTTGGGTACAGGGGTGGTTCGGGGGAGGGCATGGTACCGCAGGCGCTGTGCAGCCGAGCCGGACATGGGTGCGGCGCTACCGCAGGTCGGTGCAGCTGAATCCGTGGATGGTTCCTTCTCCTGAGATCCTGCCGACGCCTCGTGAGGGCTGCATGCCCTGCAACGCGCACGAACGGCGATGGGCATCCTGGGTGGCGGCTGGCTGCCGGTCGAAGTCGTAGCGCATGCTGCCGTCTTCCTGCAGCAACCAATGCACCGTTACACGCTTGGCGCGTTCCCCTTCGATTTCCCAGTCGAAGGTGCGCATCACCACGACGTCGCCGTCATCGGTCTCACGCACCTCGTCATAAGCACCCTGGGTCTTTGCAACGATCGCGGCCAGCAGGAGAAGAACGGTCATCGGTATTCCTCCTCGAAACCGGCAGCGTGTGCCAGCGGCATCGCTGGGGCCATGGGAAGAATTGCAATCTGGCCGCTACTGACACTTCACCGCATACACCGGCCCCGCCCCGATCAACAGCAGCGCCATGTAATCGCTGTCGCGTGCCCGCGCCTTCAACGTGGCGCCGTCCTTGACGTGGAAGATGCCGAAGCCGCCGGCCATGCGGATCAGCGCGCTGTCGATCTGGTCGGCGTCGTCGCGGAAGTACTGCTGGATGTCGCTGCGGCTGGCCTTGTACAGCGCATTGGGTTCGCGCTGCCATTGGCCGTCGCGCTCGAAGGACACGAAGTACTGGCTTCCTTCCTTTTCGATGCGGAACTCGGCGGACTTGCGCGGGCTGGTGGCGAAGCAGCCGAGCATCGGGTCGGAAGAGAACGGCAGCTGGGTGTCGCCGGAACAGGCCACCAGCAGCAGGAGGGCACCGGGCAGCAGCAGGCGGAGCGCGCGCATGGGATGTCCCGACGGAGCAGGTGCGGCCAGTGTAGGCAGCACGCGGTGGCGCCCGGTACAGATTTTCGGCAAGAACCGCGGCGCGCCGGGGTCACGCGCAGCGGTGGATCTCCACGGTGACGTGCACCAGTTCTTCGTGGATCGCCAGCGCCTGGCGCACGGTGTCCGGATCGAGGGTGGCGTCACTGGTGACCACGCTGGCGGCGACGGCGTACTTGCCGCGCCCCACCTGCCACACATGCAGGTCGGCCAGGCGTGCCGGCCACGGGCCCTGTTCGATCACCTCGCGCACCTCGGCTACCACTGGCGCGTCCATCTGCGCGTCGAGCAGGATGCGGCCGCTGTCGCGCAGCAGACCGATCGCCCACACGGTGACCAGCACCGCGCCGACCAGGCCCATCACCGGGTCCAGCCAGGTCAGGCCGAGCAGCTTGCCGCCGAGCAGGGCGACGATGGCCAGCACCGAGGTGGCGGCGTCGGCCAGCACGTGCACGTAGGCCGAACGCAGGTTGAGATCGTGCCCGTGGGAATGGCCGTGATCGTGGTCATGCCCATGATGATCGCCATGATCGTGTCCGTGGCCATGATGGTGGTGGACGTGGCCGGGGCTGTCGTGCAGCCACCATGCGCAGAACAGGTTCACGCCCAGACCAACGGCGGCGATGGCGATGGCTTCGTTGTAGTGGATGGGCGCGGGCACCCACAGGCGTTCCAGCGATTGCACGGCCATCAGCGCGGCGACGCCGAGCAGGGCGATGGCGCTGGTGTAGCCGGCCAGGATCTCGATCTTCCAGGTGCCGAACGCAAAGCGCGGATCGTGTGCGTAGCGCCGTGCACAGCGGTAGGCGAACACCGAAAGGCCCAGCGCCAGCGCGTGCGAGCTCATGTGCCAGCCGTCGGCGAGCACGGCCATGGAATTGAACCACCAGCCACCGAGGATCTCGACCAGCATCATGCTGACGGTGAGCCACATCGCGCGACGGGTATTGCGTTCGGCCAGCGGGTTACCGTCGTCGAAGCGGTGTTCGTGGCGGCGGGCGGCGGCGAGGGCGTCCAGGTGCATGGGGGCGGTGATGGATGGATACCCCCATAGGGTATATGATCCGGTCATGGCGCATGTACACAGGAATCGAAAGCAGCTGCTGACCCGGGTCCGTCGCATCGGCGGCCAGGTGGCGGCGTTGGAGCAGGCGTTGAGCACGCCAGAAAGCGAGGCAGGCGACTGCGCCGACGTGCTGGTGCAGGTGGCGGCCGTGCGTGGCGCTGCCCACAGCCTGTTGATGGAACTGCTGCACGAGCACCTGCAGGAACACGTGGTGGGCGCGGAAGACCCGGCCCAGCGGGCGGCCGAAGCCGAGGTGCTGGTGGAGCTGCTGCGGCGTTACGGCAAATAGCCAGGTAGTGCCGGCCGCTGGCCGGCAACTGCAGACGACTTCCGCAGGTCATGAGGTTGCCGGCCAGCGGCCGGCACCACCCCTGCGGCGTTAGCGGTGGCGGGGCCGCGCGGTCCCCAGGTGCGTGGCGGCCAGCAGCAGGCTGCCGGTGACCGTCAGCGGGGTCTCCCACGCGTGCGAGGGCAGCGCCAGCGCGCCGGCCATCAGCAGGGCCAGGCCGATACCGGCGCTCAGCCACGCCAGCGCAGGCAGGGGATGGCGGCGTTCGGCCCGCCACAGGGCGAAGCCGGTCAGCGGCAGCGCGATGGCCACGAAGACCAAGTGCACCCATTCCGCTTCGGCCCAGACGCCGAACAGCGGCAGCGCGGCCGCCAGCAGGGGCAGTGCCAGGCAATGCAGCAGGCACAGGCTGGACAGGGCGACGGCACCGGCATCAAGCAGGGCGGCGGAGGGCGACTTCATGTGGGGAGGTTCCTTGCGCGGCAATTGTTATACAGTAACATTTCCGTTCCGCAGCCAACCCGCTCCGACATGAACACTGTTTCCCGCGCCGACCGTCGCCTTCCGGTCACCGTGCTCTCCGGCTTCCTTGGGGCCGGCAAGACCACCCTGCTCAACCAGATCCTGCGCAACCGCGATGGCCTGCGGGTGGCGGTGATCGTCAACGACATGAGCGAGGTCAACATCGATGCGCAGCTGGTACGCGATGGCGGCGCGGAGCTGCGTCGCACCGAAGAGACGCTGGTGGAGTTCAGCAACGGCTGCATCTGCTGCACGCTGCGCGATGATCTGCTGCAAGAGGTCCGGCGCCTGGCTGACAGTGGCCGCTACGACTACCTGCTGATCGAATCGACCGGGATCGGCGAGCCGATGCCGGTAGCGGCCACCTTCGCGGTACGCGATGAGCACGGTTTCAGCCTGAGCGATATCGCGCGGCTGGACACGATGGTGACGGTGGTGGATGGCAGCGCCTTCCTGGCCGATTTCGAGTCGACGCTGCGCTTGGCCGAGCGTGGCCAGCAGGCAGGGCCGGACGACGACCGCGGCGTGGTCGACCTGCTGTGCGAGCAGGTGGAGTTTGCCAACGTGATCGTGGTCAGCAAGGTGGACCAGGTGGAAGAGGAGCTGCTGCAGGACACGCTGGCGGTGCTGCGCGGCTTGAACCGTGACGCGAAGCTGCTGCTGTCCCGCTTCGGCGACGTGCCGCTTGCCGAGCTGCTGGATACCGGTCGCTTCGATTTCGATCGTGCGCAGCAGGCTCCCGGCTGGGTGAAGGAGCTGCGCGGCGAGCACACACCGGAAACCGAGGAATACGGCATTGCCAGCTTCGTCTACCGCTCGCGACGGCCGTTCCACCCGGCCCGCTTCGCGCGCACGTTGCAGCACGGCATGCCCGGGGTGATCCGCAGCAAGGGCTGGTTCTGGCTGGCCAACCGCATGGATTGGGTGGGTGAGTTGAACAGTGTGGGCGCGGCCACGCGCACGCAGGCGGCGGGCTTCTGGTATGCGGCGCGCGAGCGTGTGCGCGCCGGCCAGGAGGACACCACGCCGCTGCTGCCACCGACGCCACTGCCCTACAGCGATCTGGGCTGGGCCCGGCAGCAGGCTGACTGCTGGAGCGCGCCGCTGCCCGATGCACAGGAATTCCCGGACGCGGCCGCGCACGCGGCGATGGCGCGCCTATGGCACCCGCTGTGGGGTGACCGCCGGCAGGAACTGGTGGTGATCGGCGTACACATGGATGAGCGCGTGGTGCGGAATGCGCTGGACGCATGCCTGCTCAACGACGACGAGCTGCAGGCCGGGCCCCTGCTGTGGCAGCAGATGCCGCAGACGTTCCCAGTGTGGAAACGTGGATGAGTAGATCCACGCCATGCGTGGATGAATGCTCGGCTGGCAGTAGATCCACGCCATGCGTGGATGCCAGCCGGCGGGAGCCGAGCATGGGCTCGGCTCTACAACGCATCGCTTCCGATGGACGTGGACGCATTGCCAGGCAGTAGATCCACGCCATGCGTGGATGCCAGCCGGCAGGAGCCGAGCATGGGCTCGGCTCTACAGGTCATCGCGCCACTGCCAACCTGCTTCACTCACCTGCAGCACCTGCGTTGGCCGCAGGGCCTGCAGCAGGTGCGCGTCATGGCTGACCATCAGCAACGCCCCCGGCCATGCCGCCAGCAGATCTTCCAGCGCCTGCAGCGCGGCCAGGTCCAGCGCATTGCCCGGCTCGTCCAGCAACAACAGCTGCGGGGCAGGATCGGCATACAGCACGCTGGCCAGCGCACCTTTCACCCGCTCGCCATCGCTGAGGCTGCTGGCCGGGCGCTGGATGCGCTGCGCATCCAGGCCCAGCAACGCCAACCGTGTGCGCAGCTCAGCCGGATCGGCCGTGGGATGGGCGGCCTGCACCGCGTCGAGAATGCTCTCTTCGCTGCGCAGATTCAGCAGCTGCTGGTCGAGCAGGGCCAAGGGCGCGTGCCGTTGCACCTGCCCGCTGTCTGCGGCCAGCTCACCGGCCAGCACGCGCAACAGCGTCGACTTGCCGCTGCCGTTGTCGCCGACCACGGCAATGCGCTGGCCACGACGGATCTCCAGCTGCAGTGGCGCACGACAGCCGCGCGGCAGCACCAGCTCATGCGCCTGCAGCAAACGGGCTTGGCCACGCTCGCCTTCGCCACTGAACAACGCCAGTTCCGGCGCCACGTGCACCGCTGCTGCGGCGGCGCGTACCTGCGCGGCGCTGGCCTGCAGGCGATCGCTCTGGATCTGCTGCGCGCGCCCGTGGCTGGCTTCGGCGCGCTGCTTCTGCCGACCGAGCAGGATCGGTGCCTGGTTGGCCTCGCGCGCCTCGCGGTTGCCGCGTGCCTGGCGCTGCTGCTGGCGCTCGTGCTGCTCGCGCGCGCTGCGTTGCTGCTGCCGGTGCTGGGCGCGGACGTGGTCAAGCTGGGCGGCGGCGGCCTCGCGTTCGGCGGCACGCGTGTCGGCATAGTGCTGCCATGGCCCGCCATAACGATGCAGGCCCTGCGCATCCAGTTCGACGATCTGCGTCATCTGCGAGAGCAGGGCGCGGTCATGGCTGATCGCCAGCAGTCCGCCCTGCCATCGCTGCAGCTGTGCATACAGTTGGCGGCGGTGATGGGCATCGAGGTGATTGCTCGGTTCGTCGAGGATCAGCCAGTCTGCGCCGCTGGCCCACGCGCCAGACAGGGCGACCTGCATCGCCTGGCCACCACTGAGCCGCGCGGCGGGTTGCGCGGGATCAAGGTCGGCCGGCAGCTGCAGTGTCTGCCACTGCTGCTGCAGGCGTTCGCGCAGGTTCCAGCGGTCGCCGATGCAGGTGAAGTCCGCTGCATCGACGCTGCCCGCTTCGATGCGCGCCAGCGCCGCCAGTTCGGCGCCCACGCCGGCCAGTTCGGCGACCGTGCCACGTGGCGGATAGCCGGGCGTAGGCAACAGGAATACCTGGCCACTGCGGTGCACCTGACCCTCGTCGGGCGACAGCTGGCCAGCGAGCAGGCGCGCGAGCACGCTCTTGCCCACGCCGTTGGCGCCGACCAGGCCGGTGGCCACCGGTTCGAAGGAAAAGGACAGATTGGAAAACAGCGGTCGGCCATCGGCCAACCGATACGACACGCGATCGAGCGTGAGGGAATGCGAAGTCATGCGACCTCCATGGATGCCTGGTTCTCCCCTGCGCGCAGGGGCGGGAAGAGTCGGGCCGTCTAGTGCGAAGACGGCGGCATCACTGGCGCATTGGTCGCGAGCCTCTTGCAGGAATGAGTGCGCAGTATAGCGCCGTGAGCTGAATGGTCGCGGCCACTGCGCTGCGTTACGGCACCGTATCCAGCCGTGCGCCGACGAATTCGATGAACACCCGCAGCTTCGGCAGCACGTGGCGGCCGGAGGGCCACAACAGGTGGAACGTGCCGCAGGAATGCACGTGCTCATCAAGCACCGTGACCAGCCGGCCGTCAGCGAGCGCATCGCGTACCGAATGCACCGGCAAGAACGCCAGGCCACCGTCGCGCAGTGCCAGTGCCACCCGCGCCTCGATGGTGTTGGCCACCAGGTGCACCGGCAGTTCCTGCGCCGTTTCTCCCTCGGGCCAAAGGATCGGCCACGGTTCGAGTTTGCCGCTGCTGGGGAAGCGGTAATGCAGCAGGCGGTGCTGCAGCAGGTCGCCCGGCGTGCGTGGAATGCCATGCCGTTGCAGGTACGCCGGCGATGCAACCACACGGCGGGGGAACACACCAAGGCGGCGCGCGGTGAGGCGTGAGTCGCTGGGCTCGCCAACGCGCAGCACGGCGTCGAAGCCTTCCTCGATGACGTCGACCAGTCGATCGGAGAAATCCAGCTCCAGGCGGATGTCGGGATAGGCGGCCATGAACTCGGCCATCAACGGCAGGGTGAGGTCGCCCACCAGCGGCAGGCTGATGCGCAGGGTGCCGCTGGGGGTTGCATGCTGCTGGGCCAGTTCGGTACGTGCGGCGTCGCGCTCGTCGAGGATGCGCCGGCAACGCGCCAGGAACAGCTGGCCCTCGGCGGTGAGGGTGATGCTGCGCGTGCTGCGATGGAACAGTCGCACGCCGAGTGCGTGTTCCAGCCGGGCCACGCACTTGCCGGCGGCCGAGGCGGAGATGCCCTGCACGCGACCGGTGTCGACGAAGCTGCGGGTGTCCGCGGCGTGGACGAAGGTCTGCAGGTTGGCCAGGTTGTCGAGGACGGACATGGGGAAGGTCGCAGCGAAAGAGGGCAGGGTAGGCGGCGGTCGGCATGCGCGATGACGCAGCCGGTGCAACAGTGCGGTGCGGGTGCTCGGCGGGTCGTTGCGGCCCAATGGTTCCGGGCATCATGCCGATTACGGACCGCGTGGTCCATGATGCGCGGAGCCCGGCCCCGCTTTTTGCGGGCGCCGAAGCTGCCTACCGTGGCGGGCCTCTCCCCACGGATCACCCCGATGACACTCGCCCTTCCTGTTGAAACTGCACCGGCATTGCCCGCGGTGAGCGCGCTGCTGCAGGCCGTGCATCCGCAGCGCCTGGTCGGTGCGGTGGTACTGGTGCGCGAACACGGCGTGCTTCGCCATGCCAGCGCCAGTGGCCTGGCCGATCGTGAATCGAATACACCGATGCGCCGCGACCAGCTGTTCCGGCTGGCTTCGGTGAGCAAGCCGCTGCTGACCACGGTGATCCTGCGGCTGGTAGCCGAGGGCGTGCTCGACCTGGATACGCCGGTGCAGCGCTGGTTGCCGGCGTTCCGCCCGGCACTGGCCGACGGCAGCCGGCCATCGATCAGCCTGCGCCAGCTGCTCAGCCACAGCAGTGGGCTGGGCTACCGCTTCCTGGAAGCCGATGCCGAGGGGCCTTATGCGCAGGCGGGCGTGAGCGATGGCATGGACGCGAACGCGGTGACGCTGCAGCAGAACGTGCAGCGCATCGCGCAGGCGCCGCTGCTGTTCGCACCGGGCAGCCAGTGGCTGTACTCGCTGGGCGTGGACGTGGCTGGCGCGGTGGCTGAAGCAGCGACAGGCGAGACGTTGCAGGCGTTGTTCGACCGGCTGCTGGTGCAGCCGCTGGGCCTGCGCGATACCGCGTTTGCCACCAGCGACGGTGGCCGCCTGGCGACGCCGTATGTCAGTGACCTGCCGCAGCCGCATCGCTTGCAGGAGGGCGAGGTGGTGCCTGCCTTCGAGGGCTCGGTAGGTATCGAATACAGCCTGGCACGTGCGACCGATCCGCACCGTTATCCGTCGGCCGGCGCAGGGCTGGTGGGCACCGCTGACGAGGTGATGACCGTGCTGGAGGCACTGCGCGATTCGCGTGTCTCACAGTTGCTGCCGCACAGTCTGATGTCGCAGATGGGAATGCCTCAGTTGGGCGAGCTGGGACCGATCGATCCGCCCGGTTGGGGCTTCGGCCTGGGTTTTGCCGTGCTGCGTGATGCCGCAGCCAGCGGCACACCACAGACCGTGGGCACATGGCGCTGGGGCGGTGCTTACGGCCACAGCTGGTTCGTCGATCCGGCGCGCGGCCTGAGCGTGGTCGCGCTGACCAACACGCTGTACGAAGGCATGCACGGCGCGTTCGTGGATGAACTGCGCGATGCGGTATACGCCGATCTGGAGACGGCGCGATGAGCGGCCACGCGATCGACGCCGGGGCACCGGCCGGTGAGGCAACGCGCCTGCCGTGGCGTGGTCTGCTGGCCTTGGCCGGTGGTGGCTTCATCACCCTGTTGACCGAAACGCTGCCCGCCGGCGTGCTGCGGCCGATGGGCGACAGTCTCGGCGTCAGCGACGCGGCGGCAGGGCAGCTGGTGAGCGTGTACGCACTGGGCTCGCTGCTGGCTGCGTTGCCGATGACCGCGCTCACCCAGCGCCTGCCGCGTCGTCCGCTGCTGCTGGCGGCGATTGCCGGCTTCATGGTGGTCAACACCGTGACCGCGCTCAGCCACGACTACATGCTGACCCTGGTGGCGCGCTTCCTGGCCGGTGTGGGCGCGGGCCTGCTGTGGTCGCTGGTGGCCGGCTATGCCGCGCGCATGGTGGTGCCGGAACTGCAGGGCAGGGCGATCGCGGTGGCGATGATCGGCTCGCCGCTGGCGTTGTCGCTGGGGGTGCCGGCCGGCACGTTGCTGGGCCAGCAGATCGGCTGGCGCTGGGCGTTCGCGTTGATGAGCGTGCTGGCGGTGCTGCTGCTCGGCTACGCGCGCTGGGCGCTGCCCGCATTGCCGGCGGCCGGCGCAGGCCGGCGCATGTCGCTGGGTTCGGTCTGGCGCATGCCCGGCATCCGCAGCACGCTGCTGGTGATGGTGCTGTACGTGCTGGCGCACAACGTGCTGTACACCTACATCGAGCCATTGGCGGTGCAGGCGGGCGCGGGCGGCTGGCTGGACCGGCTGCTGCTGGCGTTCGGCATCGCCGCGATCGTGGGCATCGCCATTGCCGGCTGGGGCGTGGACCGCCATCTGCGTGCGCTGGTATGGGCCAGCGTGCTCGGCTTCGTGATGGCAGTGGTTTCGCTGCTGCTGTGGCCGGGCGTACCGGCCGTGCTGCTGCTGGTGACGATCCTGTGGGGCGTCGCGTTCGGTGCCGTGCCAACCCTGTTCCAGACCGCACTGGCCCGCCGTGCCGGCGCCGCTGCCGACCTCGCGCAATCGATGCTGGTAACCGGTTGGAACCTGGCCATCGCCGCCGGCGGTGTGGGCGGCGGCCTGATGCTGCAGGCCAGCGGCGCCCAGCACCTGGCGTGGTTGCCGTTGCTGCTGCTGGCGGTGTCTGCAGCCTGGCTGTGGGCCCGGCCGAAGGCCTGGGCATAGGCGTCGATCAACGGTGACGGGGTTGCCGGCCAGCGGCCGGCACCACAGAGAGCAGAACGTGCGAGCGCCGCGACCCGCTGTTGCTTTCTCTTCTCTCTTACGTGGTGGAACGCCGCAGAGATCTGTCCCGGGTCGGGGGGGGGGGGGGGGGGGGGGGGGGGGGGGGGGGGGGGGGGGGGGCCCCCCCCCCCCGGGGGGGGGGGGGGGGGGTGCGAGGCACGCGAGGGA
>NZ_JBSPUD010000027.1:0-50192 GCF_056861525.1 Stenotrophomonas sp. 82F1
CGACGTTAAGGTGCGGGATGGGGATCGCTCGGCTCGTCTGTCGGCTGCTACCCGCAGATATCATGTTGACGGTCCCTCCACCCTGGCTCCTACATACCTCGTAGGAGCCGGGAGGAACATACAAGCCCATGCTCGGCTGGCGGTCCTGTAGAGCCGAGCCCGTGCTCGGCTGCTCTTCACAACGCAGCCGAGCATGGGCTCGGCTCTACAGAAAAGCGACAGCAACGGCATGGGCCCGGCTACAGAAAGCGGGCACCCAGGCCCACGCGATAGAATGAGCGCCACTGATTTCTGCGGAGTAACGCCCATGCCTTCCTTCGACGTTGTGTCCGAAGTCGACACCCACGAACTGACCAATGCGCTCGACCAGGCCAACCGCGAGCTTGCCACCCGCTTCGACTTCAAGGGCGTGGACGCCAGGTTCGAGCGCGACGGTGAAGTGATCACCCAGTCCGCGCCGAGCGAGTTCCAGCTCAAGCAGATGAACGACATCCTGCGCGCACGCCTGGCCGCCCGCAGCATCGACGTGCTCAGCCTGGAATATGGCGACGTGGAAACCAACCTGGCGCAGGCCCGGCAGAAGATCACCGTCAAGCAGGGCATCGAGCAGAAGATCGCCAAGAAGATCGCTGCGGCGCTGAAGGAAGCCAAGCTGAAGGTGGAAACCCAGATCAACGGCGACAAGCTGCGGGTGATGGGCAAGAAGCGCGACGACCTGCAGGACGCCATCGCCGTGCTGAAGGCCGGCAAGTTCGAACTGCCGCTGCAGTTCAACAACTTCCGCGATTGATCGACGCCTGGGTGTAGCGCCGGCCCCGGTTGCCGGCCTCACTCGCGCAGCAGTCTGTACAGCGTTGTCCGCGAGATTCCGAGCTGGCGTGCAGCGAGGCTGAGGTTGCCGTCCGCGGCACGTGCGGCGCGTCGCGCTGCATCGCGCTGCTGGTCACGCAGTGGCGTCGCCTGCACGGGCGCCGCGGCCATGGCCGGCGAGCGCGTCCGTGCGGCGCGCGGTGCCTGCAGATGCTGCAGATGGACCGCGCTGCCTTCGCCCAACCGCACCCGATGCGCAGGACCAGGCTGCAGCAGTCGGCGTCGCTGTGCGGTGCTGGCGCCGGCAAACACCGTTTCCAGCGAGAGCAACGGCAGCGGCCCGCGCCGTGGCAGGCCAAGCAGACGCCGGGCGACGCGGTTGGCGGCAAGCAACTGGCCATCTTCCTGCACCGCCAGCAGGCCCTGCAGCGGTGACGCCAGCCAGCGCGGATCATGCTGCACCGCCAGCAGATGCACATCGCTGAGCGTGTGCATCAAGCGGTTCTCGATGGCCAGCGCTGCCTGCCGGAAATAACCCTGCAGCAATGCCGGATCGCGTTCCCCCAACCCGGTGATGTCGATCGCACCGCAGACCTGCCCCTGCAGGTCATGCAGCGGCTCACTCAGGCAGAACACGGGGGCGAACCGCTGCAGATAGTGTTCGTTGCCGCGTACCAGGGCGGGCAGGTCGTCGGCCAGGCTGACCGCAGGCGCGGTGGTGCCGATCTCGGCCTCGCCCAGCCGCCGGCCCACCTGGATCGGCCGCAGCAGCGGCGCATCTTCCAGGCCATGGGCGCGATGCACGATCACCATGCCCTCACGGTTGGCGCAGAACATCGTCCATCCCCGCGCACCGAACGCGGACCACAACTGCTCCAGCTCGGGCTGCACGCAACGCGCCAGGCGGCGGTCGTCGCGGGACTCCAAGCGAAGGCCGTTGCCCTGCAACGGCGGGTAATACGGCTCCTGCCCGGGGCGCACACCGGCCGCATGCGAGCGTTGCCAGGACTGCTGCAACGGCAAGGGCAGCATCGCCAGCGACTGCACGTCGCCCTCGGCAAACGCGGCACGCGCCGCCACCAATTGCTGTTGCCCGACTGTCGTGGCCATCATGCACGCAGCGTACACCCACACACGCCACGCCCGCGTTACATCCCAACAACGGAGCGTTTCCGTTTTCGTCCGGCATTCATCCACGCATGGCGTGGATCTACTGGGAGCAAAAAGCGGCCACCCCAGTGCCGCACCATGACGCGGAAGTACGTTTCCGTTTCCGTCCGGCATTCATCCACGCATGGCGTGGATCTACTTCCACGACGCGCCATGCCGAGAAAGTGCGTTTCCGTCTCCGTCAGGCATTCATGTGTCGACCAAGGTCGACACCTACCAACAGCAGCGGGAACCTGTCGAAGGCGGGGTGGGTCCGGTTGCGGGGGTGTCCGCGGCATGGATGCCGCGGCCAAGCCTACAGGGACGTATTTACGGCGCCCCCCGCAACCGGACCCACCCCGCCAACCCACGGAATGCCCGCATTTTCCGTTGCCGGTGATTCGGCGGGTGCAGGGCGCAGCCCTGCAAACCCTCCCCACCCTCACCTCACGCCGCGATCCGCAGGATCGGCTTCAGCGTGATGCCCCGCGTACTGTCCTCGGCCGCCTGGTTGATCTGCTCCAGCGGATAGAACTTCACCAGCCGGTCGAACGGGAAGCGCCCCTGCTGATACAGTGTCACCAACTGCGGAATGAACACCTGCGGCACGCTGTCGCCCTCGACGATGCCGCGGATGCTGCGACCACCCAGCAGCAGGTTGTTCACATCGAAGCTGGCGGTCGTGCCCAGCTTCGGCGCACCGACCACGCCCATCATGCCCAGCCCGGCCAAGGCTTCGATGCCGGCCGACAGCACTTCCGGACGACCGGTGGATTCCAGCGCGAAATCGGCACCGCCACCGGTGATCGCACGGACGGCCTCGATCACGTCGGTCTCGCGGCTGTTGACCACGTGGGTGGCACCCAGCTCCATGGCCAGCTGCAACCGCGAGGGCACCACGTCGATGGCGATGATGGTGGTGGCACCGGCGACCTTGGCCGCCATCACCGCGCTCAGGCCGACCGCACCGGCGCCATAGCTGGCGAAGCTGCTGCCCGATCGCACCTGCAGCGAGTTGAGCACCGCACCGGCACCGGTCTGGATGCCGCAGCCCAGTGGGCCGAGCAGCTCCAGCGGCGCATCCTCAGGCACCTTGATCGCGTTGATCTCGCGCGCCAACGCAAACGTGGCAAACGACGACTGTGCGAAGAAGTGATCGTGCAGCGGCTGGCCCTGTGCATCGGTGATGGCGGTATGGCCGTGGCCGTCGTCGCCACCGAAGTTCAGCGCGAAGAAATCGCGGCAGTACGCACCATGTCCACCCCGGCAGGGATTGCAGTGGCCGCATTGACCGTAGGTCAGCACGACGTGGTCGCCGGCCTTCAGTTCACGCACGTTGGGGCCGACCGCCTCGACGATGCCTGCGCCCTCATGGCCCAGCACCGCCGGCAGCGGCACTGGATAGTACTGGTCACGCACGATCAGGTCGGTGTGGCACAGGCCGGTCGCCACGATCTTCACCAGCACTTCGTCGTCCTGCGGGCCGCGCAGGCGCGCCTGCTCGATGACGAAGGGCTGTTCCTTGCCGCGCACCACGGCGGCGGTGATGTCACGCGATCCACTGTTGCTGCTCATCGTTGCGTTCTCCTCGATCAGATGGGATAGGCCGGGGCTTCGCCCTTGACCGTCATCCATTGCCACTGGGTGAATTCCTCCACGTTGGCCGGGCCGCCGATGCTGGTGCCGTTGCCGGACGCGCCGACCCCGCCGAAGGGATTGATGACCTCGTCGTTCACGGTCTGGTCGTTGATGTGCAGCAGCCCGGTACGCAGGCGCTCGCCCAGCTTCAGCGCGCGGCCGACATTGCGGGAGACGATCGCCATCGACAGGCCGAACTCGCTGTCATTGGCCAGGCGCACGGCTTCGTCGTCGTCATCGAACGGCACCACCACCGCCACCGGCGCGAAGATCTCTTCGTTGAACGCCGGATTGTCGGCGCTGACGTTGCCGAGCACGGTCGGTGCGAAGAACAGATCCTGATGGGTGCCGCCGGTTTCAAGGGACGCACCCGCCTTCACCGCGTCGTCGACCACGCGCACCGCATGGTCGCGCTGCGCGGCATTGATCAATGGCCCCAGCGCGACGTCCTCGCGTGCCGGGTCGCCCACCTTCAGCGACTTCGCCTTGGCCACCAGCTTCTGCAGGAACGCGTCGTGGATCTTCCGGTGCACCAGCACGCGGCCGGTCGCCATGCAGATCTGGCCCTGGTGCAGGTACACGCCCCACGCGGTATTGGCCACGGCCAGATCGAGATCGGCATCGTCGAGGATGATCAACGCGTTCTTGCCGCCCAGCTCCAGCGACACTTTTTTCAGGTGCTTGCCGGCGGCTTCGCCGACCTTGCGTCCCGCCGCCGTCGAGCCGGTGAACTGGATCATCGCCACATGCGGATCACTGGTCAGCGCGGCACCGGCGGCACCGTCGCCGGGCAACATGTGCAGCACACCCTGCGGAAGACCGGCCTGCTCGAACAGGCGCGCGATCACCGCACCACCGCACACCGCCGTGCGCGGGTCGGGCTTGAGCACCACGGCATTGCCGAGAGCGATGGCCGGGGCCACCGCGCGCATCGCCAGGTACAGCGGGAAATTGAACGGTGAGATCACCCCCACCACACCCAGCGGACGGCGCCGCGCCAGGTTCAGTCGCCCGGGCTCGGACGGCAGGATCTCACCCACGCTGCGCGAGGGCAGTGCAGCGGCCTCATGCAGCGCCTTGATGGTCACTTTGGCCTCGAACCCGGCCTTCAGGCGCGTGGAGCCGCTTTCGCGGACCAGCCAGTCGACCAGCGTATCGATGTTGTCTTCGGCCAGGCGCGCAGCCCTGCGCAGCACCTCGGCGCGCTGTTCGTACGGCGCCGCCGCCCATGCCTGTTGTGCCTGCGCCGCAGCGGCTGCAGAGCGCGCGACCTGCGCCGCGTCGGCCAGGCCGATCTCACCAAGCGACTGCCCGGTGGCGGGCTCGATCACCGGCTGGCGCTGCGCGGCAGCGCTCCATTGGCCGTCGAAGAAGGCGCCTGACCAGAGTGCGTCCGGCAGCCATGGGGAAGATGCAGTCATGTGAAGTCCTCCTGTGTCGTGCCGCCATTGCACGCCTGGCCCGCAGCGTCGGCAATCGGCCATTGGCGTGATATCGGCAAGGGATTGAATCGATGGGAATTTCCAGCATCGCCGTTGTCCAGTTCCTGCACAGTGAACAACGCCCCCGTACCAGCGCGCCTACAATGACCACCCCGCCAGCCGATGCGCCCGCCATGACCGACACCCCACTGCCCACCGATGACCCGATCGCCGCCACCCGCCTGTGGCTGGAGCGCATCGTCATCGGCCTGAACCTGTGCCCGTTCGCCAAGGCGGTGTACGTGAAGGACCAGGTCCGCATCGTGCTGAGCGACGCGACCACACCGGAAGCCCTGGTGGAAGAACTGGCCGAAGAACTGGTGCTGCTGCGCGACACGCCGGCCGAGCAGATCGATACCACCCTGATCGTGCACCCGCAGGTGCTGACCGACTTCCTCGACTACAACGACTTCCTCGACAACGCCGATGCGGCGATCGAGGCGCTGGACCTGCAGGGCATCCTGCAGGTGGCCAGCTTCCACCCGGACTACCAGTTCGATGGCGTCGCCGCCGATGACGCCAGCAACTACACCAACCGCGCGCCCTTCCCCACCCTGCACCTGCTGCGCGAAGACAGCGTGGCACGCGCGGTGGATGTCTACCCGGACCCTGATGTGATCGTCGAGCGCAACATCCAGACCCTGGACCGGATCGGTGTTGAGGGCTGGCATCGCCGCCTGCGCGGTGAAGACCTGTCATGAGCACGGTACCGCCGATTGCCACCTGGCCGGTTGCGCCGCTGCACGGCAGGGTCGTGCTGGTCACCGGCGGTGCCAATGGCATCGGCCGCGGCATCGCCCAGGCGGTGCTCGGGGCCGGCGGCCGGGTGCTGATCGGCGATCTGGATGTGGAGGTGGGCCAGGCCTGCCTCGCCGAATGGCAGCGCGGCGATGATGCCGCGTTCCAGCGGCTGGACATCACCGACGAAAGCAGCGTGCGCGACTTCATCGCGGTGGCCCTGCAACGCTTCGGCCGCATCGACGGCCTGGTCAACAATGCCGGCATCGCCGGGCCGCACGGCACCCTGCTGCAGGACATGGACTGGGAAGAATGGCAGCGCCGTCTTTCGTCGCTGCATGGTGCGTTCCTGTGCAGCAAGCATGCACTGCCGGCGCTGTCGGCCAGTAGTGCAGGCGCGATCATCAACATCGCCTCGACGCGTGCCTGGCAATCCGAAGCGCACAGCGAGGCCTATGCAGCGGCCAAGGGTGGCCTGGTGGCCTTCACCCATGCGCTGGCGATCAGTGCCGGACCGGCGGTGCGGGTGAACAGCATCAGCCCCGGGTGGATCAGCACCGACGCCTGGCAGGCACCATCGCGCCGGCACGAGCCGCAGTATTCGGCCAGCGACCATGCCCAGCATCCGGTGGGTCGGGTCGGGCAACCGCAGGATATCGGCGCGCTGGCGGTGTACCTGCTGTCCTCGTTGTCCGGATTCAGCACCGGCCAGGATTTCATCGTCGACGGCGGCATGACCCGGAAGATGATCTACGCCGAGTGATCCCGGGCCACGACGCCCGGTAGATGCCCACCTTGGTTGGCATGGATCCCGTGCCAACCAAGGTTGGCACCTACCAGGGCATCACGCATCGATTTCCAGTAGATCCACGCCATGCGTGGATGGCGGTAGCGTGCTTACGCCATACCGGAATGCCGCAGCAGCGCATCGATCTGCGGCGCACGGCCGCGGAACGCCTTGAAGTTCTCGGCGGCCGGACGACTGCCGCCACGCGACAGCACCTCGTCGCGGAAACGCGCGCCGGTTGCGGCCAGCGCCTGCGGCGCTTCCTCGAACGCGGCGTACGCATCGGCGCTCAGCACTTCGGCCCACTTGTAGCTGTAGTAACCGGCGGCGTAGCCACCGGCGAAGATGTGGCTGAACTGATGCGGGAAGCGATTCCAGCTCGGCGGATGGTTCACCGCCACTTCCGCACGCACGCGCTCAAGCAGTGCCAGCACGCTGTCCTGCGCGGCTTCGAACTGGCTGTGCAGCAGCATGTCGAACAGGCCGAATTCGAGCTGGCGTACGGTCGCCATACCGCTGTGGAAATTGCGTGCGGCCAGCATGCGCTCGTACAGCGCGCGCGGCAGCGGCTCACCACTGTCCACATGCGCGGTCATGCCCTGCAGGTGCTCCCATTCCCAGCAGAAGTTCTCCATGAACTGGCTCGGCAGCTCCACCGCATCCCACTCCACGCCGTTGATGCCGGCCACGCCCAGTTCGCCGATGCGGGTCAACAGCTGATGCAGGCCATGGCCCATTTCATGGAACAGCGTGGTCACTTCGTTGTGGCTGAAGGTCGCCGGCTTGCCGTCGGCGCCACGGCCGAAGTTGCACACCAGGTACACCAGCGGCGTCTGCACGCTGCCATCGGCGCGCTCGCGGCGGTTGCGGCAATCGTCCATCCACGCACCACCGCGCTTGCCTTCGCGCGCGTAGAGGTCCAGGTAGAACTGGCCCACCAGCTTGTCCTGCGCATCCACCAGCCGGAAGAAACGTACGTCCTCGTGCCAGACCGGCGCGCTGTCTTCCTGCACGCGCAGGCCGTACAGCTGTTCGATCACCGAGAACAGGCCGCCCAGCACCTTGGGTTCGGTGAAGTACTGCTTCACTTCCTGCTCGGAGTAGCTGTAACGCGCCTGCTTCAGGCGGTCGGCGGCGAACGCCAGATCCCAGGCCTGCAGGCTGTCGATACCGAGATGCTCGCGGGCAAACTGCTCCAGCTCGGCACGGTCCTTGGCCGCGAACGGCTTGGCGCGCGCAGCCAGATCACGCAGGAAGCCCAGCACTTCGGCGGGGTCCTTGGCCATCTTGGTGGCTACCGAATAGTCGGCGTAGGAATCAAAGCCCAGCAACGCGGCCAACTCGGCACGCAGTGCAAGGATGCGATCGATGTTGCCGCCGTTGTCCAGCGCATCGTCGCCGAACTCGGACGCGCGCTGCGCGCTGGCGCGGTACAGGATCTCGCGCAGGTCGCGATCCTCGCCCCAGGTCTGCACCGGCAGGTAGCACGGCATCTGCAGGGTCAACTTCCAGCCCGTCTTGCCGTCCTTCTCCGCAGCGGCGCGTGCAGCAGCCTTCACGTCGTCCGGCACGCCAGCCAGGCGCGCCGGGTCTTCGACGATCAGCGACCACGCATCGGTGGCATCGAGCACGTTCTGCGAGAACTTCGCCGACAGCGCCGAGAGCTCTTCCTTGATCGCCGCGAAACGCTGCTGCGCGTCCGCATCCAGTTCGGCACCGCCCAGGCGGAAATCACGCAGGGTGTTTTCCAGTACCTTGCGGCGCGCCTCGTCGAAACCGGCCGCCTCGGTGCTGGCCGCCAGGGCCTGGTACTGGCGGTACAACGCCAGGTTCTGGCCCAGCGCACTGGCGAAGCGGGTCACCCGCGGCAGGTTGCTGTTGTACGCCTCGCGCAGCTCGGGGGTATTGACCACGCCCTGCAGGTGGCCGACCAGGCCCCAGGCGCGCCACAGGCGTTCGGTGGCATCGTCCAGCGGGGTAACGAAGGCCTGCCAGCTGACCGGCTGCACCTGCTCGGCAGCGCTGACCGCCGCCTCGGCCTGCGCCAGCAGCACGTCCAGCGCCGGCGCCACATGCTCGGGGCGGATCGCCTCGAAGCGCGGCAGGCCGGAAAAATCGAGCAGGGGGTTGGCAACGGTCACGGCAGGTCTCCAGAGTACGGGCCCGGCAGCGCGGGCAGCCAAGTCGATATGGCGCTTGCCGGGCTGGCAGACAAGGGGCGGCGGGCCATTGTTCACGTCGGCCTTACGGCCGTCGGCTGAAGCTTGCAGCACGGGGGAGACCGCAGCGGAACGTGTCGAGGAGGCCCCACATGGAAGGTCTGGCTCCAGCTCCATCCGCAGTACGCTCACCATCGCTGGCGCTGTCGGCCAGCCCCACCGAACTGGCCTGGATCGCCGCGCTGTGCGATGCGGGCGACGATGCGCCGCGCCACCTGCAGCAGCTGCAGGCGCTGCAGCACCAGGGCGGCAGGTTCAGCGACGAGCAGGAATGGTATCCGTTCGAGGTGATCGAACGCGGTGCCAGCCAGGTGCGGCTGGGCCACGAGCGCGAGTTCGTCATCTGCGTGCTGCTGTGGCTGCAGGCCCTGGCCCAGGGCCGGGCCAGCAGCCTGGACCCGCGCCTGCACCTTGACGACCGCGCCGTGGAGATCGAGGCCCTGCCCGATGCCCTGCGCGATGCGGTACTGGATGCCTTCATGGCCGCGGGGTATTGAGCGCGATCCAATGCGCCGCTGCGCTCGCCGGGCATGGCCCCGCGCTAACGACCTGTCCTGGTAGCGCCGGGCCATGCCCGGCGGATGCCTGACGGGCTTACAGCGCTTCCAGGCTGCACCACGGCAATCCAGGCAGGCCCTGCCCGGCCGCCGCCGCTGCTACCTGTACGTCGGCCGCGTCCACATCGATGCCCTGCCGCACATACCAGGCCGGGTCGTAATAGCTGTGCGCATAGCGATCGCCGCTGTCGCACAGGATGCTGACGATGCTGCCCTTGCGACCCGCCTCGCGCATCCACTGCGCGGCCTGCAGCACGCCGATGAAATTGGTGCCGGTGGAGCCACCGACGCGGCGCCCCAGCTGGCGGCTGACGTGGCGCATCGCGGCCAGGCTCAGGGCATCTGGCACCTTCACCATGGCGTCGACACTGGTCGGAATGAAGCTCGACTCCACCCGCGGCCGGCCGATGCCTTCCACCCTCGAGCCGCCGCTGCAGGTCATGCCGCGCCACTCATTGCCGCCGGCCAGGGCAGCCTGGTAGCCGTCGAAGAACACCGACACTTCCGGGTCCGCACACAGGATGCGGGTGTCGTGCCGGCGATAGCTGACGTAGCGGCCGAGCGTTGCGGCCGTACCGCCGGTGCCGGGGCTGCACACGATCCAGTCCGGAATCGGGCTGGGCTCCTCGGCCATCTGCTTGAAGATGGATTCGGCGATGTTGTTGTTGGCCCGCCAGTCGGTGGCGCGCTCGGCGTAGGTGAACTGGTCCATGAAGTGGCCGCCGGTTTCGCGGGCCAGCTTTTCCGAATCGCAGTTGAGGTCGCAGGCGCGCTCGACCAGGTGGCAGCGGCCGCCGTGGAACTCAATCGCCGCGATCTTTTCCGGCGACGTCGTGGCCGGCATCACCGCGATGAACGGCAGGCCGAGCAGTCGCGCGAAGTAGGCCTCGGACACGGCGGTGGAGCCGCTGGACGCTTCGATCACCGGCCGCCCTTCGCGCAGCCAGCCGTTGGCCAGCGCATACAGGAACAGCGAGCGCGCCAGCCGATGCTTGAGGCTGCCGGTGGGATGGCTCGATTCATCCTTCAGGTACACCTCGATGCCCTCGAACCCGGGCAAGGCCAGCGGGATCAAGTGGGTATCGGCGGAACGGTTGAAATCGGCTTCGATCTTGCGGATGGCGGCGGCCACCCATTCACGCTGCGACATGGCGGGCAATGGTCATCAGGACGGAACGGTGCGATCCGGCCATTGTACGTCGCGGTGCCGTCAGCTGCCGCCCCGTAGAATGGCACCCATCCGGCCGGCAACGGCCCTGTCTGAAGGACCTCCCCCATGACCATTCCCGCCCTGCGCGATGTCCCCGGCGTCGCCGCCCAGGCCCCGGCCGAAACCACCGGTTTCGTCTTCAACCACACCATGCTGCGGGTCAAGGACGCCACCGCCTCGCTGGACTTCTACACCCGCGTGCTGGGCTACCAGCTGATCGACAAGCGCGACTTCGCCGAAGCCCAGTTCAGCCTGTACTTCCTGGCCTACGTCCCGGCTGGCACCACCGTGCCGGAAGATGACGACAGCCGCCGCCTGTGGATGGCCGGGCTGCCGGGCGTGCTGGAACTGACCCACAACCATGGCACCGAGAACCAGGACGGCCCGGTCTACCACGACGGCAACAGCGACCCGCGCGGCTTCGGCCACATCTGCGTGTCGGTGCCGGACATCGAGGCCGCCTGCCAGCGCTTCGAGAACCTGGGCGTGACCTTCCAGAAGCGCCTGACCGACGGCCGCATGAAGAACCTCGCCTTCATCAAGGACCCGGACGGCTACTGGGTCGAGATCATCTCCAACGCCTGACCCAGAAAGGGGCACAATTCCGGTAGCGCCGGGCCATGCCCGGCGGCCTTGAGCAGGCCGCGCTGCGCGCTCGCCGGGCACGGCCCGGCGCTACCGACTCCGTCCCCCTTTTTTGCGAGGTTCGTATGGAAACGATGGAACTGCACCGCGGGCGATTGATCGACCACATCCAGCTGGTCGTACGTGATCTGGCCGCCAGCCGCCGCTTCTACCAGGCGGTGTTCGACACGATCGGCATCCCGGTGGCCGGAGAAGGCGATGACTACTTCTGGGCCGACGAACTGTTCATTTCCAGTGCCAACAGCGAGGCCGCTGCCGGCCAGTTGACCGGCCGCCACCACCTGGCCTTCCAGGCCCGCGACACCGCCACCGTCGATGCCTTCCACAGCGCTGCGCTGGCGGCGGGTGGCAAGGACAACGGCGCGCCCGGCGAGCGCCATTACCATCCCGGCTACTACGGCGCCTTCGTGCTGGATCCAGATGGCAACAACATCGAGGTGGTCTATCACGGCCCGGCGAACTACAGCGCCGATTCGGTGAAGGTCAGCTTCTGATTCCTGCGCTACGCGCTCGCCGGGCATGGCCCGACGCTACCAACGACGAAGCCGGGCAATGCCCGGCTTCATCTCATCGCACTGCGCAGGCCTCAGTGGGCCGCCATGTAGATGTCCTGCAGCACGGCCTTTTCCAGCTCCAGCTCGCCCAGCAGGTTCTTCACGATGTCACCCAGGCTGAGGATGCCGACCAGCTGGTTGCCATCGGTGACCATCAGATGGCGACGACGCGAGTAGGTCATCAGCGACATGGCCTGCTTCAACGTGGCGTCCGGCGCGATGCCTTCCAGACCGGTGGACGGCAGGCTGGAAATCACCCGTCGGCCAGCCTGCGGACCATCGTCGGCCAGGCTGCGGACGATGTCCTTCTCGGAAATGATGCCGACCGGGGCATCATCCTTCATCACTACCAGTGCGGCGATTTTATTCGCGCTCATCTTGTGCGCGGCGGCACCGATCGTGTCTTCCGTGTCGATGGTGATGACAGCTTCTTTCTTGGATTGCAGGAGCTCGCGGACGTTCATTCTTGTTTCCTGGTGCAGGTCACTGAAGTCAAAAAAGTGTGCTCTGCCGATTCGCCCCCTCCCCGGGAACAGACCCTTCAGCGCACGTCTGGCGCACTTTGCCGGATCTGGCATTTCGCCAGCAGACGGGCTAGGTGCTGCAACGCGAACGAGGCGGGTTCAACGGCTCAACCCGGACCTCGGTCAACTCGATTCTACGACTGCGTCCATCGGTCACTAGCGGCATCGATGGGACAGTACGTCGTAGGAACCTTCGACGCTTCCGAGAATCGCACCCGGGCTGAAACCGGCGCTGAATACAGGCGGTGTCGTGCATTAAAGATTGATTACTTGCTGCCGACCGCGGACAGAAAACCCGGCAGCTGTCCCACTTGTCACCGCCACCGTCGTAAACGAAAGGGGCCACGTGGGCCCCTTTCGCATGCAGCATCCAATGGATCCGGGTGTTACTCCACCGTCACGCTCTTGGCCAGGTTGCGCGGCTTGTCCACGTCGGTGCCGCGCGCCAGCGCGGTGTGGTACGCCAGCAACTGCACCGGGATGGTGTGCACCACCGGGCTGAGTACACCGGCATGGCGCGGCGTGCGGATCACGTGCACGCCCTCGGACTCGTTGAAGTTGCTGTCCTGGTCAGCGAACACGAACAGTTCCCCGCCACGCGCACGCACTTCCTGCATGTTGGATTTGACCTTCTCCAGCAGGCTGTCGTTGGGCGCGATCACCACCACCGGCATGTCCTCGTCCACCAGCGCCAGCGGCCCATGCTTCAGCTCACCGGCCGGGTAGGCCTCGGCGTGGATGTACGAGATTTCCTTCAGCTTGAGCGCGCCTTCCAGGGCGATCGGATAGTGCAGGCCACGGCCCAGGAACAGCGCACTGCTCTTGCGCGCGAAGCGCTCGGCCCACGCGGCGATCTGCGGCTCCATGTTCAACGCATGCTGCACACTGCCCGGCAGGAAACGCAGCTGCTCCAGGTAGTCTGCTTCCTGCGCCGCATCGACGCGACCATGCAGCTTGCCCAGCACCACGGTCAGCTGGAACAGCGCGGCCAGCTGGGTGGTGAAGGCCTTGGTCGAGGCCACGCCGATCTCGGCGCCGGCGCGGGTGTAGCAGACCAGTTCGCTGGCGCGCGGAATCGCGCTTTCCGGCACATTGCAGATCGACAGCGTGTGCTTGTGGCCCAGCGACTTGGCGTACTTCAGCGCTTCCATCGTATCCAGCGTTTCGCCGGACTGGGAGATGGTCACGATCAGGTGCTTGGGATTGGCATACGCGGCGCGATAGCGGTACTCGCTGGCGATCTCCACGCTACACGGCAGGCCGGCGATGGCCTCGATCCAGTAGCGCGCGGTCAGGCCCGAGTAGTAACTGGTACCGCAGGCCAGGATCTGCACGCCCTCGATACCCGACAGCACCGCTTCGGCATTCTTGCCAAACAGCTCGGCCGGGAAGCCACCGGCGTCGATCGCCGCTTCGATGGTATCGCCCAGTGCACGCGGCTGCTCGTGGATTTCCTTCTGCATGAAGTGGCGGTACGGGCCCAGCTCCAGCGAGGCCAGCGAGACATCGGAGAGATGTACATCGCGCTCGATCGGCTGATCGTTGCCGTCGAAGATGCGCACACCATCACGGCGGATCTCGGCGGTATCGCCCTCTTCCAGGAAGATCACCTTGCGCGTGGCCGACAGCACGGCCGATACGTCGGACGCCACGAAGTTCTCGCCCTCGCCCAGACCGACCAGCAGCGGGCAGCCCATGCGGGCGCAGACGAAACGTTCCGGCTCGGCACGGCTGACAACAGCCAGTGCATAGGCACCGGTCAGTTCCTTGACCGTGTGCTGCAGCGCGACCAGCAGGTCATCACCGTTCTTCAGGTGATGGTGGATCAGGTGCGCGATCACTTCGGTGTCGGTCTGCGACTCGAAGGTATAGCCCAGCGCGCGCAGCTTCTCGCGCTGCTCTTCATGGTTCTCGATGATGCCGTTGTGCACCAGCGCCACGCCATGGCTGATGTGCGGATGCGCGTTCGCCTCGGTGACGCCACCGTGGGTAGCCCAGCGGGTGTGGCCGATGCCCAGGCTGGCAGTAAAGCCTTCGGCCTCGGCAGCGGTGGCCATTTCAGAGACACGTCCGGTGCGGCGCACGCGGCGCACGTCAGCGCGCTCGGCATGGTCGATCACGGCGATACCGGAGGAATCGTAACCACGGTATTCCAGTCGCTTCAGTCCTTCGATCAGGACCGGCACTACATCACGTTGGGCGATCGCACCTACGATTCCACACATGTCACGCAATTCCTTGAAGACGGTCCCCGCATTCTAGCCTGCGTGTCCGCCAGCCCCCCCTCCTGTCCGCTTAATGAAAGTGTCCGGAAAGGTGTCCGCGGACACCCGGACAGTAGTGCCGTCCCTGCAAATCATTGATGGAAAAGGAAATAAAGTTGGCACGCTGTGTGCTTTGTGTAGGGCACCACTCTGGCACCACCGACAGGCACGAACCCGATGATCCGCGACACCTCCGCCCAGGACCAGATCGTTTCCTCCGCTTCGGCCAGTGCTCCCAAGGCCGCATGGCACCGCTACCGCTGGCCGGCCCTGGCCGGCATCGCCCTGCTCGCCGGCATCGGCTGGGCCGTGCATGCCTGGTCCAACGCCAGCCGCTCGTTCGACAGCAGCCGGGTGCGCGTGGCCGAAGTGCAGCGCGGCGACCTGGTGCGCGACATCGCCGCCGACGGCCGCGTGATCGCCGCCAACAGCCCGGTGTTGTATGCGATCTCCGCCGGCACGGTGGACCTGAAGGTAGTGGCCGGCGACGTGGTCAAGAAGGGCCAGGAGCTGGCGATCATCGACAGCCCCGAGCTGCGCAGCAAGCTTGCCCAGGAGGAGGCCACCCTGGCGGGTCTGGAAGCCGAGGCCAGCCGCGCCACCCTCGATGCCACCCTGGCCCGGGCCAAGTCACGCAAGGAAACCGACCAGGCCAACATCGAGCGGCAGGCCGCCGACCGCGACCTGCAGCGCTACCAGCGCGGCTTCGATGGCGGTGCGGTGCCGCAGATCGATCTGGCCAAGGCCCAGGACACCCTGAAGAAGGCCGACATCAGCCTGGCCAATGCCACCACCGATGCGCGCCTGCAGAGCCAGGGCGCGGATCTGGACGCACGCAACAAGCGCTTGCTGGCCGACCGCCAGAAGGCCGTGGTGGCCGAAGTGCGGCGCCAGGTCGACGCACTGACCCTGCGCGCACCGTTCGATGGCCAGGTCGGCCAGGTGCAGGCTGTTCAGTCCACCAACCTGGCCGCCAACGCGCCGGTGCTGGGCGTGGTCGACCTGTCCAAGTTCGAGGTCGAGATCAAGGTGCCGGAAAGCTTCGCGCGCGACCTGGCGATCGGCATGCCGGCGCAGCTGACCGGCGGCAACGGCCAGCCGTTCCCGGGCGAGATCAGCGCAGTGTCGCCGGAAGTGGTCAATGGCGAGGTCAACGCCCGGGTCCGCTTTGCCGCCGCCCAGCCTGAAGGCCTGCGCCAGAGCCAGCGGATGTCGGTGCGGGTGCTGCTGGATACCCGCAGGAATGTCATGAAGGTAGAACGCGGCCCGTTCGTGGAACAGGGCAATGGCGTGGCGTACGTGATGGATGGCCGCACCGCGGTGCGGCGTCCGATCGAACTGGGCGTCAGCAGCCTGGGCGAAGTGGAAATCAAGTCGGGTGTGCAGCCGGGGGACCGCATCGTGGTCTCGGGCAGCGACCTGTTCAAGGACGCCGAACGCGTCTCCGTCAACTGACAACTCATACATCCTGGAGAGAGGACACCCCATGTACATGCTCGAAATGCGTTCGGTCGCCAAGGTCTTCCGCACCGAACAGGTGGAAACCCACGCGCTGCGTTCACTGGAATTGCAGGTCAAGGAAGGCGAGTTCGTCGCCGTCACCGGTCCGTCCGGCTCCGGCAAGACCACCTTCCTCAACATCGCCGGCCTGCTGGAAACCTTCACCAGCGGCACCTACATGCTGGACGGCCAGGACGTCAGCAAGCTCGGCGATGATGCCCGCAGCCGCCTGCGCAACCAGAAGATCGGCTTCATCTTCCAGGGCTTCAACCTGATTCCGGACCTCAACCTGTTCGACAACGTGGACGTGCCGCTGCGCTACCGCAAGATGAGCGCCGGCGAGCGCCGCGAGCGCATCGAGAAGGCACTGAGCCAGGTCGGCCTGGGCTCGCGCATGAAGCACTACCCGAACGAACTCTCCGGCGGCCAGCAGCAGCGCGCGGCGATTGCCCGTGCCCTGGCCGGCAGCCCGCGCCTGCTGCTGGCCGACGAACCGACCGGCAACCTGGACACGCAGATGGCGCGCGGGGTGATGGAACTGCTGGAGGAGATCAACGCCGCCGGCACCACCATCGTGATGGTCACCCACGACCCGGAACTGGCCGCGCGCGCGCAGCGCAACGTGCATATCGTCGACGGCCAGGTCACCGACCTGGTACGCGAGCCGGTGCTGGCCACCCCACGTCGCATCGTCGCCGTCAACGAGTGAGGGCACGACCATGTTCGCCTACTACGCCCGACTGGCGGTGCGCAGCTTCCGCCGCAACAAGGTACTGACCGCACTGATGGTGGTGGCCATCGCGCTGGGCATCGGTGCTTCGATGACCACCCTGACCGTGTTCCACGTGCTGTCTGGCGACCCGATCCCGGACAAGAGCGACCGCCTGTTCTACGTGCAGGTCGATCCGCGCCCGCGCTCGGGTTACCTGACAGGCGAAGAGCCGGAAACCCAGATGACCCGTTTCGATGCCGAGACGCTGCTGCGCGAAAAACGTGGCGAACGCCAGGCGATGATGAGTGCCGGCGATGTGACCGTCGAACCGGAAGGCAGCACGTTGAAGCCGTTCAACATCGACACGCGCTGGACCTCGGCCGACTTCTTCCCGATGTTCAACGTGCCGATGCTGTATGGCCGTGCCTGGACAGCCAGCGACGATGACGGTCGCGCACGCGTGGTGGTGCTGTCCAAGGTGATCAACGACAAGCTGTTCCAGGGTGCCGACAGTGTCGGCCGTGAGATCCGTGCCGATGGCCATTCGCTGCGGGTGATCGGCGTGATGGACACCTGGAATCCGGAACCGCACTTCTTCGACCTGACCGTCGGCAACTACGGCCGCGAAGAGGACCTGATGATGCCGCTGTCCACCGCGATGGACCTCAAGCTTGGCAGCAACGGCAACATGAACTGCTTCCGCGACGGCGCGCCCGACGACGACAGCAATTCGATCAACGCACCGTGCACCTGGATCCAGTACTGGGTGGAGCTTGACGCGTCCAAGGTCGAAGACTATCGCCGCTACCTGGTCAACTATTCGGACCAGCAGCGTGCTGCCGGCCGTTTCGAACGCCCTGCCAACGTGCGCCTGCGCAGCGTGATGGAGTGGCTGACCTTCAACAACGCAGTGCCCAGCGACGTGCGCCTGCAGATGTGGCTGGCGCTGGGTTTCCTCGGTGTCTGCCTGGTCAACACCGTTGGCCTGCTGCTGGCCAAGTTCCTGCGCCGCAGCGGTGAAATCGGTGTGCGTCGCGCACTGGGTGCCAGCCGCGGGCAGATCTTCCTGCAGTGCCTGGTCGAAGCGGGTGCGGTGGGCGTGGTCGGTGGCGTGCTCGGTATCGGCCTGGCGCTGCTGGGCCTGTACGCGGTACGCCAGCAGCCGGTGGATTACGCCAAGCTGGCCCACCTGGACGGCAGCATGCTGCTGCTCTCGCTCGGCCTGACCCTGCTGGCCAGCATCGCTGCCGGCTTCCTGCCCGCCTGGCGCGCGATGCAGGTCACCCCGGCCATCCAGCTCAAGTCGCAGTAAGCACGAGAACGAGGACTTCCCATGGACATCCGCCCCATCCTCAGCACCCTGCGCCGGCACAAGACCGCAGCCGCATTGATCGTGCTGGAAATCGCCCTGACCTGCGCCATCGTCTGCAATGCCCTGTTCCTGGTCACCCAGCGCGTGGAAAAGATCAGCCAGCCCAGCGGGCTGGCCGAGAACGAACTGGTGATGGTCAGGGTCAACGGCATCGGCAAGCAGACCAACGCCATGGCCCGCACCAACGAAGACCTGGCGTCGCTGCGCGCGATCCCCGGCGTGACCAGCGTGGCCAAGGTCAACCAGCTGCCGTTCCGCCGCAACTCGAGCAACACCAGCATCTCGCGCGAACGGGAGCAGGAACGCCCGACGGCCTTCGTGTCGCAGTACATGGTTGGTGAGAACGCTCTGTCCACGCTGGGCCTGCAACTGGTCGCCGGGCGAGACTTCCTGCCGAGCGAGTATATCGACCTGGAGGTAGCGCAGAAGAACCCGAAGCCTGACCGCGCCGCGCCGGTGATCATCAACCAGCAGGTCGCTGCAAAGATGTATCCGGACCAGAGCGCGCTGGGCAAGACGTTCTACATGGGCAACCAGGCGCTGCATGTGGTCGGCGTGGTCGCCCACCTGGCCACTCCGACCGATTACAACGACAACAGCACCTTGTCGATGATCCTGCCGGTGCGTACCGACTTCACCCGCGGGCCGTACATGCTGCGGACCTCACCGGAACGCCGCGATGAAGTGTTGAAGGGCGCGCTGGCCGCGTTGGAGCATAACGACCCCAACCGTCTGGTGCGCGAGAAGCTGACCTACCAGGAACAGCGCGCCGACTACTTCAAGAACGACCGCTCCATGGTCGGCCTGCTGGTCACCGTGTGCATCGCGCTGCTGGTGGTCACCGCACTGGGCATCGTCGGCCTGGCCAGCTTCTGGGTGCAGCAGCGCAGCAAGCAGATCGGCATCCGCCGCGCATTGGGCGCCACCCGTGGGCAGATCCTGCGCTACTTCCAGACCGAGAACTTCCTGCTGGCTACGTTGGGCATCGTGCTGGGCATGCTGGCGGCCTACGCCATCAACCTGGCGCTGATGAACATGTACGAGCTGCCGCGCATGCCGCTGCTGTACCTGCCGCTGGGCGCGGTACTGCTGTGGATGCTGGGCCAGATCGCGGTGTTCGGCCCGGCCCGCCGTGCCGCTGCCGTGCCGCCTGCCGTCGCCACGCGGGGGGCGTGAGATGCGCGCCGGCCTGCTGCTGGTGTTGTTGGCCCTGCCGCTGCCGGTACTCGCCGGCAGCAGCAGCGCGCAGACGCTGGAGTGGCGCCAGGACGATGCGCGGCTGGCGCTGCGCTCGACCGAGGGCGTGGTGCGGGTGGATGTGGCCAGCCCGGAAGCCCGCTTCGGTGTGCGCAGCGGCGACCGCATCCTGCGCGTGGACGATTCGCCGGTGCGGCAGATCGAGCAGCTCGCCGATGCCATGCAGGCGGCATCGACGGCCACCGTCTACCTGCTGCTGCGGCGCGATGGGCGGATGCTCACCGTGCCGGTGAACGTGGCCCAGTGGCGCCCCGCGCTGGCGCCGCCACCACCACCGCCAGCTCCCCCGCCTCCGCCTCCGCCACGGCGCTGAGGCCCGGCGGCTCCTGCGCCGCCATCGGTTTGGCTATGCTTGGTGGGTGGTGCCGAAAGCTCCGGCGTCATCCACCCTTTTCCGTGCGCGGCGCCGACGCTTTCCGGCGCTTCCCTGCCCTCCCAGAAGCCGCCGAATGCCTGCGATCCTGATCATCGACGACAACGCCAGCGTGGGAACCGCGCTGGACGTGCTGTTCTCCCTGCACGACATCGACACCCTGCTGGCGCAGAGCCCGGCCGAAGGGCTGGCGCTGCTGGAGTCGCAGGCGGTCGACCTGGTCATCCAGGACATGAACTTCAGCGAGGACACCACCTCCGGCGAGGAAGGCGAGGCGCTGTTCGCGCAGATCCGCGAACGCCACCCCGATCTGCCGGTGATCCTGCTGACGGCCTGGACCCACCTGAGCAGCGCGGTGGACCTGGTCAAGGCCGGCGCCGCCGACTACCTGGCCAAACCCTGGGATGACCGCAAGCTGCTGACCACGGTCAACAACCTGCTGGAACTGTCCGAAGCGCGGCGCGAACTGGACCAGCGACGCCAGCGCGAACAGCGCCAGCGCCATGCACTGGAAGACAAGTACGCGTTGTGTGGCGCGGTGTTCGCCGACCCCGCCAGCGAGCGGGTGATCGCCCTGGCCTGCCAGGTCGCGCGCTCGGAGCTGCCGGTGCTGATCACCGGCCCCAATGGCGCGGGCAAGGAGAAGATCGCGCAGATCATCCAGGCCAACTCGCTGGTGGCCAAGGGCCCGTTCGTTGCGGTGAACTGCGGTGCGCTGCCCTCCGAACTGATCGAGGCCGAACTGTTCGGTGCCGAGGCCGGTGCCTATACCGGCGCCAACAAGGCGCGCGAAGGCAAGTTCGAGGCGGCCGACGGCGGCACGCTGTTCCTGGATGAAATCGGCAACCTGTCGCTGGGCGGACAGATGAAGCTGCTGCGCGTGCTGGAGACAGGACGCTTCGAGCGCCTGGGTTCCAACCGCGAACGCCAGGTCAAGGTGCGCGTGGTCAGTGCGACCAATGCCGAACTGCCGGCAATGATCCGCGAGGGTACGTTCCGCGAAGACCTCTACTACCGGCTCAACACGGTGGAACTGGCGCTGCCGCCGCTGGCCGACCGGCCCGGCGACATCGTGCCGTTGGCCGAGCATTTCCTCAGCATCGGCAAGCCGCTGTCCAGCACGGCCGCCACTGCGCTGCAGCGGCACCTGTGGCCGGGCAACGTGCGTGAGCTGCGCAACGTGATCCAGCGTGCCGAACTGCTGGCCACCGGCAACCGCATCGAAGTTGCCGATCTCAACCTGCCACGTGCGCCTGCGGCACCGCGCCCGACGCCAAGCGCCGGCAATGATCCCGACCGCGCACGCATCGAAGAAGTGCTGGCGCGCAACCACGGGGTCATCGCCCAGGCGGCCAACGAACTTGGACTGAGCCGGCAGGCGCTGTACCGGCGCATGGACCGCCACGGCATCCCGCGCGAATGAAACGACGTTCCTTCACCTTCCGCCTGTTCCTGCGCCTGCTGCCGGTGCTGGCGCTGGCTGCCGCGCTGCCGTGGCTGCTGGCGTACTGGATGGACCATGGCTGGGTGGTGACCACGGTCTCCACGATCATCCTGCTGTCATTGATGTGGTGGACGCTGCGCCGCGCCACCGCACCGGTGCGCTCGTTGATGCGGGCGCTGTCCGGCACCACCAGCAGCTACCGCGACGGTGAGTACAACTTCGGTATCTACTGGCCCGGCAATGACGAACTGGGTGACCTGGTGCAGGCACACCGCGAACTGGGCGAAGTGCTGCGCGCACAACGCCAGGGCCTGGTGCAGCGCGAACTGCTGCTGGACACCATGGTGCAGAACACACCGGTGGCGATGCTGCTGATTGCGGCCGGTGGCGATGGTATTTCCCGCGTGGTGTTCTCCAACCTGGCGGCGCGCAAGCTGCTGCATGGCGGCTGGAAGCTGGAAGGCCAGCGCATGGAAGACGTGCTCGAGCAGCTGCCGGTGGAGCTGCGCGATGCCATCGGCCGCGGCGGCGACAGCCTGTTCGCGGTGAAAGCTGAAAACGAAGACGGTGTGGAAGGCGACGAGGATGACGAACAGGTCTATCACCTGTCGCGGCGCGCGTTCCAGCTCAACGGCCGTCCGCATGACCTGCTGCTGGTGCGCCAGCTCACTGCCGAACTGCGCCGGCAGGAAGTACAGACCTGGAAGAAGGTGATCCGGGTGATCAGCCACGAACTCAACAACTCGCTGGCGCCGATCGCATCGCTGGCGCACTCCGGTGGCGAACTGGTCAAGCGCGAGCGCTTTGACCGGCTGCCGGAGATCTTCACCACCATCGAAGACCGCGCACGCCACCTGGAAGGCTTCATCCGCGGCTACGCGCGTTTCGCCAAGCTGCCGCAGCCGCAACTGCAGACCGTGCAGTGGGTGCCATTCCTGTCCAGCCTGTGCCAGCAGATTCCGTTCACCATGGAGCGTGAACCCGACGAGGAGCTGAGCAGCCGGATCGACATCGCCCAGTTCGGCCAGGCCCTGCTCAACCTGCTGAAGAACGCGCACGAGGCCTGCGCCGAAGCAGATCCGCCGAACGACGACGTGCAGGTGCAGCTGACCCGGCTGCCGCAGTGGTTGCGGCTGGATGTGCTGGATCGGGGCAAGGGCATGAACGAGCAGGTGCTGCAGAATGCGCTGATGCCGTTCTATTCGACCAAGCGCAATGGCACCGGCCTGGGGCTGGCACTCACCCGCGAGATCGTCGAGGCGCACGGTGGCAGGGTGTCGCTGCAGAACCGCACCGACGGGGGGCTGTGTGTGTCGATCCTGTTGCCGGTGGGGTAGGTTTGTTCTTCCTTCTTCTGTTGATTGCTGAAGGTTGATCATTGTTCATGGGTGTCACTTTTCTTTTCGCGCGAAAAGAAAAGTAACCAAAAGAAACGCGCCGCCGGTCCGCGAGCCGTCGTGCTGCGCACGCCGGTACCCTGCGCTCCTCGGTCCGTCGAGGGACGGCGCGGGAACTCGCTTCGCTCAGACACCCGCGCCTCTTCGCCCTCGCCGGCCCTGCGGTGCTCGGCTCGCTTCAAGGCGGACTCGAGAAGCAAAGCAAAAGCATCCACGCATGGCGTGGATCTACTGGGTGCAGCTGTGGGGTTTGACTTGGGTCCGCCTTGAAGCGAGCCGAGCACCGCAGGGGAATCAGGGGCGAAGAGGTGCCGATGTCTGAGCGCAGCGAGTTCGGCACCGGCCCCTGATTCGCCGAGGAGCGCAGGGCACCGATGCGCAGCATCGGCTCGCGGCCGGCGGAACGTTTCTTTTGGTTACTTTTCTTTGCGTACAAAGAAAAGTGACACCCATGAAAGATGAGCAACCATCAGCAATCAACAGAAGAAGCAAAAACTAAAGCACCCGCCGCATCGCCACCCGCAACTGCATCGGAAATCCCAGCGCGGCTTCCTCGGCCATCACCACTCGCAGGCCCGCGCTCCACTCCGCCTCCGGCAGCACGTTGAATCCTTCGCTGCCGTAGAAAGGCGCATTCCACGGCACATCCGACAACGTGGTCAGCACTGCCGCCGGGTAGCCAAGCGCCTTGGCCTCGGCCAGCGCATGCCGCAGCAGCGCGCGCCCGCAGCCACGCCGCGCGTGGCTGGGATCCACATCCATCTGCAGCACATGGAAATCGCCGTCGAGCGCGTCGCCCAGCAGGTAGCCGGCGATGCTGCCATCGGCGCCGTCGATGACCCACAACTGGCCACGCTGCAGTCCAGCCTGCAACACGGGAAGGTCCAGTCCATGACCGGCGAACACCGGGTACGCCTCGTGCCCGCGCAGCAGTTCGCCCGCACGCTGTTCGATGCGGGGCAACGCGTCGAGCTCATCGACGCGCGGTGGCCTCGGCTCAGCGCTTCTTGATGGGACGCTGCCAGCCATCGATCGTTTCCTGGCGTGCGCGGGCCACGGTCAGCTTGCCATCCGGCGCAGTGCGGGTGATGACCGAACCTGCAGCGATCGTCGCCCCTTCACCGATCAGCACCGGCGCCACCAGCGAACTGTTGGAGCCGATGAAGGCGTTGTCGCCGATGGTGGTGGTCGACTTGTTCACGCCGTCGTAGTTGCAGGTGATGGTGCCCGCACCGATGTTGACCTTGCTGCCGATCACCGCATCGCCCAGGTAGGTCAGGTGGTTGGCCTTGCTGCCCACGCCCAGGGTGACCTTCTTGGTTTCCACGAAGTTGCCCACGTGCACGCCATCGGCCAGCACCGTGCCCGGGCGCAGCCGCGCGAACGGGCCGATCTGTGCCGCACCCTCGCTGATCACGCCTTCGACATCGCAGTGCGCACGCACTTCGGTGCCCGCGCCAAGGGTGACGTCCTTCAGCCGGGTGAACGGGCCGACGGTCACGCCATCGCCCAGCACCACCTTGCCTTCCAGGATCACGTCGACATCGATCATCACGTCGCTGCCGACGATCACCTCACCACGGATATCCACCCGCGCCGGATCCCGCACGCGCGCGCCCTGGATGCACAGCGCGCGCACCGCGCGCCGTTGCCAGGCCCGTTCCAGCTGCGAGAGCTGCCAGGGATCATTCGCGCCTTCCGCGTCCTGCGCATCGGCCACCAGGGCCATCTCCGCCGGAGTGAACTCGCGGGCGGCGAAGGCGAACACATCGGTCAGGTAGTACTCGCCCTGCGCGTTGCTGTTGGACAGCTGTGACAGCCAACGGCGCAGCGCGGTCGACTCGGCAGTGATGATGCCAGTGTTGATGATGCGCACCCGGCGCTGTTCGTCATCGGCATCCTTCTGCTCGACGATCGCCCCCACCTTGCCTTCGGCATCGCGCAGCACGCGACCATAGCCGGTGGGATCGTCGACATCGGCAACCAGCACGGCCAGCCGGCCCGGCTGGGCCAGCAGCTCGCGCAGGGTCTGCGCACGGATCAACGGCACATCGCCGTACAACACCAGCACCTGTGCGGCGTCGGGCACCTCCGGCATGGCCTGGGCCACGGCGTGGCCAGTACCCAGCTGCTGCGCTTGTTCAGCCCACAACAGGTCCGGCTGGTCGGCAAAATAGCTGCGCACCTGGTCCCCGCCGTGGCCGTACACCACATGGATGGCAGCCGGCTGCAGTTCGCGCGCGGTGGCGATCACATGCGCCAGCATCGGTTGCCCGGCAATCGGCTGCAGGACCTTGGGCAGCACCGATTTCATGCGTTTACCGGCGCCAGCGGCGAGGATGATTACGTGCAGGGGTTGGGTCATGGAGAGGGGCCGCGCAGCGGCGGTAATCTGAGGACTGACTGATAGGATAGCCGAGCTCTTTCCCCACCTGACGTGAACCGTGCGCTGCCTGAAGGAACAATTCCTCGATCTGCTGCCCTGGACGGGCCCGCTGCTGCTGGGTGGGATCGGGAAGGCACGGCGATGACCCTCGTCCGCCAGGGTAGCTCGTACATCGTCATCGGCCTGGTGCAGCTGCTGCTGGACTGGCTGGTATTCGTGGGCAGTACCGCACTCGGGCTGCCTGTCGCCCCGGCCAACGTCGTCGGCCGTCTGGCCGGCATGCTGCTCGGCTTCTGGCTCAACGGCCGCTATACCTTTGCTGCTGCGGGCCAACAGCGCCTGGGCTGGAAGCGCTTCGCGCGCTTCCTCCTGCTGTGGATGCTGCTAACCGCGGCCAGCACGCTGCTGGTGGCCGCCGCCGACCATGCGTTGGGGTTGCAGTACGCATGGCTCGCCAAGCCGCTGGTGGAAGGCGGCCTGGCGCTGGTGTCGTTCATGCTGCTGCGGCACGTGGTGTACCGCTGACCGGATTCAATGACGGCCGGCGTCGCCGGCCAGGCGCGCGCTCAATCCCTCGCGCCACAACTGCAGCGGGCTGTAGCGCAACTGCAGCTGATGGCGGCCTGCCGGTACGCACAGCGCGTGAAACAGGCCATTGCCACGCAACACTGGCAGTACGGCGCCACTTTCCAAGCGGGCCTGCCAGCCAAGGGCAGTGACCTCGTTGACCACGACCCATGCGGGGCGATCGGCCTCCACCGTGAGCTCGATCCGGCCAGGCTGGTAGTGCTGCACCTGGATGTCGGCCTCCCCGGCACCCTGCTCCGGGCACGCGGCGCTGGCCATGGCTGGCAGCCAGAGCTCCCGGCTGAAATCGGTCTGGTTGAATTCAACCGCCGGAGGCAGACGCGCATCGTGGCGTCGAACGTTGCGAGGATTGAGCACGCGCGGCAGCACGCTGTCGCGTCGTGCCAGCTCGACCTGGTCACCCTGCGCGCTTGAACCCGGGAACGGATCCTGGGCCAGCAGCCAGCGCACGCCCAGCAGATCGTACAAAGGCGCTGTTGTGTCCGTTGCCCAGGCCGTCGGCAGTTTCTGCTGGAACGTATCCACCGGCTCACCCGGCATGCCGGTCATCTGCAGGTAGTCGCTGGCCAGCAGCGGGTTGTAACCGTTTGCCAGCGCGATCGCATGGACCGCAGCGCCGTTGGTGAGTCCGCCTATGCCGAAGACCACAGCGCGCTCGGGCAATCCGGGTTGCTGCTCTGCCGCGAGCAGCGCGTAGGCACGCTGCGCAGGTCCAGCACGGTCGGCCGTCAGCACCGACTTGGTACCGCTGCCCGCGTTGAAACGGGTTCCCACGTTGAACATCAGCAGATCCAACACCACCAACGCGAACAGCCAGCCCGCGGGTGCCCGGTGGCGGCGCAGCAACAGCACCGCCGCGCTCCCGAGGGCCGCGCTGATGCCGAGCCAGGCAAAAGCCACCAGCTGACCGCGCTCGATCGCCATCCATGCACTGGAAACGGCCAGCAATGCGACAGCACCCACAGACGTCCACGGCAACCGCAACGGGCCTCGCTGCAGTGCAACCTGCAAGGCGTTGGCACCCAGCCAGGCCGCTGCGGGAAGGGTAAGGAACAAGGCATCTGCAGGGCGCCGGAACAGATCCAGGCCGGGCAGCCATGTGAACAACCACGGGAACAGCGGCGTTGTCCCACCCAGCGCGATCAGCACCGTCAGGATCACCACGCCCAGCGCGATGCGGGTCGCAGCGGGTTTGCCCCGCAGCACTTCACCGCCCCATCCCAGCCAGAGCGCCAGCGGCACCGCACCCAGATAGAGGTAATCGGCGCTGATGTCACCAAAGGCCCAGCTGTCACCGCGCCCCTGCGAGAACACGTTGCCGGACAGAAGCGTCGACAGGGTCTGCCAGTGGATGGCTCCCGGCAATGCAGCCTCCAATGACAGACCGTCACGATTGGTCTCGCCCAACCACGCCAGCGTGGACAACCACTGCGGCGCACTGATCGCTCCTGCGAGCAGCGCGACAAGGCCGAACCGAAGCAGCATTCGTACGTGCTGGCCCTTCGCCAGCACCACCGCACCCACGGCATGGATCGCGCAGGCGAGGATGATGAAATAGGTAACCTGGGTCAGCTGCAGCGCACACAGTCCACCGGCGATACCCGCCAACAGCACATCACGCGCCCGTCCATGGCGGCGGACCTGCTCCATGCCCAGCCAGAGCCAGGGCAGCAGGCTATAACTGACGATCATCGGTGTGTGCTGGAGGCGCGATGCGGCCACCCCGCCGAACATCAACACCAGGGCGAACAGCAGCTGCGTCAGTGGCGGCATCCCCTGCACGCGCCCCAGTCGCAGGGCACCAAAGCCACCAACCAGTACATGCAGCAGCACGACCACGGTGAACAAGTGCAACGACGTCGGTGCCAGCAGCATCGGCAGCAGCATGCTCGGCTGCAACGTCATCATCTGCGGGTCGGCCAGCTGCGGGTAGCCACCGTACAGATACGGATTCCACCATGGCGCCTGCAGATGTCGCAGTTGTTCAGCACTGAAACTGATCGCGGGGAAGAACTGCTGAACGGCATCGAATGGAATGGTCTTGATGCCCAGCAACCACGGCAGGCAGAGCACGATCCAGGCAGTCAGGAACATGCCTTCCGGTGTGCACCAGCGCCGTTGCCAGCTGCCCATGCCCTGCGACGCTGTCGATGATTGCTGCATTCCCTGCCTCCGTGGAAAACAAACAGAAACGCCGGCATGGCAGCCGGCGTTCCTGCATTCACCCGTGCCTGGCAGGCACGGATGTCACCTCGGCACCGTTCAGTGCTTGAGGGTCTTGCGCAGGCGCTCCAGCGCCTGCAGCTGGACAACGGCTTCGGCCAGCTTCTGCTGGGCTTCGGCCACTTCCATCGCTTCGCCACGGTTGGCCAGGATGCGCTCGGCTTCTTCCTTGGCCTTGCGGACCGAGGCTTCGTCGATGTCCTGTGCGCGGATCGCGGTGTCGGCCAGCACGGTCACCACCTGCGGCTGCACTTCCAGGATGCCGCCGGAAATGGCGAAATCCAGCTGCTCGCCGCTCGGCGTGGTCACTACCACCTTGCCCGGCTTCAGGCGGGTGATCAGCGGTGCGTGCTTGGGCGCGATGCCCAGTTCGCCCAGCTCACCGGTGGCCACGACCAGGGTCGCTTCGCCACGGAAGATTTCCTGCTCGGCGCTGACGATGTCGCAACGGATGGTGCTCATGTAACTCTCTTCGCTAGGGGGCGGGTCGAACCCACCGCAGGGATTCCGCAGCGGTGGGCGCAGGCCCACCCCGTGTCACGGTCGGGACGGGCGTGTGCCCGTCCCCGCCGCATCAGGCCTTCTCGGCCATCTTCTTGGCCTTCTCGACCGCTTCTTCGATGCTGCCGACCATGTAGAACGCCTGCTCCGGCAGGTGGTCGTACTCGCCATCGACGATGGCCTTGAAGCCACGGATGGTGTCCTTCAGCGACACGTACTTGCCCGGCGAGCCGGTGAACACTTCGGCCACGTGGAACGGCTGGCTGAAGAAGCGCTCGATCTTGCGGGCGCGCGACACGGCCTGCTTGTCTTCTTCGGACAGTTCGTCCATGCCCAGGATGGCGATGATGTCCTTCAGTTCCTTGTACTTCTGCAGGGTCTGCTGGACGCGCTGGGCGGTGTCGTAGTGCTCGTGGCCGATGACCAGCGGGTCCATCTGGCGGCTGGTGGAGTCCAGCGGATCGACCGCCGGGTAGATACCCAGCGAAGCGATCGAACGCGACAGGGTCACGGTCGAGTCCAGGTGGGCGAAGGTGGTCGCCGGCGACGGATCGGTCAAGTCATCGGCCGGCACGTAGACGGCCTGGATCGAGGTGATCGAACCATTCTTGGTCGAGGTGATGCGCTCCTGCAGGACGCCCATTTCCTCGGCCAGGGTCGGCTGGTAGCCCACTGCCGACGGCATACGACCCAGCAGTGCCGACACTTCGGTACCGGCCAGGGTGTAGCGGTAGATGTTGTCGACGAACAGCAGCACGTCCTTGCCCTTGCCGTTCTCGTCCTTCTCGTCGCGGAAGTACTCGGCCATGGTCAGGCCGGTCAGGGCGACGCGCAGACGGTTGCCCGGCGGCTCGTTCATCTGGCCGTACACCATCGCGACCTTGTCCAGGACGTTGGAGTCCTTCATCTCGTGGTAGAAGTCGTTGCCCTCACGGGTACGCTCACCCACGCCGGCGAACACGGACAGACCGCTGTGCGCCTTGGCGATGTTGTTGATCAGCTCCATCATGTTGACGGTCTTGCCGACGCCGGCGCCGCCGAACAGGCCGACCTTGCCGCCCTTGGCGAACGGGCACATCAGGTCGATGACCTTGATGCCGGTTTCCAGCAGCTCGGTGGCCGGGGACTGGTCTTCGTACGACGGAGCAGCGCGGTGGATTTCCCAGGTATCGCTGGCGGCGACCGGACCGGCTTCGTCGATCGGGCGGCCGAGCACGTCCATGATGCGGCCCAGGGTGCCAGCGCCGACCGGCACGGAGATGCCGCGCTCGGTGTTGGTGGCCACCAGGTTGCGCTTCAGGCCATCGGTGGAGCCCAGCGCGATGCAGCGGACCACGCCGTCACCGAGCTGCTGCTGCACTTCCAGGGTGATTTCGGTGTTGTCCACCTTCAGCGCGTGGTACACCTTCGGCACCGACTCGCGGGGGAATTCGACGTCGACGACGGCGCCGATGATCTGAACGATCTTGCCCTGACTCATTGCTGCATCCTCTAAATGTGTGCTTTTAACGAACGCGGTCAGACTGCTGCCGCGCCGCCGACGATTTCGGAGATTTCCTGGGTGATCGCTGCCTGGCGGGCCTTGTTGTAGACCAGCTGCAGGGTTCCGATCAGCTTGTTGGCGTTGTCACTGGCCGACTTCATCGCCACCATGCGCGCGGCATGCTCGGAAGCGACGTTTTCCAGCAGCGCCTGGTACACCAGCGACTCGATGTAACGCGTCATCACGTGCTCGAGCACGGTCGCGGCATCGGGTTCGTACAGGTAGTCCCAGTCGTGGTGCGCAACCTGCTTCTCCGCGGCCGGCAGCGGCAGCAGCTGATCGAAGCTGGCCTTCTGCACCATGGTGTTGACGAAGCGGTTGTAGACCAGATACACGCGGTCGACCTTGCCTTCGGTGAAGGCGTCGAGCATGACCTTGATCACACCGATCAGCGATTCCAGCTTCGGCGTGTCGCCGATGTGGGTCACCGTGCCGACCATGTTCACCTTGACCCGGCGGAAGAAGGTCGATGCCTTCTGGCCGATGGTCACCAGGTCCACTTCGGCGCCCTTGTCCTGCCAGGCCTTGGCTTCGCCAAGCATCTTGCGGAACAGGTTGTTGTTGAGGCCGCCGGCCAGACCGCGATCAGAGGAGATCACGATGAAACCGACCCGCTTGACCTGCTCACGCTCGACCAGGAACGGATGCTGGTAGTCGGTGCTGGCCTGCGCCAGGTGGCCGATCACCTGCTTCATCGCCTGCGCGTACGGACGCGAGGTCTTCATCCGATCCTGCGCCTTGCGGATCTTGGAGGCCGAGACCATTTCCAGGGCGCGCGTCACCTTGCGGGTGTTCTGCACGCTCTTGATCTTGGTTTTGATTTCGCGTCCGCTTGCCATCTTTTATTCCCGTGGCGCGGGGCCTGGGCCCCGCGTTGTTCAACCGTTTGATCGTCTGGTCCAGCGGAGCATCGCTCCGCTCTACAGGACCTCGATTACCAGCTGCCGGTGGTCTTGAACTCGACGATGCCCTTCTTGAAGGCACCTTCGATGTCGTTGTCCCAACCGCCGGTGGCGTTGACCTTGCCGATCAGCTCGCCCTGGGTGTTGGCGAAGTGCGCGTGCAGGCCTTCTTCGAACGCCAGCAGCTTGCTGACCGGCACGTCGTCGAGGTAACCCTCGTTGACGGCGTAGATCGACAGCGCCTGGTTGGCGATCGACATCGGCGCGTACTGCTTCTGCTTCATCAGCTCGGTGACGCGCTGGCCGCGCTCCAGCTGCTTGCGGGTGGCTTCGTCCAGGTCCGAGGCGAACTGCGCGAACGCAGCCAGCTCGCGGTACTGGGCCAGCGAGATACGGATGCCGCCAGACAGCTTCTTGATGATCTTGGTCTGTGCCGAACCACCGACGCGCGACACCGAGATACCGGCGTTCACGGCCGGGCGGATGCCGGCGTTGAACAGATCGGTTTCCAGGAAGATCTGGCCGTCGGTGATCGAGATCACGTTGGTCGGAACGAACGCGGAGACGTCGCCGGCCTGGGTTTCGATGATCGGCAGCGCGGTCAGCGAACCGGTCTTGCCGGTGACCTTGCCTTCGGTGAACTTCTCGACATATTCCTCGGACACGCGGGCAGCGCGCTCGAGCAGACGGGAGTGCAGGTAGAACACGTCACCCGGGTAGGCTTCACGGCCCGGCGGGCGCTTCAGCAGCAGCGAGATCTGGCGGTAGGCCACGGCCTGCTTGGACAGATCGTCGTACACGATCAGCGCGTCTTCGCCGCGGTCCATGAAGTACTCGCCCATGGTGCAGCCCGAGTAGGCGCTGATGTACTGCATCGCGGCCGATTCGGACGCGGTGGCAGCCACCACGATGGTGTGCGCCAGGGCGCCGTTCTCTTCCAGCTTGCGCACGATGTTGGCAACGGTCGAGGCCTTCTGGCCGATCGCTACGTACACGCACTTGATGCCGGTGCCCTTCTGGTTGATCACCGCATCGATGGCCAGCGCGGTCTTGCCGGTCTGGCGGTCACCGATGACCAGCTCGCGCTGGCCACGGCCGATCGGGATCATCGAGTCGACCGACTTGTAACCGGTCTGCACCGGCTGGTCGACCGACTTGCGCCAGATCACGCCCGGCGCAACGCGCTCCACCGGAGCGGTCAGCTGGGTGGCCAGCGGGCCCTTGCCGTCGATCGGCTCGCCGAGCGCGTTGACGACGCGGCCCAGCAGTTCCGGACCGACCGGCACTTCCAGGATGCGGCCGGTGGTCTTGGCGACGTCACCTTCGCGCACTTTCTCGTAGCCACCCAGGACCACGGCGCCGACCGAGTCGCGCTCCAGGTTCAGGGCCAGGGCGAAGGTGTTGTTCGGCAGTTCGATCATTTCGCCCTGCATCACGTCGGCCAGACCGAAGATGCGCACGATGCCGTCGGACACGCTGGTCACGGTGCCTTCGTTGCGCGATTCCGCGGCCAGCTTGACCTTCTCGATGCGGTTCTTGATCAGTTCGCTGATTTCGGAGGGGTTGAGCGTGGTTGCCATCGTCAAGTCCTAGTGCCGGCAGCGGGGCCGGACGTTAAATGAATTCAGTTAGCGAGCGCGGTCTGCAGACGGGCCAGCTTGCCCTTCAGCGAACCATCGATGACCACGTCGCCGGCGTCGATCACAGCGCCGCCGATCAGCGAGGCGTCGACCGCAGTAGCCACTTCGACCTCGCGGTTGAAGCGCTTGCGCAGCGCGGCCTTGATCGCGTCCAGCTCGGCAACCGACAGCTCGGCCGCGGAGGTCACCGTGGCCTTGACCACGTGCTCGGCCTCGGCGCGCAGTGCGTCGAACATGCCGGCGATTTCCGGCAGCAGCGGCAGACGATGCGATTCGGCAAGCACAGCCAGGAAGCGCGAGTAGGTCTCGCCGCGGGACTCCGGCGCCAGCAGGGCGACGGCGTCATCGCGACCCAGCTCCGGGTTGGCGAGCAGGGCCGCCACGCGCGGGTCGGCGGCGACGTGGGCGGAGAACGCCAAAGCGTCCGACCACGGCGCGAACGCGCCTTCGTCACGCGCGGTCGCGAAGGCGGCGCGGGCGTACGGGCGGGCAAGCGTGAGGGCCTGGCTCATCCTTAAATCTCCGAGGCCAGCTCGTCGAGCAGCGCCTTGTGGGCGTTGGCGTCGATTTCGCGCTTGAGCAGCTTTTCGGCACCGGTCACGGCCAGCGCGGACACCTGCTTGCGCAGATCTTCACGGGCACGGTTGGCGGCGGCGTCGATTTCGGCCTGGGCCAGGTCCTTCTGACGGGTGGCTTCGGCAACAGCTTCGTTGCGGGCCGCGTCGACGATCTGGTTGGCACGCGCGTGGGCCTGGTCGATGATCTCGTTGGCCTTGGTGCGGGCTTCCTTCAGCGCTTCATTGACCTTGTCCTGCGCCTGGGCCAGATCTTTCTGGCTGCGGTCGGCAGCAGCGAGGCCTTCAGCGATCTTCTGCTGGCGCTCTTCGATCGCGTTCATCAGCGGCGGCCAGATCTTGGTCGCGATGAGCCAGATCAGGGCGGCAAAGGCCAGGGCCTGGGCGATGAGGGTAAAACCGATATCCATGGGGTTCGCTCAGTCGGTTGTGACGGGATGGAAGCGCCGCCACACGGGCGGCGCCTCCGAACCTTCATCCGCGACCAGGCACCTGCGGCGCCCGGTCGTTTCGCTTTCGCTGGATCAGCCAGCGATTGCCGGCAGGCGCGAGACGAACTCGCCGACCATCGGGTTGGCGAAGGCGAACAGCAGGCCCACGGCGACCGAGATGATGAAGGCGGCGTCGATCAGGCCGGCGGTGATGAACATGCGGACCTGCAGGACCGGGATCAGTTCCGGCTGGCGCGCGGCCGACTCCAGGAACTTACCGGCCATGATGGCCAGACCCAGACCGGCGCCCAGCGCGGCCAGGCCGATCATGATGCCGACGGCGAGGACGGTGGAGCTCTGAACTTGGGCGAGATTGGTCAGGACGGCGAAGTACATGGTTTTCTCCAGGAACTTGATTGCTAAGGGTTTAGAAACAAACGGATGAAGGGTGAAGCGAAACTCAGTGAGCGTCTTCCGACAGGCTCAGGTACACGATGGACAGCATCATGAAGATGAAGGCCTGCAGCGGAATCACCAGAAGGTGGAACAGCATCCAGCCGAAGCCGGCAAACGCGCCTGCAAACATGCCGGCGATACCTGCACCGCCCAGCACCCAGATCAGCAGGAACACGATTTCACCGCCGAACATGTTGCCGAACAGTCGCATCGCCAGCGAGATCGGCTTGCTCAGCCACTCGACGATGTTCAGGATCAGGTTGAACGGCATCATCCACTTGCCAAACGGTGCGGTCAGGAATTCCTTGGCGAAACCGCCAAAGCCCTTGGCGCGCAGCGCGAAGAACAGCATCAGGAAGAACACGCTGATCGACATGCCGAGGGTGGCATTGACGTCGGCGGTGGGGACCGGCTTCCAGTACGGCACGCCCATCAGTTCGAGCGGCTTGGCGATGAAGTCGGCCGGGATCATCTTGATGAGGTTCATCAGGAGGATCCAGAAGAAGATCGTGATCGCGATCGGGGTCACCAGCTTGCTGGTGCCGTGGTAGGTGTCCTTGGCCTGGCGGTCAACGAACTCCAGGCAGATCTCGACGAACGCCTGCCACTTGCCCGGCACGCCGGAGGTGGCCTTGCGGGTGCCGAGCCAGAAGGCGACGACCATCACCAGGCCCATCAGCAGCGAGGTCACCAGCGTGTCCACGTGGATTGCCCACGGAGAGCCATGACCTGCCGTCAGATTGTGCAGGTGATGCTGGATGTAGGAGGTGGGTGTAAGCGCCTCGCCTGCCATGTGTCCGGAACCTTAAGTTAAATGAATTCGATTAGCGCCTGGCCATGGCCAGGACCTGGAACATCAGCCCGACGGCGATACCGGTCAACAGCGCCAATGCAGGCAGCTTGAAGACCAGGAACCCCACCATCAGGACACCAAAAACGAGCGCCCACTTGGCCACGATCGCAACGATCAGGCGTGCCATGGCCGAACCGGCCCCCAGCGCACCACCACCCAATGCCATCCGTGCCGCCACCCAACCACCGGCCGAAACCGCCACACCGGATGCCAGGGCACCAAGGGCATACTTCGGCCCTACCAGCAGGAAGGCCAGAGCCAGGACAGCCACTGCGGCCAGCGGGTAGACCGCGGCGCGCAGCATCAGTCGCCGACCCGTTTCTACGGAGTTCAGCACAGGACGTCCCGCGTGGTTACAAGTGGATGGCTGAGGCGACTACAGCAGGGGGGCCTCATCGAGCCGCCAAATTATAGCAATGGGACAATTTGCGAGACAACCGGTGCCTGTTCATATCGGAACAGCGCAAGTTGCGGTAAGGGCTGCGGTTTTGCAGCCCACCACGGGGACAATGACAACTGCGCGATGTTGCGCCGCAACGTATTGAACTTTGGTCGCAGACGATGGAACTTTCCGCCGACGGTGATGGTCCGATCCTGCGACCTGCCTGCAGCTACCTCGTCGACGCTTCGCCTGCAGGTCCCATGATGGCCCCGAAGCGCCGCTCCGGGGCCATCTTTTCGCGCGGCACCGACAGCGCTGAACCGTCCACATCGCGTGGACCATACTTTCACGAATGGTGGACAGCGACGTCCGGCAAAGTGGCCTTCATTCCGATGAACCACTGCAAGGACTCTTCGATGCGCTCCGTTCCCACCCTGCTCGCCCTCTCGCTTCTCGCCGCCGGCGCGTCGTTCGCCTCCGCCGCCCATGCCGCCGAAGGCGATGACCGCTTCGCCCTGCGCCTGGGTGCGATGAACATCGACTCGGACAACACCCTGCGCGGCAACACGAATGTCGCCGGCCAGGACATCGGCTTCTCCGAGGACTTCAAGCTGGGTGGCAAGGAATGGGAGCCGCGCATCGACGGCATGTTCCGCATCAGCAACCGCCAGCGCCTGCTGTTCAACTACTTCAAGTACGACAAGGACCGCCGCGAGACGCTCGGCCAGGATATCTCCTTCGGCAACGTCAACGTGCCGGCCGACAGCTTCGTCAAGGCCGAGCTGAAGTACCAGGTGGCCAGCCTGGTGTATGACTACTCGGTGGTGGACACCGAGAAGTTCGACCTCGGCCTGCAGCTGGGTGCCGAATACGCCAAGGTCAGCACCAAGGGCTACGCCGATCTGGGCACGGTGTATGAAGGCCAGTTCCTGGACGAGAAGACCGACGGCGTGGCGCCGGTGGTCGGTGCACGCCTGAGCTTCACCCCGTCCGAAAAGTGGATGATCACGCTGCAGGGCCAGTACCTCAACACGCGCTGGGGCAGCTTCGACGACTACAAGGGTGACCTCAGCCGCGCCAACGCGATCGTCGATTACCGCTTCACCCCGAACTTCGGTGTGTTCGCCGGCTACGACTGGTTCAAGCTGGACGCGGACAAGAAGGGCAGCGACGGCACCATCGGCCTGAAGCAGGAATTCAAGGGCCCGGTGGCCGGTATCAGCGTCACCTTCTAAGCCCTGCGCCTCTTCCACAACGCTCTCTCCTGGCGCGGCCTCCGGAATATCGGGGGCCGCGTTTTTTTTGGGTTTCTGACAGAAGAGCAGAAGCGGGTTGGTCGAGCGCTGGAGGGAGAGGGGGCTGCGTGCGAATGTCCCCCGGCGCCGGCCTGCGGCCGTCACCTCCTCCTTTACTTCGCACCCAGCCCCCTCTCCCTCCGCGTGTCAGGCATCCACGCGGCCGTTGCCGTGGCAGCGGTTGTGGCTCCTCTTTCCGCAAGCCGAGCCGCTGCGCGGGCGGCAGGCGTTTGGACAAAGTAAAGGAGGAGGCGACCGCCGCAGGCGGGCGACGGGGGACATTTGTCGAAATGCCTGCCGCCCGCGCAGCGGCCCTACAGCTCGCAAAAATCCGGAACGGAGAAGCAAAAAAACCCCGGCAATGCCGGGGCTTTTTGTTCGCAAAGGCGCGGACGCCTTATTTCTTCTTCGGCATGTACAGATCGGTGATCGTGCCGTCGTAGATTTCCGAGGCCATCGCCACCGATTCGCTCAGCGTCGGGTGCGCATGGATGGTGTGGCCGATGTCCTCGGCCTCTGCACCCATTTCAATGGCCAGGCCGATCTCGGCCAGCAGATCACCAGCATGCACGCCGACGATCGCACCACCGATGATGCGGTGGCTGTCCTCGTCGAAGATCAGCTTGGTGAACCCCTCGGTGCGACCGATACCGATCGCGCGGCCGCTGGCGGCCCACGGGAACTTCGCCACGCCGACCTTCAGGCCCTTGGCCTTGGCTTCGGTCTCGGTCACGCCGACCCAGGCGATTTCCGGGTTGGTATAGGCCACCGACGGAATCACGCGGGCCACCCATTCCTTCTTGTGGCCGGCAGCCACTTCAGCGGCCAGCTTGCCCTCGTGCGTGGCCTTGTGGGCCAGCATCGGGTTGCCGACGATGTCGCCGATGGCAAAGATGTGCGGCACGTTGGTGCGCATCTGCCGGTCGACCGGAATGAAGCCGCGGTCGGTGACCTGCACGCCGGCCTTGTCCGCGTCGATCTTCTTGCCGTTCGGCGAGCGGCCCACGGCCACCAGCACGCGGTCGAAGGTGCCCTGCGCCAATGCCGGCGTCTGCCCTTCCTCGGCGGCTTCGAAGGTCACGGTGATGCCCTTGGCGTCGGCGGTCACGCCGGAGGCCTTGGTCTTCAGATGGACCTCGATGCCCTGCTTCTTCAGGCGGTCGGCCAGCGGCTTGACCAGGTCCTTGTCGGCGCCCGGCATCAGCTGGTCCATGAACTCGACCACGGTGACCTTGCTGCCGAGCGCGCCATACACGGTGGCCATTTCCAGGCCGATGATGCCGCCACCCACGACCAGCAGCGAACCCGGCACTTCGGCCAGTTCCAGTGCGTCGGTGGAGTCCATCACGCGCTTGTCGTCCCACGGGAAGTTCGGCAGCTTCACCGCCTGCGAACCGGCGGCGATGATGCACTTCTGGAAGCGCAGCAGCTGGGTGCTGCCGTCTTCAGCCGTGATCAGCAGTTCGTTGGCCGACACGAATTTGCCCACGCCCTGCACGTTGCGGACCTTGCGCTGCTTGGCCATGCCGGCCAGGCCCTTGGTCAGCTGGTTGACGACCTTTTCCTTGTACTGGCGCAGCTTGTCCAGGGTGATGGTCGGCTTGCCGAACTCGACGCCGAAATCGCCGGCGTGGGCGACTTCGTCGATCACCGCAGCGGCATGCAGCAACGCCTTGGACGGAATGCAGCCCACGTTGAGGCAGACGCCGCCGAGGCTGGCATAGCGTTCAACCAGCACCGTATCCAGGCCGACGTCGGCGGCACGGAAGGCGGCGGTGTAGCCGCCCGGGCCCGAGCCCAGCACGACCATTTCGCATTCGATGTCGGCGGCCTTGCCACTGGCCAGCGCCGGCTTCGGCGCTGCAGGCTCGGCCGGGGCGCGGTGCGACGGGGTCACCGGCGGCTTGCTGGCCGGAGCGGCTGCAGCCGGGGCCGGCGCAGCGGCCTTGGCAGGCGTTTCAGCGGTGCCGTCGGACTCCAGCAGCACGACGACGGCGCCTTCGGACAGGGTGTCGCCCAGCTTGACCTTGATTTCCTTGACCACGCCAGCGGCCGAGGACGGCACTTCCAGGGTCGCCTTGTCCGACTCCAGGGTCACCAGACCCTGGTCTTTCTTCACCGTATCGCCAACGGCGACCAGCACTTCGATCACCGGTACATCGCTGTAATCGCCGATGTCGGGAACCTTGATTTCAATCGTGGCCATGGTGGGTTTTCCTCGTGCCCGACCGGCGTGGCCGGTGGGCTGTCACTGCGTTTCGACAGGCGGCCGCGCCAGGGGCAGCGGCCGCACGGTGGGGGCGAAGCGGTGCCTTACAGCAGCACGCGGCGCATGTCGGCCAGCACCTGCGAGAGGTACGTGGTGAAGCGTGCGGCCAGGGCGCCATCGATGACGCGGTGGTCGTAGCTCAGCGACAGCGGCAGCATCAGCTTCGGTGCGAACTCCTTGCCGTTCCAGACCGGCTGGATGGACGACTTGGAGACGCCGAGGATGGCCACTTCCGGGGCATTGACGATCGGGGTGAACGCGGTGCCGCCGATGCCGCCCAGCGAGCTGATCGAGAAGCAGCCGCCGCTCATGTCGGCCGGGCCCAGCTTGCCGTCGCGCGCCTTCCTGGCCAGCTCGCCGGTTTCCTGCGCGATCTGCACCACGCCCTTCTTGTCGACATCGCGGATAACCGGAACGACCAGGCCGTTCGGGGTATCGGCCGCGAAACCGATGTTGAAGTACTTCTTCAGGGTCAGGTTCTCGCCACTTGCATCCAGCGAAGCGTTGAACTCCGGGAACTGCTTCAGCGCCGCAGCGCTGGCCTTGATCAGGAAGGCGAGCATGGTCAGCTTGATGCCGGCCTTCTCGTTCTCCTTGTTCAAGGCCACGCGCAGGCCTTCCAGGTCGGTGATGTCGGCCTGCTCGAACTGGGTCACGTGCGGGATCATCGCCCAGTTGCGGGCCAGGTTCGCACCGGAGATCTTCTTGATGCGCGACAGCGGCTGCACTTCAACGTCGCCGAACTTGCTGAAATCGACCTTCGGCCACGGCAGCAGGTTGAGGCCACCGCCGGCGGCCACGGTGCCACCGGCAGCCGCCGGGGCTCCACCGCTGAGCGCAGCCTTGACGAACTTCTGCACGTCGGCCTTGGTGATGCGGCCGCCCTTCTCGCTGCCGCTGACCTGCAGCAGGTCGACACCCAGCTCGCGGGCGAACACGCGTACCACCGGCGATGCGTAGGGCACCTTGGCCGGCAGCACGCCATCGGCGTTGAACTGCACCGGCGGGCTGCTCGGCGCGCCGGCCGAGGGGGCGCTGGCGATCTCGCGGGCAGCCAGCTTGTCCGGCTGTGCCGGCACGGCGACCGGCTCGACCTTGGTGGCCGTCTCGGCGGCGGCCGGGGCGGCAGCGGCGGCGGCCTTGGCCGGGGCCGGGGCGGCAGCGCCTTCGGCTTCGATGATGGCGACCACGTTGCCCTGCGACAGGTTGTCGCCGACCTTGACCTTGATTTCCTTGACCACGCCGGCGACCGACGACGGCACTTCCATGGTGGCCTTGTCGCTTTCCAGCGTGACCAGACCCTGGTCCTTCTTCACCGTATCGCCCACGGCGACCAGCACTTCGATGACCGGAATACCGCTGTAGTCGCCGATATCCGGCACCAGCGCTTCAACCGCGCCGCCGCTGGCAGCGGGGGCGGCAGCGGCCGGAGCCGGAGCCGGAGCGGCAGCGGGAGCCGCCTGGGTGGCAGCGGCCGGAGCAGCGGCCTTGGCCGGTGCCGGCGCAGCGGCAGCAGCGGCCGGCCGGGCAGCCTCGCCGTCGGCCACTTCGATCAGCGCCACGACCTTGCCTTCAGACAGGCTGTCGCCCAGCTTGACCTTGATTTCCTTGACCACGCCGGCCACCGAGGACGGCACCTCCATGGTCGCTTTATCGCTTTCCAGCGTGACCAGGCCCTGGTCCTTCTTCACCGTATCGCCGACGGCAACAAGCACCTCGATTACCGGGATATCGCTGTAGTCACCGATATCGGGGACACGTGCTTCCTTGATTTCGGCCATGGGGAGAACTCCGGCAATCTGGTGTAGGGAAACGTCTATTGTGCGGCCAGCGGGGGCCTGCGCCAACCGTTACAGGTGTTTTCAGTACGCACGCAGCCGGGACACGTTGTTGCTCATGGCCTGCCGGCGCTTCCAGTCGGTAGCGTATTGTCCTGTCGATGTCCGCTTGATGTCGCCAGTGCGACGGCCACCGGCTGCCAGGCCTGGCGCAGGCGCGGCAACGACCATGCTGCATTGGCCGGACTGGTGGACGGCAGCGCCAGCACGGTTGGCGAGGCGGCCAGCTGCGGCTGCACCCAGCGCTGGAAGGTCTGCATCGCCGCGCCACCGTTGCAGCCGATCAGCTGCAGGTCAGGCAACGCGGCGATCAGTGCGGGAAGTGCATTGGCCACTTCCGTGCCACGCACGATGTCCGCATCCAGGCTGCCGCGCCGCTCGCAGCGGCCGATCACATCCCACAGGCCGACACCATTGGCTGCCAGCGCCTGCAGTCGCTGCGCATACGGCAACGACGGATCGAAGCCGCACAGATCGCCAAGCAGAGGCCAGAAACGATTGCGCGGGTGCGCGTAGTAATGCTGTGCCTGCAATGACGCGATACCGGGCATTGAACCCAGCAGCAACACCCGGCAATCCGCGTTCACCTGCGCAGGCAGGCCGATGCACAACGTTGCGGCGCTCACATCTTCTCCAACTGCATGAATATTCCGGAAGGGCAGAAACCACGTGAGAACAAGCGTTTCGCGCTGTTCGCTGAACAATGCGAACTAATTTTTAACGCGCGTCGGATTCGATTCATGTTGGGGCGACTACGGTGTGCTCGCCCCGCAACCGGGGGCCCAAAACAAGAAACATTAGGAGATTCCCCCATGCGCTCCATCCGTATCCTGAGCCTCGCCCTGCTGACCTCCGCCGCGTTCGCACCGGCTGCCTTCGCGCAGGACAGCAGCACCACCGACACCGCCTCGGGCAAGCATTTTGCCGTGGTTGGCGGCGTCTCGCTGCTGCAGCCGAAGAATGACCCGATCGACGGCATCAAGAAGGTCGATGGCGGCCCGGCACCGACCGTCAGCTTCAGCTACTACATCAACGACAACTGGGCCGTTGAACTGTGGGGCGCTGCAGACAAGTTCGACCACAAGGTGAAGGGCCCGGGCAATGCCCGCCTCGGCAGCGTCGAGCAGCAGCCGGTCGCACTGAGCGGCCAGTACCACTTCGGTCAGGCCGACAACGTGTTCCGTCCGTTCGTGGGCGTGGGCTACTTCCAGTCGGCTTTCAGCAATGAAACGCTGGCCGACGGCAGCGACTCCGACATCCGCCTGAAGGATGCCAAGGGCGTGATCGGCACCGTCGGTGTGGACATGAACATCAACTCGACCTGGTTCGCCCGTGCCGACGCCCGCTACATGCGCTCGCGTCCGGACGTGAAGGTCGGCGGCGAGAAGATCGGCGAAGCGAAGATGGATCCGTGGACCGTCGGCTTCGGCATCGGCGCCCGCTTCTAAGCGCTTCTGCGTCATTGTTGTACCGCGACGGGCCCTTCGGGGCCCGTCGTCGTTTCCGTCACCCGGGTTCCGCCTGTAGAGCCGAGCCCATGCTCGGCTGCTTTTTTGTAGAGTCGAGCCAAGCCCGCTATCCCGAGTCGAGCGGCGGGCTCCGCGCGCATTGCGATGCGTTACGTTCAATGGCGCCCACGGTCAATGGAAGCGCGGCTCTACATAAACAAGATGCGGAGGCGCGATGGACGAGGTCGACCTGCTGGTGATCGGCGGTGGCATCAACGGTGCCGGAATCGCCCGTGATGCCAGTGGCCGTGGCCTGAAGGTACTGCTGTGCGAACAGCACGACCTGGCAGCCCACACTTCCAGCGCCAGCAGCAAGCTGATCCATGGCGGCCTGCGCTACCTGGAGCAGAGCGAGTTCGGCCTGGTGCGCAAAGCGCTGGGCGAGCGCGAAGTGGTGCGCCGGCAGGCGCCGTTCCTGGTGCGGCCGCTGTGCTTCGTGCTTCCGTGGCAACCGCACCTGCGGCCTCGCTGGATGCTGCGCCTGGGGCTCTGGCTGTACGACCACCTGGGCCGGCGCAGCCCCGCCTTCCCTGCATCGCGCAGCATGGATCTGCACGACGATCCGCTCGGCGCGCTGCTGTCGCCACAGCTGCGGCAGGCTTTCAGCTACGCCGATGCGCAGGTGGACGATGCACGGCTGGTCATCCTCAACGCGCTCGACGCAGCGCAACGGGGTGCGCGCATCCTGACCGGCACGCGCTGCGTGGATCTGCGACGCGAGCACGGGCGCTGGCGCGTCGTGCTGGAAGGCACGTCAGGCCATCAGCAGACCGTGCAGGCGCGGGCGGTGGCCAACGCCGCAGGCCCCTGGGCGGGCGGCCTGCTGGAGCGGATGCACGCCCGTAGCGGCGGACCTGCGCTGCGCCTGGTACAGGGCAGCCACATCGTGCTGCGCCGCCCCTGGCCGAACGACAGGGCCTGCCTGCTGCAGCAGCCCGACGGCCGCGTGGTGTTCCTGCTGCCCTTCCACGACCATCTGCTGGTCGGCACCACCGACACCGACTATCGCGGTGACCCCGCACGCTGCAGTGTGCTGCCTTCGGAAGTGGACTACCTGTGCAGTGCTGCCAATGGCTACCTGCGCGATCCGATCGCGGCGGCCGAGGTGGTCTGGCGGTTTGCCGGCGTGCGCCCGTTGCTGGCCGACACGGACCCGCGCGCGGCGAAACTGAGCCGTGACTACCGCCTGCAACTGGACACCGACGGTGCGCCCGCGCTGCACGTGCTCGGCGGCAAGCTGACCACCTATCGGGTGCTGGCCGAGGAAGCACTGGATCTGTTGCGCCCCCATCTGCCGCCCGCAGGTCCGGCCTGGACGGCGGCAGGCGACCCGTTGCCCGGCAGCGACTGGGGTGATGCCGGGCAGGCACGCAAGCAGCTACAGCAACAGGCCCCCTGGCTGCCGGAGGCCACACTGCGGCGCTGGGCAAGCGCCTATGGCAGCCGCAGCTTGGATCTGCTGCACGGCGCGCGCACCCTGTTCGATCTGGGCGAAGACTTTGGCGCAGGCCTGCACGCACGCGAGGTGGCGTTCCTGTACGACCACGAGTGGGCCCGCAGCGCCGAGGATGTACTGTGGCGACGGAGCAAGCTGGGGCTGCAGATGGATGCGGCGCAGGCGGCACGGCTGCAGGCGTGGATGGATTCACATTGCCGGTAGTGCCAGGCGCAGCCCGGCGCCGCCGATGCATTACGATTCCAACATCGCCACTGGAGACGCTGCATGACGCCCCGCTACGTGCTGGCCATCGACCAGGGAACCACCAGTTCGCGCGCGATCCTGTTCGATCGCGCCGGCGACACCGTCGGCAGCGCACAGCGCGAGTTCGCCCAGCTGTTTCCGCAGCCGGGCTGGGTCGAGCATGACCCGCGCGAGATCCTGACCAGCGTCTACGCCACGATCACCGAACTGCTCAGCCGCGAACAGATCGATCCCCGCCATATCGCGGCGCTGGGCATCACCAACCAGCGCGAAACCACTGTGGTCTGGGACCGCGCCAGCGGCCAGCCGATCCACAACGCCATCGTCTGGCAGTCGCGGCAGAGCCAGGCCATCTGCGAGAGACTGAAGTCCGGCGGCCACGAAGCGCTGATCCGCGAGCGCACGGGCCTGCTGATCGACGCCTATTTCTCGGCCACCAAGATCCGCTGGATCCTCGATCACGTCGAAGGCGCGCAGCAACGGGCCGAACGTGGCGAGCTGCTGTTCGGCACCATCGACAGCTGGCTGGTGTGGAATCTCAGCGGCGGCCAGGCGCACGTGACCGACTACAGCAATGCCGCGCGCACGCTGCTGTTCAACATCCATACCCTGGAATGGGACGATGACCTGCTGGCACTGCTGGACATTCCGCGCGCGATGCTGCCGCGGGTGCGCGATTCCAGTTCGGTATACGCGCACACGCGCCCGCAGTTCTTCTTCGACCATCCGATCCCGATTGCCGGCATCGCCGGCGACCAGCAGGCCGCGCTGTTCGGCCAGGCCTGCTTCCAGCCGGGCATGGTCAAGAACACCTATGGCACCGGCTGCTTCATGTTGATGCACACCGGCACGCAGGCCGTACGCTCGCGCAATGGCCTGCTGACCACCATTGCCTGGGGCCTGAACGGAAAGGTGGAATACGCGCTGGAAGGATCGATCTTCGTCGCCGGCTCGGTGGTGCAGTGGCTGCGCGATGGCCTGCGCATGATCGATCGTGCCGCCGACAGCCAGGCCTTGGCCGCACAGGTGCCGGACAGCGCGGGGGTGTATCTGGTGCCGGCCTTTGTCGGCCTGGGTGCACCGTACTGGCGCAGCGACGTGCGCGGTGCGATGTTCGGCCTGACCCGTGGCACCCGCAAGGCCCACTTCGTACGGGCAGCGCTGGAGGCGATGGCCTACCAGACCCGCGACGTACTGGATGCGATGCAGTCCGATGCGGGCATCTCACTCAGTGAACTGCGCGCCGATGGCGGCGCGATCGGCAACGACTTCCTCGCCGGTTTCCAGGCCGACATCCTCGGCGTGCCGCTGCTGCGCCCGCGGCTGACCGAGACCACCGCGCTGGGGGCGGCCTACCTGGCGGGGCTGGCGGTCGGCTTCTGGGAAAGCCGCGAGCAGATCGCGGCACAGTGGGGGCTGGATCGCCGCTTCGAACCGCAGATGGCGGTGGCCCGGCGCGAGAAACTCTACGCCGGGTGGCAGCAGGCCGTGGCCGCGACCCTCGCCTTCCACGTCGATTGACATTGTAGAGCCGAGCCATGCTCGGCTGCCGTTGGTGGAATGCCGAAAACAGCAGAGCCGAGCGTGGGCTCGGCTCTACAGGAAAGGCGGTGTCGACCAAGGTCGACATCTACCATTCAAATCAACAGATCAGCGCGGTCAGAACGCCGGCAGCACCGCGCCCTTGTACTTGGTCTCGATGAAGGTCTTCACCTGCGGGCTGGTCAGCGCCTTGGCCAGCTTCTGCACGCGGGCGTCGTCCTTGTTGTCCGGGCGGGCAACCAGGAAGTTCACGTACGGCGAGTCCTTGCTCTCGATCGCCAGCGCGTCCTTGGTCGGGTTCAGGCCGGCATCCAGCGCATAGTTGGTGTTGATCAGGGCCAGGTCGACCTGGTCGAGCACGCGCGGCAGCATCGCCGAATCCAGCTCGCGGAACTTCAGCTTCTTCGGGTTGGAGATGATGTCGCGCTGCGTGGCCAGCGCATTGGTCGGGTCCTTCAGCTCGATCACGCCGGCCTTGTGCAGCAGGATCAGCGCACGGCTGTTGTTGCTCGGGTCGTTGGGGATCACCACATCGGCCCCCTCACGCAGCTCGGCCAGCGACTTGATCTTGCGCGAGTACGCACCGAACGGCTCGATGTGCACGCCCACCACCTTGGTCAGGTCGGTCTTGCGATCGCGGTTGTAGGCATCCAGGTACGGCTCGGTCTGGAAGTAGTTGGCATCCACCTGCTTCTGCACCAGCTGGTCGTTGGGCTGCACGTAGTCGTTGAACACGCGCACGTCCAGCTCCACGCCTTCCTGCTTGAGGATCGGCTTGACCACTTCCAGGATCTCGGCATGCGGCACAGCGGTGGCGGCCACCACCAGCTTCTGCGAAGGCTCGCCGGACTTGCCGCAGGCGGTCAGTGCCAGCGCAGCGGCGAACAGGGGCAGCAACAGGGTCTTCTTCATGGGCGCAATCGATCTCGGGGGGAGTTGTCAGGATTTTTCATAGTTGGTCAGGGCCAGTTCCAGCAATGCCTTGGCCTGCTCGCGCAGCATCATCGGCTCGACGATCTCGGCATCGGACCCGTAATGCAACACGTCCATCAACAGTTCGCGCGACACGCTGTAAGGCACTTTCAGTTCATAGCGGCCATCGGCGAGGAAGCGGCCCTGCTGCTTGGAGTGCCAGTGTTCGTCGGCCACCCAGCGCGCGGCCTTGGCACTGAACAGGATGGTTGCCCAGCCCTTCGGCGCACCGGAGAAGATGCCGTAGCTGGCGCCCAGCTGCTCGTCCAGCTCGCTGTCGGCGACATCGCGGGCGGTGCTGTCGATCACCCGCGCCTTGTAGATGCGGTCCACCGCGAAGCTGCGCAGGGCCTCGCGATCATGGTCCCAGCCGTCCAGATACCAGTTGTCGCGGTAATGGGTCAGCCGCTGCGGCGATACCGTGCGCTTGGTCGCTTCGTCGGTCGAGCGGGCGCGGTACTCAAAGCCCAGCTGCTTGCGTTCCAGCACCGCCGAGGCGACCGAACGGAAGCTGGCTTCATCGAACTTGCGGCCACGGTGCGGAATCACCCGGACCCGGTCCACCGGCCAGCTGGAAACACCGGCCTGGGCGGCCAGCAGGCTCTCGATGCGCTGCTGCAGCGGTGCCAGCACCGAAGACAGCACGCCGCCGCCGGTGCGGGCCAGCAGGTGCTGCGAGGCCAGCAGGGCGTGCAGCTCTTCCGAGCTCAGCCACAGGCCGGGCAACTCGAAGCGGTCGCTCTCGTCGGCCAGGTAGCGGAAGCCGGCCTCGCCATCGCCCTCGATCGGCGCCATCAGCGCATCGCGCAGGAACGCCAGGTCGCGGTAGACGGTGGCCCGGGAGCAACCGAGCTTGTCCTGCAGGGTCGCCACCGTCACCGGATAGCGTGCGGACTTGAGCAGACGATGCAGGGCGGTGATGCGTTCGTATCGGTCCATGCCCCCGATTATGTCCGAGTCTCGGGCGTTGTGGCGGACGATTGGGCTATCGTGGGCGCCCCCTGCCCCGTGGAGCGCCCGATGCGCCGGTTGTCTGTCCTGCCCCTGCTGGCCTGCCTGCTGCTGGCCGCCTGCGACCGCGCACCGGTGCCCACCGAGGCGGCGACGCCCGTCCCCGCTGCCGATCCGGCACAGGCGGTGCTGTCTGCCAGCCAGCGGTTTGCGGCCCTGCGCAGCTTCCACGCCGAGCTGGAGGTGCTGGGTGCACAGCAACCGGTGCGCACCGCGATGGACTTCGTCGCCCCGGATCGCTTCCGGGTGCAGACCCCTGCCGGGCCGCAGGTGATCATCGGCGACACCATGTTCCTGCAGGCCGACGATGCGATCCGCCAGGTGCCGACCCCGCCGGGGCTGCTGGAACAATGGCGCAGCCCGCTGCCGGCCGATATCCCACCCCAGGCCCTGCAGGCCGAAGACCTGGGCGAGCAGACGCTGGATGGGGTCAGCACGCGCCACTACCGCCTGCGTGGCGCCACCGCCGGTGAACGCCTGGAGTACTGGGTGGATGCGCAGGGCCTGCCACGGCAGATCGTGCGCAGTGGCCACAACAACGGCAAACCCTTCCAGCTGCGGCTGCGGTACTCGCGCTTCAACGATCCTGCCCTGCAGGTCGACCTGCCCTGAATGGGCCCGGCCGACAACGTCTGCTGAAGCAGGCGGGACGGGCGATTCGGACGGTCATCACGCTTCCAGTATCATCACCGGCTGCCAACCGCTTCGGAGAAGCCTCGATGTCCCTGCGCGTGTCCCTGCTGGTCCCCTTGCTGCTCTGCGCCCCGCTGGCGTATGCGCAGGATGCCTCCGAACTGGCAGCAATGTCCTCGCCGTGGAGTGGCAGTGGTGGCGAACTCGGCTTCGCGTCGGCACGTGGCAACAGCAGCACCGAGAGCTTCAACGGCCGCCTGCGCCTGCGCTACACCGATGGCGACTGGGTGCACAGCATGGACCTGTTCGGCCTGCGCTCCAGCTCCAAGGTGACTGAAACCAGCGACGACGGCACCACCACCCGCCGCAACAACACTACTGCCAACCGCTACACCGGCAGTGCGGGCAGCGCGCTGCAGCTGGGCGAACATCGCCAGCTGACCGCCACGGTACGTACCGAGCGTGATGATTTCGCCACCTACGATCGCCAGAGCTCGTTCGGTCTGGGTTACGGCACCCGGCTTTGGAACACCGAGCGCTTCTCGTTCGACGCGCAGATCGGCCCCGGTGTGCGCCGCACCCACAGCACCGAGGACGACCGCACCCGCACCGGCCTGATCGGTCGTGGCCTGTTCGACCTGAAGTACTCGCTGACCGACAACACCGACCTGATCAACACCCTGCTGGTCGAATCCGGTTCGTACAACACCTTCGGCCAGAACGATTTCGGTGTCTCGGTGAGCATGAACGAGCACCTGGCGCTGAAGGCCGGCTGGCAGGCGCGTTACAACAGCGACGTCGCCGAGGACAAGCGCAAGACCGATACGCTGACCACGATGAACGTGGTCTACAAGTTCAAGTAAGCGAAACGGGCGCCAGGCGCCCGTTTTCTTTTCCGGTAGGTGCCCACCTTGGTGGGCACGATCCAGCGAACTCAGACGTTCAGCAGCTCGCCGGCACCCGCCTCCAGCAGCATCTTCGCCACGCGTTGGCCCAGCGCTTCCGGATCGCTGGCCGGGCCCACGGCGTCGGCACGCACCGCGCGGCCGTCACTGGCACTGCCGACCAGGCCCTGCAGGTGCAGATCCTGCGCCTGCCACTGCGCGATCGCCGCCACCGGCACATGGCAGCTGCCGTGCAGCGCGCGGTTCATCGCCCGCTCCGCTTCCACACAGGCGCGCGTGGCGGCGTCATCCAGGCCTGCGAACAGCGCCATCAGCGCGGCGTTGCCGCCATCGCACTCCACCGCCACCGCGCCCTGCGCCGGTGCCGGCAACCACTGCGGCGGCTGCAGGCGGGCGACGATGCGATTGCCCAGGCCCAGCCGTTCCAGCCCGGCCACCGCCAGCACGATGGCGTCGTAGCCGCCGTTGTCGAGCTTGGCCAGGCGGGTGTTGACGTTGCCGCGCAGGTCCAGCAGTTCCAGGTCCGGGCGCAACGCGCGCAGCTGGGCCTGGCGACGCAGTGACGAGGTACCGACGCGCGCACCGATCGGCAGCGCATCCAGCGACGCATACAGATTGGAGACGAAGCCATCGGCCGGATCGTGCCGGGTGAGCATCGCCGGCAGCGCGAACGGCGCATCCAGCTCCATCGGCACGTCCTTCAGCGAATGCACCGCGCAATCGGCCTCGCCCCGCAGCATGGCCAGTTCCAGTTCCTTGAGGAACAGGCCCTTGCCACCGATGGCCGCCAGCGAGCGATCCAGCACTTCATCGCCGCGGGTGCTCATCGGCACCAGTTCCACGTGTAGATCGGGATGTGCCTGGCGCAGGCGGTCGGCGACGTGTTCGCTCTGCCAGAGGGCGAGCGGGCTCTTGCGGGTGGCGATGCGGACGGTTTCCATCCGGGCATTATCGCGCCTATCGGCGGGATACGGCCAACGGCGGAGCCCCTCGTGGCTGAGAGCAACAGCTGGGCTTGGCCGGGCGGAGTGGGCTGCGCAGGGGTCGCTGCAAGTACGTCCATGTAAGCTCGGTCGCCGCTTACTCGTGTGCGCTGTCCTGCGCACACGGCAAGACCGGGGTTGGGCGTCCGGCCCAACCCGCCCGAGGCATGCCTCGGGCCCATGCGGCTCACGCCCCTGCGCAGCCCACCCCGACCGGCCTCTGACAGTTTCCGTGTGCGTCAGCCACGGAAGATCAAAAGAAAAAAGAAAAAAGCAGAAGCAGAAGCAACAGCCGGCGGCTTCCGGGGTCAGATCCCTTTTCCTCCGGAAAAGGGATCTGACCCCTCTTTCCCGCCCGATAACAACAATGCCTTTGCCGTCCGTCACCTGGAAATTCGCGAGGGTGAGGCGGGATGGGCGGGC
>NZ_JBSPUD010000028.1:0-49092 GCF_056861525.1 Stenotrophomonas sp. 82F1
GGTGAAGTGACCCCCGGGAGTTGGACGCCAGATCCAACCCCGAGGGATACATGAACAGGTACGAAGCTCGATTCAAACTGCAGGTCGCCAAAGAAGCCTGCAAGACCTCCACGTCGGTCAAAGCCATCGCCCGACACCACGGTTTGGAGTTCTCCACGGTCAGACGCTGGGTGGCTACGTATCGGCTGCACGGTTGGCGCGGGTTTCACCGCCAGACCCGGTCCTATGACCTCGCGTTCAAGCTGGCTGTTCTGGAGAAGATGAGCCGGGACGGCATGTCCGGGCGTGAGGCCACCACCTACTTTCAGATTGGCGATGCCGGCGCAGTGGGGCAGTGGCGGCGCCTGTATGCTCAGGGCGGTGCCCAAGCGTTGGCACCGCCGCCGCTGCCGCCCCGAAAGCCGATGAAAAAGACCCGTTCGTCCAAACCACCTGAGGATATGAGCCGCGATGAGCTGCTCAAGGAAGTCGCCTATCTGCGTGCGGAGACCGACTACCTAAAAAAACTCGATGCCTTGATCCGGGAAGAGCAGGCGGCGCAGGACGCAAAGCGCAAGCCATCCAAGGATTGAGGCAGGTTCATACGCTGTCGCTTCTGCTCGAAGCGGCAGAGCTGTCGCGCAGTACTTTCTATTACCAGAACCATGTCCTGGCCCATCCGGATCAGGACGAGGCAGATCTGTGCGAGCGCATCCGTGCAATCTACGATCAAAGCCAAGGGCGCTATGGCTATCGCACGGTGACGCTGGAATTGGCCAATCAGGGCCATCGGACCAATCACAAGCGGGTACAGCGTCTGATGGGAGAGATGGGCCTGAAATCACGGGTCCGCGTGAAGCGCTACCGATCTTTCAAAGGGGCAGCCAATGTTGTGGTTGGCAATGACCTCAATCGCCAGTTCCATGCCGAGCGGCCCAACCAGAAGTGGGTGACCGACGTCACCGAGTTCAAGGTGCAAGGGATGAAGCTCTACCTGTCGCCGATCATGGACCTCTACAACGGCGAAATCGTGGCTTATCAGATCAAGCGTCAGCCCGTGTTCGATCTGGTAGGTCAGATGCTGGACGAAGCCATCAACAAGCTCTCCCCGGATGAGCGCCCCATGATCCACTCCGACCAGGGCTGGCAGTACCAGCATGAAAACTACCGGCACATGCTGGAAAAGCACTCGTTGAAGCAAAGCATGTCCCGGCGTGGCAACTGCCTGGACAATGCGGCAATGGAAAGCTTTTTCGGGACGCTGAAGTCAGAATTTTTCTACCTGAACAGCTTTGACAGCATCGAGAGTCTGGAGGCTGGGCTCGTGGATTACATCAAGTACTACAACCAAGAGCGCATCAGATTGAAATTGAAGGGCCTGAGCCCGGTACAGTACCGGAAACAGGCCCAAGCGGCCGTTTGACCCCACCGTCCAACTCTCGGGGGTCACTTCAGGGATGGGTTTACGGCGTCTCCCGCAACCGGACCCACCCCGCCATCCCGCAGGAAATCCGCTTCTGCTTCGGCCGTTGTTGTTGCTCCAGCTTGCAGCAGGTGCAGGGCTGCAAGCCCTGCCGACCAACACCCTCCTTACGAACGACTGACGTGACGCTCATGCGCTATGCGCGAGGCTGTCCGCTTGGTGTTCGAGTGGAGGTGGCAACGGTGCACTGGGAAAGCGCACAGGCCTATGCATGGCCGTTGGGATTGGCAGTGTTGGTGGGTGGCATCGGCGCGTGGTTGATCCTGTGGATCTATCATCGGCTGAAAGGACGTGATCGTCGCCGCGCGCGCATCGGTCGTGTGCTCGGGCTGCCGATGGCCACCGCATGGCCGTTGCTGCTGCTGATTCCCGCGTTGCAATCCACGCCACTGCCGGAACACGCGCTCGATCAACTGCTGCGCGTGCTGCACATCGGCTTGACCGCGTGCTTCATCTGGCTGCTGGTACGCGGCGTTGCTGCGGGCGAACGCGCGATCCTGCGCAGTCATCCGATTGATGTCTCGGACAACCTCGAAGCGCGCCGCATCCAGACCCAGACGCGGGTGCTCAGCCGCGTGCTGATGGGCGGCATCATCGTGCTCGGTGCTTCGTTGGTACTGCTGACCTTCCCGATGGTGCAGAAGATCGGCACGGCGCTGCTGGCTTCTGCGGGCCTGATCGGCCTGGTGGCGGGTATCGCTGCCAAACCGGTGTTCGGCAATCTGATCGCCGGCCTGCAGATCGCGGTGACACAGCCGATCCGGCTCGATGACGTGGTGATCGTCGAGGGCGAGTGGGGGCGTGTCGAGGAAATCGGCAGCAGCTATGTGGTGGTGCGGATCTGGGATGAGCGGCGGATGGTGGTGCCGCTGACATGGTTCATCGAGCATCCCTTCCAGAACTGGACGCGACGCAGTGCCGACCTGCTGGGTACGGCCTTCCTGTGGCTGGACTACCGCGCGCCGATCGCGGCAATACGCGCCGAGCTGGAACGCATCTGCCAGGGCCAGCCGCTGTGGGACGGCCGGGTGTGCGTGACCCAGGTGACCGAGACCAGCGAGCGCGCGATCCAGGTTCGTCTGCTGGTCAGTGCGCGCAGTTCCGGTGATGCGTTCGACCTGCGCTGCCTGGTGCGCGAGCGCATGCTGGATTTCCTCGCGCGCGAGCATCCGCAATCGCTGCCGCAGGTGCGCGCGCGGCTGCAGCGGGACGATGAGCTGGACATGCCGCGGATGCGTCGTGCAGGCAGCGCCGATGTGCGTTCACCCGGTGCGGAGGACGGTGAGGCAGCGATCGCGCCGGTGGAGCCGGATCCAGAACGGTAGCGCCGGGCCATGCCCGGCTGCTTTCGATTTTCCGGTGAAGCCGAGCGTGGGCTCGGCTCTACAGAAACACGATCACGGATCGCCGGATTCGATCAGGGTGTCGGTATCGAAGCGCGGCGGACGCCGGGCGCGCGTGCGCTGCTCATAGGCGTAGGCCATCTCGATCAACTTCGGTTCGCTCCAGGCCGTGCCCATGAACAGCAGCCCCGCAGGCAGGCCATCGATCTGGCCCATCGGCACGCTCAGGCTGGGGTAGCCGGCGACGGCGGCGACACTGTAGCTCTCGCCGGGGAAGTCATCGCCGGTGCTGCGCAGGGGCCAGGCCACGCCGGTCGTCGGTGCGACCAGCGCGTCGAGCTTCTGCGATGCCAGCACGGCGTCGATGCCTTCCGGGCCCGCCAGTCGCCGCGCATCGCTGCGCGCGCGGATGTAGACGGGATCGCCCAGGCCAGGGGTTGCCTGGGCCTCCTGCAGCAGCTCCTGGCCGAACAGGCCCAGCTCCTGGCCCTTGTGTGCCTCGTTGAAGGCGATCAGCCCGGCCAGGCTGCGCAGTGGCGCGTGGTAGGTGTTGAGGTAACGCTCCAGGCCCGCCTTGAATTCGTACAGCAGGACGATGCGCTCGGCATCGGCCCAGGCGCCCTGGTTGGGCAGTTCAACCGGCACCACCACGGCGCCGGCGCGGCGCAGCTCGGCGACCGCCTGCTCAATCAGCGGTGGCATCCCTCGATATTTCAGCAATGGTGTCTGCAGCAGGCCGATGCGCTTGCCGCGCAGGCCCTGCGGATCCAGTCGTGCGGTGTAGTCGTAGACCGCGCGGCCAGGCATGGTCGCGGTGGCGGGATCGGCGTCATCGCGGCCGGCGATGGCGGTCAGCACGGCGGCGGCGTCGGCGACGCTGCGGGTCATCGGGCCGGCGGTGTCCTGGCTGAAGGAGATCGGGATGATGCCTTCGCGGCTGACCAGGCCGACGGTCGGCTTCAGACCGACCACGCCGTTGATCGCCGCCGGGCAGACGATGCTGCCATCGGTCTCGGTGCCGATCGCCACGCTGGCCAGGTTGGCGGCCACGGCCACCGCGCTGCCGCTGCTGGAACCGCAGGGCGAATGACTGAGGCGGTAGGGATTGCGGGTCTGGCCGCCGCGCGCGCTCCAGCCGGAGATGGAGTCGTTGCCGCGGAAGTTGGCCCACTCGCTGAGGTTGGTCTTGCCCAGCACCACCGCGCCCGCTTCGCGCAGGCGCCGGACCAGGTAGGCATCGTCGGGGCGGAAGCCCTGCAGGGCGAGCGAGCCGGCACTGGTGGCCATTGGCGCGGCGTTGATGTTGTCCTTCAGCAGGATCGGGATGCCATGCAGCGGTCCGCGCAGGCGGCCGTTACGGCGCTCGCGATCACGCTCGGCGGCTTCCTTCAGGGCATCGGGGTTGAGTTCGATCACCGCGCGCAGGCGTGGCCCAGTGCGGTCCAGGGCGGCGATGCGCTTGAGGTAGGCGCCGGTCAGGGTGACGCTGTCGAGCTCACCGGCGACCATCCGCGCCTGCAGGTCGGAAACTTCGGTCTCGGCGTAGGGGAAGGGCATGGTGCTGTTGCCGGGTTCACCGGCATGCGCGGTGGACGCGGCCGGGCTGCAGCCAGCAGCGAGCCCCGCAGGCAACGCGGCGATCAGGAAGGACAGGAGGGGCGGCAAGGACAGGCGCATGGGGCAGCTTCGACGGCTCCGATCCCCAGTGTAGCGGCTGCTCAGCGGCGGCGCTTGCGCAGGTCGCGCGCCAGTACGTAGACAACGATCAGGTTGATCGCCAGCACCGTCCACGAGGCCCAGCCGGGATGGCGGACGATCGCGTAGATATCGAAGGGCAGGTAGATGGAGGCGGTCAGGCAGCCCAGCCAGGAGGCCCATGCCTTGGCTTTCCACAGACCCCAGGCTTCGACCAGGTGCAGCAGGCCGTAGCCGATCATCGCCGCCGCGGCCAGGTGCACCGCGTCGGGACTGATGGCATTCAACAGCGAGGGCAGGGTGCCGTGATCCGGGTCCAGGCTGAAACGCCGGATCAGGGCATTGACGCCGTCGCGGAGCGGCTGCGGACCGAGGATTTCCAGTCCGGTAGCCGCCAACAACGCCAGCATCGCCTTGCTCGCTTCAAGCAAGGCGATGACATGGAGGCCCGGATGCCGATGCGGATCCGGGTTGTAGCCGTTCTGGCTCACGGTTCGCTGGATCAGCCGCCGCGCGAGTTCTTCTTGCGGTCGCTTTCGGTCAGGAACTTCTTGCGCAGACGGATCTCCTTCGGGGTGATCTCGACCAGCTCGTCGTCTTCGATGAAGTCCAGGGCCTGTTCCAGCGAGTACTTGATCGCCGGGGTCAGCTGGATCGCATCGTCCTTGCCCGAAGCGCGCATGTTGGTCAGCGGCTTGGTCTTGATCGCGTTGACGGTCAGGTCGTTGTCCTTGGAGTGGATGCCGACCAGCTGACCTTCATACACGTTGTCGCCTTCAGCAGCGAACAGCTTGCCGCGTTCCTGCAGCGGGCCCAGCGAGTACGCCGGGGTGGTGCCCGGGGCATTGGCGATCATCACACCGTTGATGCGCTTGGCGATGGCGCCCTGTTCCTTCGGGCCGTAATGGTCGAACACGTGGAACAGCAGGCCCGAACCCTGGGTGAGGGTCTTGAACTCGTTCTGGAAGCCGATCAGGCCACGGGCCGGGATCTGGTATTCCAGGCGCACACGGCCCTTGCCGTCCGATTCCATGTTCTTCAGCTGGCCCTTGCGGGTGCCCAGCTTTTCCATCACGCCGCCCTGGTGGACTTCTTCGATGTCCACCACCAGCTGCTCGATCGGCTCCATGGCCTGGCCGTCGATCTGCTTGATGATCACTTCCGGGCGCGACACGGCCAGCTCGTAGCCTTCGCGACGCATGTTCTCGATCAGCACCGACAGGTGCAGTTCGCCACGGCCGGAGACCAGGAACTTGTCGGCGTCTTCCAGCTGTTCGACCTTCAGGGCCACGTTGTGGACCTGCTCGCGGTCCAGACGGTCCTTGATCTGGCGGCTGGTCAGGAACTTGCCACCGGACAGGTCCTTGTTGCCGGCGAACGGCGAGTTGTTGACCTGGAAGGTCATCGAGATGGTCGGCTCGTCGACGGTCAGTGCCGGCAGCGCTTCCGGGGTTTCCGGGTGGCACAGGGTGTCGGAGATGGTCAGTTCCGGAATACCGGAGATGGCCACGATGTCACCGGCTTCGGCGGTGTCCTGCTCGATGCGCTCCAGGCCCAGGAAGCCCAGCACCTGCGCGACCTTGCCGTTGCGCTTCTTGCCTTCACGGTCGATCACCGCGACCTGCATGTTCTTCTTCAGGGTGCCGCGCTGGATGCGGCCGATGCCGATCACGCCCACGAAGTTGTTGTAGTCCAGCTGGCTGATGCGCATCTGGAACGGACCTTCCGGGTCCACTTCCGGCTTCGGTGCGTGCTGCATGATCGCTTCGTACAGCGGGGTCATGTCGCCGTCGCGCACGGTGTCTTCCAGGCCGGCGTAGCCGTTCAGGGCCGAGGCGTAGACGATCGGGAAGTCGAGCTGCTCATTGGTGGCGCCGAGCTTGTCGAACAGGTCGAAGACCTGGTCGATCACCCACTCCGGACGCGAGCCCGGACGGTCGACCTTGTTGACCACGACGATCGGCTTGAAGCCCATCGCGAAGGCCTTCTGGGTGACGAAGCGGGTCTGCGGCATCGGGCCGTCCATCGCGTCGACCAGGATCAGCACGGTGTCGACCATCGACAGCACGCGCTCGACCTCGCCGCCGAAGTCGGCGTGTCCGGGGGTGTCGACGATGTTGATCCGGTTCTTGATACCGGTCTTCTTGTCTTCCCAGGTGATGGCCGTGTTCTTGGCCAGGATGGTGATGCCGCGTTCCTTTTCCTGGTCGTTGCTGTCCATCACGCGCTCGGCGAGGACGGTACGCTCGGACAGGGTGCCGGACTGCTTCAGCAGCTGGTCGACCAGGGTGGTCTTGCCATGGTCGACGTGGGCGACGATGGCGATGTTGCGAAGATTTTCGATGGACATACGAAAGGGGGCCAGTCGGCGCCGGATTTGGAAAAAGAAGTCCAACATTATACGTCGAACTTGACGATTGGCGAAAACCTGGATTTCAGACCAGTCGAGGCCCCCATTCAGCCTGGGTCCCGGCGCTGCCCGTCCGCGGGCTGAAGACCCTGCCTGCGCCGATGGTCGAAGCCGCCCATGCCACGGGGGAGGTGTATCCTTATGGGGCTGATTACACACCCCGCATCCCAAGGATCTGCATGTCCCTCATCGCCACTTTCGACACCACCCAGGGCCCGATCAAGGTCGAGCTGTTCGCCGACAAGGCGCCGCTGACGGTCGCCAACTTCGTGAACCTGGTCAAGCGCGGCTTCTATGACGGCCTGATCTTCCACCGCGTGATCCCCGATTTCATGATCCAGGGCGGCTGCCCGCAGGGTCGTGGCACCGGCGGCCCGGGCTACAAGTTCGAAGACGAGAAGAATGGTGTGAAGCACCAGATCGGCTCGCTGTCGATGGCCAACGCCGGCCCGAACACCAATGGCAGCCAGTTCTTCATCACCCACATCAAGACCGACTGGCTGGACGGCAAGCACACCGTGTTCGGCCAGGTCCTGGAAGGCCAGGCGATCGTTGATTCGGTCAAGCAGGGCGACGTGATCCATTCGATCACGCTGGAAGGCGACACCGACGCCGTGCTCGCCGCCCAGGCTGAGCGCGTGGGTGAGTGGAACAAGATCCTCGCCGCCTGATCCGCCCCCGACGGCCCCCTGCAGAGGGGGCCGTTTCCATGTTGCGGCCGCCCCGCCAGGCCATCCCCGCCCGCGCGGCCATCTTCTACAACGCTACTTAGCTTCTTAGCAGAGGAAATCCCCATGAAAGCACCTGTTCGTGTTGCCGTGACCGGCGCCGCCGGCCAGATCGGCTACGCCCTGCTGTTCCGTATCGCCTCCGGTGAAATGCTGGGCAAGGACCAGCCGGTCATCCTGCAGCTGCTGGAGCTGCCGGTCGACAAGGCCCAGGCCGCCCTGAAGGGCGTGATGATGGAACTGGAAGACTGCGCGTTCCCGCTGCTGGCCGGCATGGTCGGCACCGACGACGCTGAAGTCGCCTTCAAGGACGCCGACATCGCCCTGCTGGTCGGCGCGCGTCCGCGCGGCCCGGGCATGGAGCGCAAGGATCTGCTGCTGGAAAACGCAAAGATCTTCACCGCCCAGGGCGCGGCGCTGAACAAGGTCGCCAAGCGTGACGTGAAGGTGCTGGTGGTCGGCAACCCGGCCAACACCAACGCCTACATCGCCATGAAGTCGGCGCCGGACCTGAACCCGCGCAACTTCACCGCCATGCTGCGCCTGGACCACAACCGTGCGCTGAGCCAGCTGTCGACCAAGCTCGGCAAGCCGGTCGCCGGCATGGAGAAGCTGGTGGTGTGGGGCAACCACAGCCCGACCATGTACCCGGACTACCGTTTCGCCACCGCCGATGGTGCGTCGATCGCCGATGCGATCAACGACCAGGAGTGGAACGCCAACACCTTCATCCCGACCGTCGGCAAGCGCGGCGCGGCGATCATCGAAGCCCGTGGCTCGTCCTCGGCTGCTTCGGCCGCCAACGCAGCGATCGACCACGTGCGCGACTGGGTGCTGGGCAGCAACGGCAAGTGGGTCACCATGGGCGTGCCGTCCGACGGTTCCTACGGCATCCCGGAAGGCGTGATCTTCGGCTTTGCGGTCACCACCGAGAACGGCGAGTACACCCTGGTCAAGGATCTGCCGGTCGACGACTTCAGCCAGAAGTACATCGACAAGACCCTGGCCGAACTGGAAGAAGAGCGCGCCGGCGTCGCCCACCTGCTGGGCTGATGCGGTCGGTGCCGGCAGCTTGCCGGCACGTCTTCCATCGCGGTAGGTACCAACCGTTGTTGGTGCTTTTCCAGCGAGGTAGGTACCGACCGTTGGTCGGTACGCAGAAAACGGGGAAGCTTCGGCTTCCCCGTTTTCGTTTGAGGGGCAAGGAAACCGATGATCCATCTGCATTACATCGACGAGGCGCTGCTGGTGGCTGAGAAGCCTGCCGGCCTGCTGTCCGTGCCCGGCCGCTCGGCGGAGAACCAGGACTGCGTGGTCGCGCGGTTGCAGGCCGTGTATGCCGATGCGCTGACCGTGCATCGCCTGGACCAGGTCACCTCCGGCCTGCTGCTGCACGCGCGCGGCAAGGACATGCAGGTGGCGCTGTCGATGCAGTTCGAGAAGCGCGAGGTGGGCAAGCGCTACGAAGCCATCGTGCAGGGGCTGCTTGAAGGTGATGCGGGTGAAGTGGACCTGCCGCTGATCGTCGACTGGCCGAACCGGCCGCGGCAGATGGTCGACCACGAACGCGGCAAGCCGGCACTGACCCGATGGCGCGTGCTGGCGCGTGACGTCGCGGCGCAACGCACGCGTGTTGAACTGGAGCCGGTCACCGGCCGCAGCCACCAGTTGCGCCTGCACATGGCCAGCCTCGGTCATCCCATCGTCGGCGACGTGCTGTACGGCGCGGACGCGGCGCAGCGCGTGCACCTGCATGCGCGGAAGCTGCAGTTCACCCATCCGGTGACGGGCGAAGCGCTCGCGTTCGAGTCTGCGACTCCGTTCTAGAGAGTAGGTGTATCGGCAGGGCTGCGCCCTGCACCTGCTGCGAACCGAAGCAACGTCAAAGGCCAAGGCAGCTCTGGTTTTCTGCTTGTTGGGCGGGCCGGTGTGGGTTGGCAGGACACGCCGTAAACCCATCCATGGGGGCTCGTTGGCGCCATCCATGGCGCCAACGGTCCTGGCAACCCACACCGCCCCGCCTTCGACAGATCTCCGGTGACGGATGGTCTGTCCACGCTTTGCGTGGATCAAATCCATCGAAATCGAATATTTCGATAAGTGAACGAGGAGCATCCACGCATGGCGTGGATCTACGTGTCGACCAAGGTCGACAGCTACCAACAGCAGCCCAACAGCCGCGGGAAATTGTCGGAGGCGGGGTGGGTCCGGTTGCGGGGGCGTGAGCGCCATGGATGGCGCGACCGAGCCTACAGGGACGTATTCACGGCGTCCCCCGCAACCGGACCCGCCCCGCCATCCCTCAGTAGCCCAGCTTTTGACGTTGACGTTGACGTTGATTCTGCGGGTGCAGGGCTGCAAGCCCTGCAGAAAACCCCACCCCCTACCAAGGTAGGGCGGCCCGCGCGCCAACGCCGGACTATGCTCGAAGCCATGACTTTGTCTGGGAGGGCTGCGTCATGAACTACGAGGAAACCTACCGCCGTTCGATCGACGAGCCGGAGGCATTCTGGGGCGAGGAAGCCAAGCGCATCCATTGGCACAAACCGCCGCAACAGGTGCTCGACTACAGCAACCCGCCGTTCCGGCGCTGGTTCGTCGGTGGCGAAACCAATCTCTGCTACAACGCCGTCGACCGGCATCTGGCCGACCGCCCGGACCAGCTCGCACTGGTCGCCATCTCCACCGAAACCAACAGCACCCGCGAAGTCACCTATCGCCAGCTGTATCGCGAAGTGAACGACTTCGCCGCCGTGCTGAAACACCTTGGTGTCGGCCACGGCGACCGCGTGGTGATCTACATGCCGAACATGGCCGAGGCCGTGTTCGCCATGCTTGCCTGTGCACGTATCGGTGCGGTGCACTCGGTGGTGTTCGGTGGCTTCGCCGCACACAACCTCGCGCTGCGCATCGACGATGCCAAGCCGAAGCTGCTGATCGCCGCCGATGCCGGCATGCGTGGCGGCAAGCTCATTCCGTACAAGGCGATGGTCGATGCTGCCTGCGCCGAAGCCAGCCATCCGCCGCCGCATGTGCTGATCGTGTCGCGCGGGCTGGATCCGGCCGAGCCCCGCATCGAAGGGCGTGATGTCGAGTACGCCAGCCTGCGTGCGCAGATCGGGCAGACCGATGTGCCGGTGCAATGGCTGGAGTCGAGCGAGCCCAGCTACCTTCTGTACACCTCCGGCACCACCGGCAAGCCGAAGGGCGTGCAGCGCGATGTCGGTGGCTATGCGGTGGCGATGGCGCAGTCGATGCAGACCGTGTTCGACTGCAAGCCGGGGCAGGTGATGTTCTCCACCTCCGACGTCGGCTGGGCCGTGGGCCATTCCTACAACGTATATGGCCCGCTGATCGGCGGCTGCACCTCGCTGCTGTACGAAGGGTTGCCGACCAACCCCGATCCGGGCATCTGGTGGGCGCTGTGCGAGCAGTACAACGTACGCACGATGTTCTCTTCGCCGACGGCGATCCGCGTGCTGAAGAAGCACGATGCCGATTTCATCCATCGGCACGACCTGGATGCGTTGAAGTATCTGTTCCTGGCCGGCGAGCCGCTGGACGAGCCGACCGCGCACTGGATCAGCGACGCGCTGGGCAAGCCGATCATCGACAACTACTGGCAGACCGAAACCGGCTGGCCGGCGCTGACACTGCTGCCAGGCCTGGACATGAAACCGGTGCGTTTCGGCTCGCCGGGTTTCCCCAATCTCGGCTATCGGATGAAGGTGATCGACGAGAACACCGGTGAAGAAGTGGCGGCCGGGCAGAAGGGTGTGCTGGTGATGACGCCGCCGTTGCCGCCGGGCTGCATGAGCACGGTCTGGAATGACGACAGCCGCTTCCTGCAGAGCTACTTCAGCCACTTCAAGGAACTGCTGTACAGCTCGCTGGACTGGGCCATCCGCGATGACGATGGCTATACCTTCATCCTGGGCCGCACCGACGATGTGATCAACGTGGCTGGCCATCGCCTGGGCACGCGTGAGATCGAAGAGGCAATCTCCAGTCACCCGCGCGTGGCCGAGGCCGCGGTGATCGGAGTGAAGGACGAACTGAAGGGGCAGGTGCCGCTGGTGTTCGTGACGCTCAAGCAGGGCCTTGATGGCGAAGACCCGGCGGCGGTGGTGGCCGAGATGATGGCCACGGTGACCGCGTCGCTGGGCGCGGTGGCGCGGCCGGCGCACGTGCACGTGGTCAACGCCCTGCCCAAGACCCGTTCGGGCAAGCTGCTGCGGCGTTCGCTGCAGGCATTGGCCGAGCAGCGCGATCCGGGCGATCTGTCGACGCTGGACGACCCGGGTGCGCTGGAAGAGATTCGCCGCGCGCTGGGCCGTTGACCCGGTCCTGTAGCGCCGAGCCCATGCTCGGCTGCCCGGGTCAGGCACACGCAGCCGGGCATGGGCTCGGCGCTACAGAGATCCAGTGGTGCTGCAGCGCAGCTTCCTCGCCGCCACCGGTGCGCTAAGCTCGCCCCGGGGAGCGTGCCCGCAACGGCACGCATGCGTATCGCATCGACGGAAGGGGGAGCTATGGCACTGCTGCATGCCAAGACGGCCGCTGGCCGCCAGGAGATCGAAGACCGTGCCCGGCGCCTGCCGGCGGCACTGCGCTCGATCCTGTTGATGGTGGACGGTCAGCGCGATGAAAGCGAACTGCGCGGCTTGTTCGAAGGACTGCGCGCACCGCAGGATGCGCTGGAGCAATTGGCCGCACTCGGCCTGATCGAAGTGGTCGGCGGCAGGGCCGAGCCTGCCCCGCAGCGCGGACTCTGCAGCGGCCGCGAGCAGGATCCGGCGCTGTACCAGCACCTGTACGACGCGATGAGCGATGCCGTGCGCCGCCATCTCGGCCTGAAAGGCTACTTCATGCAGTTGAAGATCGAGCGCTGCACCGACGCAGTCACCCTGGAGCGGCTGTGCCCGGAAATGATCACCGCGATCGGCAAGGCGCGCAGCCCGGCGCTGGCCCAGCGCTGGTGGCAGGAGGTCCAGGTGTCGCTGGCAGCGGTCACCGCCGAGGTCGTGCCCGGCTGACGCACGGGGTAAAGTGGTCCGCTCTTTTTCCGCCCAGGAGCCCCGCATGCAGGAGGACACCGACACCCCCGGTTGGGATGCGATCAATGCCGCGCTGGCGCCGCTGTACGCCGGCCAGGAACCGCGTCACTTCGGTACCGCGCTGCCGTACACGCTGGGTGGCCAGGATCCGCTCGACGGCATCAGCGTGTACTGGGTGCAAGCACCAGTTCCGCATTGGCATTACGTCACCTACGGTCTGTCCGAACTGTATGCAAAAGAGAGCAGCGATGCGGCCACCAGTGGCTACGGCTTTGAGCTGACGTTTCGCCTGGCTGCGGACAAGGGCGAGCATGCGGAGAGCACGCCGCCGGCGTGGCCGATGAACCTGCTGCAGAATCTGGCGCGCTATGTGTTCAGCAGCGGCAATGTGTTCGAGGATGGGCATCACCTCAACGCCAACGGCCCGATCGCGCTGGAGACCGACACCCGTCTTTGCCATCTGGCGTTCGTCGCCGATCCGCAGCTGCCCGCGCGCGAGACCGCCAATGGACAGCTGCAGTTCCTGCAGGTGGTCGGGCTGACCGACGGGGAAATGGACGCGATCAAGCGCTGGTCCACGCGCGGCGTGCTGCAGGTGCTTGAGGAAGCGATGCCGCTGTGGATCACCGACCTGCATCGCGGCAACCTGCTGGACGATCCGGCGCTGGCCGCGCGGGTGCAGGCCGGCAGCGAGCGTGAGGGATCCAGTACCGGCATGTTGTTCATCGAGACGCTGGACTGGCGGCAGACGGCGGGCATCACCACGCTGGTGCTGGGGGCAGGGCAGGTCGGCAGCGTGGGTGAACTGCTGCCACTGCGCCTGCGCCACGGCAAGGCACTGACGCTGGTCAGCCGCGAACGGCAATGGGAGTTCATGCCTGCCACCGATGGCGCCGCCACGGTCGAGGGCGACAACGTGCGCTGGGCACTGGACGACGCGGCGTTGCAGGCCTGGCATCAGGTGAGGCCGCAGCGCGGAACCTACACGGTGTCGAGCACGTTGCAGGTTGAGGTGGTGCCAACGTTCCTGCGCGATGCGAAGGGCGAAGTGATCCGCGAAATCGGCTGATCGCGCCGATGGAGCCGATGGGGTCAGAGCCGCCTGCTGCGCAGATGGATCCGACCCCGCCTCCCGGACCGTTGGGGTCGGAGCCGTTCGCGATGCGAACCGGTCCGACCCCGGTTACATCAGGCCAGGCCTTCGGCCTTCAGGGCTGCCTGCACGCCCGCATCGGCGTCCATGCGCGCCTTGTAGGCGGCCAGGTTGTCCAGGCCCGACAGGTCGACCTTGGTGCCGGCCGCCCAGCGCAGGGTGATGTAGAAGTAGGGATCGGCGAAGCTGCGGAAGCCTGCCAGCCACGGCTTGTCGGCCAGCTGCTTGTCGGCGGTCTCGAACAGCGCGCGCAGGCGCTTGTGTGCAGCGGCGCGGATCGCGTCGTACTGCCCTTCGTCGGCGATGAACTTGCCTGGCGAGAACAGCGGCGAGAACGCCGGGTGCACGTCGGAGTTGACGAAGGCCAGCCAGCGGGTGGCTTCAGCGCGCTGGCGCGGGCTGCCATCGCCGCCGAGACCGGCCTGCGGGTAGCTGTCGGCGATGTAGCCCATGATCGCCGCGTTCTGCAGCAGCACGAAGTCGCCATCGACGAGCGCCGGCACGGCGCCGGCCGGATTGATCTTGAGGAATTCCGGACCCTTCAGGGTGTCCTTGTTCAGCAGTTCGACCTCGAACGGCTGGCCGGTCCACTGCAGGGCGATGTGGTCGGCGGTGGAACAGGCACCGGGCTTGCTGTACAGCTTCATGGGAACTCCAGGCGGGGTGTGGCGGGAATCCACCACTATCCCAGAGCCCACCGGCGTGCGGCAACGCCGCCGCCGGCAACGGATCGTTACGACTGCCGGGGCTTGAGGTTCTGCACCTTGTAGAAGGTGTGATCGCCGATGGTGGCCACCTGGTAGGCATTGCGCCAGTTCGGGCTGGCAATGGCCAGCGCAGCGAAGTGGCTGGCACCGGGCACGATCTCGCGGCGCTCGCCGGCCGGCAGTGCCCAGTTGCGCTCGGCGTCGAAGGCGACGTCCATCGCTTCACTCCACGCGGCATCGTTGCCCAGCTGGGTGCCGGGGGAGACGATGGTGGGGGCGAACTGCTTGCGCGCGGTCACCACCTGGCACATCGAGTCGCCCCAGAGCCCGCTGTCGAGGCGGCGCAGGGCGACCTCGGCCACGGCCTGCTGGCCACGCAGGGTCTGGTCGCGGGCTTCCAGGTAGACGGTGGTGCTCAAACACAATGAATCAGCGGCCGGCTGCGGCAACAACTGCGACAGCCAGAGAATCCAGGCCAGTTTCATATAACTCCTTGCTCCGTGTGGGACGCACCTGGCGGTTCCGGCAGCGCAGGCTGCTGGAGGCGGGGTACGACTTGGCGTCATGGGGAGGCGGCCATCGGGGCTGCCCCGTGGGCGGCCCCAAGAACACGATCGTGGATCGATCGGCGGGGTCCGCACCGGCTCACCGGAAACTGGCTGGTGAGCGGAAAGATGGCGCAAGGTAGGGGGGCATTGCCGAACGCATCCTGAATCGTCCGGCTTGACATTCAGCTTGGGGCCGGTGACGGAAATCACATTCCGGCCCCCATTCAGGTGTTGATCAGAGCGCGGCGGCGACCCGGCTGCCCTGATCGATGGCGCGTTTTGCATCGAGTTCGGCGGCCACATCGGCGCCGCCGATCAGCTGTGCGGCGATGCCGGCTGCCTGCAGTTCGACCTGCAGCGCGCGCTGCGGTTCCTGCCCGGCACAGATCACCACGTGGTCGACCGGCAGCAGTTGTTCGCTGCCATCGACGCGGATGCGCAGGCCTGCATCGTCCACTCCCAGGTACTCGACACCACCCAGCATGCGCACGCCCTTGGCCTTCAGCGTGGCGCGGTGGATCCAGCCGGTGGTCTTGCCCAAGCGCGCACCGGGCTTGCCGGCGCTGCGCTGCAGCAGCCACAGCCTGCGCGGCGATGCCTCCACGGCGGGTCGGGCCAGTGCGCCGCGGGCCTCGAAGCTGGCATCCACGCCCCATTCGGCCATCCAGCGCTGCGGGTCCAGCGACGGCGAAGGGCCGTCGTGGGCAAGGAACTCGCCGACATCGAAGCCGATGCCGCCGGCGCCGATGATGGCGGCGCTGGCACCGACCTCGACCCGGCCCAGCAGCACGTCCAGGTAGTTGACCACCTTGGCGTGGTCGGCACCGGGGAAGTCGACCTTGCGCGGCACGATGCCGGTGGCCAGCACGACCTCGTCGAAACCGGCCAGGCTGGCCGCGTCGGCACGGGTGCCCAGGCGCAGCTGCACGCCGGTCTCGGCCAGCTTGTGGCGGAAGTAGCGCAGGGTCTCGTGGAATTCTTCCTTGCCGGGAATGCGCTTGGCCACGTTGAACTGGCCACCGATCTCCTCGCTGGCGTCGAACAGGGTGACCTGGTGGCCGCGTTCGGCAGCGACCGTGGCGCAGGCCAGACCGGCCGGCCCTGCGCCGACCACGGCCACCCGCTTCGGTGCGGTGGTCGGGGTATAGACCAACTCGGTCTCGTGTGCGGCGCGCGGGTTGACCAGGCAACTGGCCAGCTTGTTCTCGAACACGTGGTCCAGGCAGGCCTGGTTGCAGGCGATGCACGTATTGATGGCCTCGGCACGGCCGGCGCGGGCCTTGTTCGGCCACTGCGGATCGGCCAGCAGCGGACGTGCCAGCGACACCATGTCGGCCCCACCCTCGGCGAGGATGCGTTCGGCCACCTCGGGCATGTTGATGCGGTTGGTCGCCACCAGCGGCAACGTCACGTGTGGCTTGAGCTTGGCGGTGACTGCGGCGAACGCGCCACGCGGTACCGATGTGGCAATGGTCGGAATGCGCGCTTCATGCCAGCCGATGCCGGAATTGAGGATCGTCGCACCGGCGGCCTCGATGGCCTGGGCCTGCTGCACGATCTCTTCCCAGTTGCTGCCGTCTTCAACCAGGTCGACCAGCGACAGGCGGTAGATGATGATGAAATCCGGGCCGCAGGCTTCGCGGATGCGACGCACGATCTCCACCGCGAAGCGCATGCGCTGTGCGGCATCACCGCCCCAGCGGTCGTTGCGCTTGTTGGTGCGCGGGGCGATGAACTCGTTGATGAGGTAGCCCTCCGAGCCCATCACTTCCACGCCGTCGTAGCCGGCCTCGCGGGCCAGCTTCGCGCTGCGTGCGTAGTCGGCGATGTGCCGCTCGACGCCACTGGCCGACAAGGCGCGCGGGGTGAACGGATTGATCGGCGCCTTCAGCTTCGACGGCGCCACCGACAGCGGGTGATAGGCATAGCGCCCGGCATGCAGCAGCTGCAGGCAGATCTTCGCGCCGTGCTGGTGCGCGGCGGCGGTCAGCTGCCGATGCGGGCGCACTTCCCAGGGCCAGGACAGCTTGCCGCCGAACGGCTTGAGCCAGCCCACCACGTTCGGTGCGAAGCCGCCGGTGACGATCAGGCCGACACCGCCTTCGGCACGCTCGGCGAAGTAGGCGGCCAGGCGCGGGAAGTCGCGTGCGCGGTCTTCCAGGCCGGTGTGCATCGAGCCCATCAGCACCCGGTTGCGCAGCTGGGTGAAGCCCAGGTCCAGCGGGGCGAACAGGTGGGGGTAGGTGCTTTCGTTGGCTGGCGACATGTCGATACGCTTGCGTACGGAAGCGCGAAGGGTGCCGCGAAACGGCGCCGGGGGCAAGGGCTGGCAGATGGGTAGCGCCGGTCCCTGCCCGGCGACGCGACTACCCGTGGCCGCGCTGCGCGCTCGCCGGGCGTGGCCCGGCGCTACCGACCGCCGGCCAGCCGATCCCGAACCAGCCGAGGGTGATCCCGCACAGCGGCCCGATCAGTAGTGCGAAGGCGAGCGTGCCGACGCCGACGTTGCCACCCAGCCACCAGCCCAGCAGCAGCACGCTGCCTTCAATCAGGCTCCGCACCTTCCAGATCGGCCAGCCGGTGCGCGCGTGCAGGCCGGTCATCAGGCCATCGCGCGGCCCGGGGCCCAGCTTCGCGCCGATGTACAGGCCGGTGGCCAGCGCCACCAGCAGCATGCCGGCGCAGAACATCGCCACCTGCCAGCCGAGGCCGACGGCCGGGGGCAGCAGCCACAGCCCGAACTGGGCCGAGGGGCCGATCAGCATCACGTTGAGCACGGTGCCGACGCCGGGCTTCTGTCGCAGCGGCCACCACAGCAGCAGTACCAGCGCGCCGATCACGTTGGTGGCCAGGCCGAACGACAACGGGGTCTGTGCCGCAATGCCCTGCGACAGCACATCCCACGGCGCGACACCGATCGCGGCGCGGATCATCAGCGAGGCGCCGAAGCCATAGAGGAACAGGCCGATGATCAGTTGCAGCAGGCGCAGGGGCAGGGCGGTGGGCATGACAGGCTCGGGGCAGGGGAATCTGTTTCCACCCTATCCCCCAAACGGGCCATTCAATAGATACAGATGTCGGCCAATCCGCCGCGACAGGCTGTGGATCGTGAATCAGTCGTCCCAGCCGGCCAGCGCCAGCTTGCCGATGGTGCGGCCGCTGGCCAGGCGCTGGTGGGCGGCTTCCAGATTGGCTGCATTGATCGGCCCCAGCACTTCGCTCAGCGTGCCGCGCAACTGGCCTGCATCGATCATGCTGGCGGCGCGGTTGAGGATGCGGTGCTGCTCGATGCGGTCGGCGGTGGCAAAGCGCGCACGGGCGAACATGAATTCCCAATGGATGCCAATGCACTTGGCTTTGTAGGGATCGCCGATGCGCAGCGGGCCGCGCGGTTCGACGATCAGGCCGACATGTCCCTGTGGTGCCAGCAGCTCGCCCAGTTCGTCCCAGTAGTGATCGGTATCGGCCAGGTTCAGTGCCACCTGCACGTGGTCGATGCCGAGCGCCTGCAGCTGCGGAAGCAGGGGCTGCCGATGGTCGATGACATGCTGGGCGCCCATCCGCCGGCACCAGTCGATCGAGGCTTCACGCGAGGCGGTGGCAATCACCTCGAATCCTGCGTGGTGGGCCAGCTGGATCGCCATCGAGCCGACGCCGCCGGCACCACCGATCACCAGCAGGCGCTGGCCGGCGTGGCGGCGGTCATCAAGCTGCAGGGGCATGCGCTGGAACAGCAGTTCCCAGGCGGTCAGGGTGGTCAGCGGCAGCGCGGCCGCTTCGGCGAAGTCGAGGGTGGTCGGTTTGCGCGCCACCAGTCGCTCATCCACCAGCTGATACTGCGCATTGCAGCCAGGGCGGGTGACATCTCCGGCGTAGTAGACCTCGTCACCGGAGGCGAACAGGCTGGCCTCCTCGCCCATGGCTTCGACCACGCCAGCGGCGTCCCAGCCGAGAATGCGCGGAGTGTCCAGCGACGCGGCTGACGTACCTGCACGCAGCTTGCCATCCACGGGATTGACGGAAAGTGCTTCGACGCGGATCAGCAGGTCACGGCCACGCGGCGGCGGTGGCGGTGGCAGCGTCAGATCGCGCAGGGCAGGGGCGGATTCACGGCACAGGGCGACGGCTTTCATTGCGGCTCCAGCTCGGTTCCTGTCTGCATCATAAGGTTCCTCACCTCGATGGGCGCGCGCTGAACCGCTTTCCGATAAAGCAGGGCCAAAACTGTCGCATCTGGCCCTTAAACCCTTCCAAACCCTTGTGGTATGTGGGTCTTGCGGATTTTCATCATCCTGTATAGGGTTTCAACGTCGGGCCGGTAGCCGGTCGTGCACGACGCTTCACATGTTACGGGACTGTTAACATGACCTTCACCCGCCTGAGCATAATGTTCGCGGCGGTGGCGTGCTGAATCGGCTGTCTGAACATCGACGCAGTAGTGCTGGCCCATGCCTCTACCGGTTTCATACCCCCGAAATAGGAGCTGTACTCAATGAACAAGAAGATCCTTACTGCCGCGCTGCTGGGCGGTCTGGCTTTCGCCCAGGCTGCGTCGGCGCAGGAGTTCGATGACCGCTGGTACCTGACCGGTTCGGCCGGCTTCAACTTCCAGGATAACGACCGTCTGACCAACGACGCTCCGTTCGTGACCCTGGGTCTGGGCAAGTTCATCAGCCCGAACTGGTCGCTGGATGGTGAGCTGAACTATCAGAACCCGAACTTCGACGCCAACCAGGATCAGAACTGGTCGCAGTACGGCGTGTCGTTCGATCTGCGTCGCCACTTCATCAAGGAAGGCCGCGGCTGGAACCCCTACATCGTGGGCGGCCTGGGCTACCAGAAGTCGGAAGAAGAGTACCCGGCTCTGGACACCAACGGTCCGCGTGAGCGCAAGGACGGCAACCTGGCTGCCAAGCTGGGCGTCGGCCTGCAGACCACCTTCGACAAGCGCGTTGCTGTCCGCGCCGAAGTGGCCTACCGCGCTGACTTCGACGACCAGAGCATCGCCGCGCGCGACGAAAGCTGGTTCGGCGACGTGCTGGCTTCGGTCGGCGTCGTGATCCCGCTGGGCCCGGCCCCGGTGGCTGCTGCTCCGGCTCCGGCTCCGGTTGCCCCGAGCTGCGCCGACCTGGATGACGACGGTGACGGCGTCAACAACTGCGACGACAAGTGCCCGAACTCGCAGCCGGGTCAGACCATCGGTCCGGACGGTTGCCCGGTGCCGGTCTCGATCGACCTGAAGGGCGTGAACTTCGACTTCGACAAGTCGAACCTGCGTCCGGACGCTGTGGCCATCCTGAGCGAAGCCACCGAGATCCTGAAGCGTTACCCGGATCTGCGCGTTGAAGTCGCCGGTCACACCGACTCGAAGGGTACCGACGCTTACAACCAGAAGCTGTCGGAGCGCCGCGCCACCGCGGTGTACAACTACCTGACCAAGAACGGCGTCGACGCTGGCCGTCTGGCCGGTCCGATCGGCTACGGCGAGAGCCGTCCGATTGCGCCGAACACCAACCCGGATGGTTCGGACAATCCGGAAGGTCGCGCCAAGAACCGTCGTACCGAGCTGAACGTCCAGAACTAAGTTCTGACGCTCTGCCAGTAAGACACAGCAGGACCCGGCTTCGGCCGGGTCTTGTTGTTTGTGCGGCCCGGAATGATGAATCAGCGTTTCAGTGGCGACCGTTCGTCGGCGATTTGCCCATGAAACCAATGAGTTGCCGTATTCATTGAAAGTGGCGCTTGAAAGATGACGCGGCATTGCTAAACTCGCCGCGTCACTTCCTTTCGTGGATGCCCTCATGCTGCGCTCTGCATCGGCTGCCGTTCTGGCGCTGGCCCTGGTTCCTGCTGCTCACGCTGCGGTCGATTGCTCGGTCAACACCAGCGCTTCGCCGCTGCCGTTGCCGGCCACGGCCGTCGCCCCGGTGGCCGACGAGCTGTACATCCGCAGCAGCCAGCTGGGCATGGCCAGCGGCGTGCTGGGCAGCAGCTACGATCCGTCCCAGTCGCTGGACCAGGTGCTGCAGCGGTTGCGCATCGATGGCTGCCAGAACATCGCCAAGGCGATTCCGAGTGCGCCGGCGGTGAAGCCGAATGATCCGGCCGCGTACAAGCCGCAGACCGAGTTCGACAACACGCCGTGGCGCTTCGACATGAGCCAGAACGGCAAGCGCATGACCGCCGAAGAGTTCGACGCCTGGATGAAGGCGCGCGGCGTGCGTGTGGTCAAGGCGCGTCCGGTTCCGGCAGCCACCCCGGCCGCAGCCGAAGTACCGGCTGAGACCAAGCCGGTCGACAAGAAGTAAGCGCGGCGGGGAGCAGAGGCTTGCGCACGCGCCGCCCACCTGCTGCCCCCGCTGCCCGCTCCCACGCTGCGCGTGGGCGTGCGAATCCTGCTGCGGTTTCCGCTGGTGTGCGCCATGGCCTGGCGCGCGTGCTGTCCAAGGCCGGCGTGTGCTCGCGCAGCGAGGCCGCGCGCTGGATCGCCGATGGCCGCGTTCGTGTCGCCGGGCGCATCGTCCGTGATCCGGAATTCCCGATTGCCAGCCCGGCGCCGCCGATCGAGGTCGACGGACAGCCGATGGGCGCACCACAACGCCTGTACCTGATGCTCAACAAGCCGCGCGGGGTGGTCACCACCGTGCAGGACGAGCGTGGCCGCGACACCGTGTACCGCTGCTTCGATGGCGCCGGCCTGCCGTGGATCGCGCCGGTCGGTCGCCTGGACAAGGCCAGTGAAGGCCTGTTGCTGTTCAGCAACGATCCGCAGTGGGCCGCGCGTCTGACCGATCCGGAGACCGGCCCGCAGAAGACCTACCACGTGCAGGTCGATCGCCTGCCCGATGACGATACCCTGGCCGCGCTGCGCGCCGGTGTCGAAGACGAGGGGGAATTCCTCCTCGCCCTGGCCGTGCGCGTGCTGCGCAGCGGCGACAAGACCGCCTGGTTGGAGGTGGTCCTCGACGAGGGCCGCAACCGCCATATCCGTCGCCTGCTGGCGGCCTTCGACCTGCAGGTGCTGCGCCTGGTCCGGGTTGCGATCGGAGAGCTCACGCTCGGCGATCTCGGCAAGGGCCAGTGGCGGGCGCTGGAGGTCAGCGACCAGCAGCGGCTGGGGGCCGCTGCACCGGGCTGAGTGATGCCCACGGCCGGCAGTTGCCGGCCACCGTTCCAGGCGTAGGGGGCGCCTGGTAGTCGAATGTCCAGAACGGAGCCTGCCCATGTATCACCCGACCCTCAAGCAAACCCTGCGCTGCGCCAGCCTGTTGTTGCCGATCGTGCTGTTGACCGCGTGTGGCGGCCACAAGAAGACGGCCAAGGCCGATCGCCCGGCCGAGACCCCGGTGGTTGAAGTGAAGACCCCGGAACTGGATGGCCGCGGCAGCTATCGCTTCATGATGAGCAACGGCGACCAGAAGATGACCGCCGACCAGTTCGATGCCTGGATGAAGGCCAATGGCATCCGCGTGGCCAAGGGCAATGGGCAGGATGCTGCTGCCAAGCCGGTGGTGGTTGCCAGCAAGGACGAGCCCAAGGACAAAAAGAAAAAGAAATGACGCGCGCCGCGCGTCATTTCGGTAGCGCCGGGCCGTGCCCGGCGAGCGCATGGCGCGGCTATCGGGAAACCGCCGGGCATGGCCCGGCGCTACCCGTGGGGATCCGACCCCGCCGCTGATCAGCCCTTGATCACGCCCAGCTCGACGCCGATGCGGGTGAACGCATCGATCGCACGGTCCAGATGCTCACGGCTGTGCGCGGCGCTGATCTGGGTGCGGATGCGCGCCTGGCCCTTGGGTACCACCGGGAAGAAGAAGCCGATCGCATAGATGCCTTCTTCCAGCAGGCGCTCGGCGAACTTCTGTGCCAGCGGTGCGTCGTACAGCATCACCGGGCTGATCGGATGCACGCCGGGCTTCACGTCGAAGCCGGCAGCGGTCATCTTCTCGCGGAAGTAGGTGGTGTTCTCGGCCAGGGTGCTGCGCAGGTCATCGGCTGCGGCCAGCATCTCGAAGGCCTTGATGCCGGCGGCGACCACGTGCGGCGGCAGCGAGTTGGAGAACAGGTACGGGCGTGAGCGCTGGCGCAGCAGCTCGATCACTTCGGCGCTGGCGCAGGTGAAGCCACCCAGTGCGCCGCCCATGGCCTTGCCCAGGGTGCCGGTGATGATGTCGATCTTCTCCAGCACGCCCTTGACCTCGGCCGAGCCGCGGCCCGTCGCGCCGAGGAAGCCGGTGGCATGGCATTCGTCGATGTGCACCAGCGCGTTGTACTTCTTCGCCAGTGCGGTGATTTCGTCCAGCGGCGCGATGAAGCCGTCCATCGAGAACACGCCGTCGGTGGTGATCAGCTTGGTCTTGCAGCCAGCCGCATCGGCGGCCTGCAGCTGCGCCTCCAGGTCGGCCATGTCGCAGTTGGCGTAGCGGAAGCGCTTGGCCTTGCACAGGCGCACCCCGTCGATGATCGAAGCATGGTTCAGCGCATCGGAGATGATCGCGTCGTTCTCGCAGAGCAGCGGCTCGAACAGGCCGCCGTTGGCGTCGAAGCAGGCCGCGTACAGGATGGTGTCCTGCTTGCCGAAGAAATCGGCGATCTGCTTTTCCAGCTGCTTGTGCAGGTCCTGGGTGCCGCAGATGAAGCGCACCGAGGCCATGCCGAAACCATGGCTGTCCAGCGCGTCCTTCGCGGCCTGGATCAGGTCCGGATGGTCGGCCAGGCCAAGGTAGTTGTTGGCGCAGAAATTCAGCACCGTGCGGCCGTCTTCGAGGGTGATCTCGGCGGACTGCGGGCTGGTGATGATGCGCTCGGACTTGAACAGGCCCTGGGCGCGGATGGCGTCCAGTTCCTCAGCATAGTGGCGGGTCAGGGCGGAGGAGTCGGTCATGGCGTGGGCACGGCTCAGCACGGGAAACCGCTGATTCTACCGGGCATCGACGGTTGCGGACCGGGCCGGAGGGGGCCCCGCCATGGACGGCACATGTTGCATCGCAATAGCAAACGGGTTAAAAATTCGTGAACCGGGCCTGTCTGGCTCCGGTCGCTGCGCCCGCTGCAGATCCCGCCTTCCACGCCACCGACCCCACCGGAGACGCCCATGAAGCACGCCCGTGCCTGCCTCGCCATTGCCGCCGCCCTGACCCTCGCGCCGTTCGCCGCCAGCGCCCAGGACAACGAATCTCCGTACAGCTGGAACGTCACCGCCGTCTCGGACTACCTGTTCCGTGGTGTGTCGCAGACCGATGAGGATCCGACCCTGCAGGCCGGCTTCACCTACACCAGCCCGGTCGGCCTGTATGCCGGCGTCTGGGGCTCGGGCGTCGACTTCGGCGCAGGCGATCCGAAGACCGAGGTCGACTACCTGATCGGCTACGGCGTGGACGTGACCGAGCGCGTCAACTTCGACGTGCTGTTGAACCGTTACACCTACCTCAAGTCCAGCCACCAGAACTACAACGAGCTGATCACCACCACCACGCTGGACGACACCTACAAGCTGACGGTGGCCTACAGCAACGATGTGTGGAACAGCAGCACCGATGGCTGGTACTTCGGCCTGGGTGGCAGCTGGGGCCTGCCGAAGGACTTCAAGCTCAATGCCAACGTCGGTCGCAGCACCTTCGAGGACGGCATCGCCAAGGACTACACCGACTGGAACGTCGGCGTCGCCCGCCAGTTCGGCCTGTTCAACGTTGGCCTGGGCTACTACGGCACCGACGGCAACGGCCGCGACAACTCCGGCAAGCTGGCGCACAGCCGGGTGATGCTGAGCGTCGCCGTCGGAAAGTAACGCCGCAGGCGTTACTGGTAGTGCCGGCCGCTGGCTGGCAACACCAACGAGAAAGGCGCCCATTGGGCGCCTTTTTCAATTCCAGCGACGCCGGGCATGGCCCGGCGCTACACCGTGGACCGGGTCAATTCCAGCTCAATACCACCTTGCCGGCCTTGCCTTCTTCCATCAGGTCGAAGCCCTTCTGGAAGTCGTCGATCGGCAGCTGGTGGGTCATCACCTTGCCGAGCGGGAAACCGGACAGCACCAGCTGCGTCATCTTGTACCAGGTCTCGTACATCTTGCGGCCGTAGATGCCCTGCACGGTCAGGCCCTTGAAGATGATCTTGTCCCAGTCGCAGCCGGCGCCCTTGGGCATGATGCCGAGCATGGCGATCTTGCCGCCGTGGTACATGCAGTCGAGCATGTCGTTGAACGCGCGCGGATTGCCGCTCATTTCCAGGCCCACGTCGAAGCCCTCCATGTGCAGTTCCTTCATCACGTCCTTCAGCGACGTGTTGGCAACGTTGACCACTCGCGTGGCGCCCATGTCGGCGGCCAGCTTGAGGCGGAAGTCGTTGACGTCGGTCACCACCACGTTGCGCGCACCGATGTGCTTGCAGATGCCCGCCGCGATGATGCCGATCGGGCCGGCGCCGGTGATCAGCACGTCTTCACCGATGACGTTGAATTCCAGCGCGCAGTGCGCGGCATTGCCGTACGGGTCGAAGAAGGCGGCCAGTTCGGACGGGATCTGGTCGGGGATCGGCCACAGGTTGCTGGCCGGCATCACCATGTATTCGGCGAACGCGCCGTTGACGTTGACGCCGATGCCGACGGTGTTCGGGCACAGGTGCGGACGACCGCCGCGGCAGTTGCGGCAGTGGCCGCAGACGATGTGGCCTTCGGCCGACACGCGCTGGCCGATCTCGTAGCCGGTCACGCCCGGGCCGATCTCGGCGATGCGGCCGACGAACTCATGGCCGATGGTCAGGCCCGGCTTGATCGTGCGCTGGCTCCATTCGTCCCACAGGTAGATGTGCAGGTCGGTGCCGCAGATCGCGGTCTTTTCCAGCTTGATCAGGACCTGGTTGGGGCCCGGGGTCGGCACCGGAACCTCTTCCATCCAGATGCCCTTGGCCGCTTCGCGCTTGACCAGGGCCTTCATCGTTTGCTGCGCCATCGGGGTGGAACTCATCAGGGGGAAAGCGCGGATTATAGGGCGCCACGCGGATTTCCCATGTTGCGCTGCGGGTGCATTGGTGGAACGAAAGCTGCGCGCAGGCGGGCGTTTCGAACGTTGCCGCTGCGCTCGCCGGGCATGGCCCGGCGCTACCCCGCATGGCGGCTGCCCCGGTAGCGCCGGGCCATGCCCGGCGGATGCGTGGGTGCCAGCCAAGGTTGGCTGCTGCCGGGCATCGGGGCGTCCGGCCCATGACTTCCGGGGTTCGGGGCGGGGCAGGGTGGCGGGCTACAATCGAGGGTTCCACTACCAGGGGCCGCTCCATGCGCTCGAACCTGCTTGCATTCTCCGTCGTCGCCAGCCTTGGGCTGGTCCAGGTCGCCCATGCCGCTGAAGGCATGTGGGTGCCGCAGCAGCTGCCGGAAATCGCCGGCCCGCTGCAGAAGGCCGGCCTCAAACTGTCCCCGGAACAGCTGGCCAACCTGACCGGCGACCCGATGGGCGCGGTGGTCGCGCTGGGCGGCTGCACCGCCAGCTTCGTCTCCCCGCAGGGCCTGGTGGTCACCAACCACCACTGTGCCTACGGTGCGATCCAGCTGAATTCGACCGCGCAGAAGAACCTGATCAAGGATGGCTTCAACGCGCCCAAGCTCAGCGACGAACTGAGTGCCGGCCCGAACGCCCGCGTGTTCGTGCTCGACCAGATCACCGACGTCACCGCCCAGGCCAAGGCGGCCATCGCCGGCGCCGGCAAGGATCCGCTGGCCCGCAGCCGCGCGCTGGATGCCTTCGACAAGGCCCAGGTTGCCGCCTGTGAAGCCGATGCCGGCTTCCGCTGCCGCCTGTACAGCTTCTCCGGCGGCAACACCTACCGCCTGTTCCGCAACCTGGAAATCAAGGACGTGCGCCTGGTCTATGCACCTCCGGGCAGCGTCGGCAAGTTCGGCGGCGACGTCGACAACTGGATGTGGCCGCGCCACACCGGTGACTTCTCGTTCTACCGTGCCTACGTCGGCAAGGACGGCAAGCCGGCGGCGTTCTCGGCCGACAACGTGCCGTACCAGCCCAAGCACTTCCTGAAGTTCGCCGATACGCCGCTGGGCGCCGACGACTTCGTGATGGTGGCCGGCTACCCGGGGCGCACCAACCGTTACGCGCTGGCCGGTGAGTTCAACGAAACCGCCAGCTTCACCTACCCGACCATCGCCCGCCACTACAACGCGGTGCTGAAGATGATCGCCGACGCCGGCAAGGCCGACGCCGACGTCAAGGTGAAGTACGCCGCCACCGCCGCCAGCATGAACAACGTGGCCAAGAACTACCTGGGCCAGCTGGAAGGCTTCAAGCGCATCGACGCCGCCGGCCAGAAGCAGGCTGAAGAAGCGGCGGTGCTGGCCTGGCTGAAGAAACAGGGCGCTGCCGGCAAGCCGGCGCTGGCTGCGCACGCGCAGCTGCTGCAACACCTGGACACCAGCAAGTCGACCCGCGAGCGCGACCTGTTCGTTGGCCAGTTCAACAACACCTCGGCCGTCGGCGCGGCGATCACCCTGTACCGCCTGTCGATCGAGCGCAGCAAGCCGGACGCCGAGCGCGAAGCCGGCTACCAGGAACGTGACCTGACCACCATCGAAGGTGGGCTGAAGCAGATGGATCGTCGCTACGTGGCGAAGATGGACCAGCAGCTGCAGACCTACTGGCTGGACCAGTACGTGGCCCTGCCGGCCGCGCAGCGCGACAACGTAGTGCTGAACAAGTGGCTGGCCGGCAGCGATGCCGCTGCGGTGAAGTCGCTGGTGGCCAAGCTGGGCGGCACCGAGCTGGGCAGCCTGGACAACCGCCTGAAGTGGTTCAAGGCCGACCGCGCTGCGTTTGAAGCCAGCAATGATCCGGCCATCCAGTACGCGGTGGCGGTCATGCCGGCGCTGCTGAAGCAGGAAGAGCAGAAGAAGATCCGCGAGGGCGAATCGCTGACTGCCCGTCCGCTGTACCTGCAGGCCGTGGCCGACTACAAGAAGAGCCAGGGCGAGTTCGTCTACCCGGACGCCAACCTGTCGCTGCGCATCACCTTCGGCAACGTCATGGGCTATGGCAAGGACGGCGTGAAGTACACCCCGTTCACCACCCTGGAAGGTGTGGCGGCGAAGGAAACCGGTGAAGATCCGTTCGACTCGCCGAAGGCGCTGCTGGATGCGGTCAAGGCCAAGCGTTATGGCGGCCTGGAAGACAAGCGCATTGGTTCGGTGCCGGTGAACTTCCTGTCCAACCTGGACATCACCGGCGGCAACTCCGGTTCGCCGGTGCTCGATGCCAACGGCAAGCTGGTCGGCCTGGCCTTCGACGGCAACTGGGAATCGGTCAGCTCCAACTGGGTGTTCGACCCGGTGATGACCCGCATGATCGCCGTCGACAGCCGCTACATGCAGTGGATCATGCAGGAAGTGGCGCCGGCGCCGCAGCTGCTGAAGGAACTGAACCTGGCGAAATGATCCGTCTGCGGTCGCTGGCGATCTATCCACGCATGGCGTGGATCTACTGGCCGCCTCCGGTAGCGCCGGGCCATGCCCGGCGGAATCCGTAGGAAACCTGAAACCCCGTGACGCCAGTCGCGGGGTTTTTTCATGCCCGGTCCGGCGCGGTGCGCCGAACAGGTATCATCCCTGTTCCGCGTACTTCACAGGATGTGAACACTGCGCCGGAATTCCTCCCCCAAGGACCCCTTGTTCGCATGCGCATCCTGCTTGCCCGTCACGGCGAAACGCCGTGGAACGCCGAAGGCCGCTACCAGGGCCAGATCGACATCCCGCTTTCGCCCATCGGTGAGGCCCAGGCGCAGGCGCTTGGCGCCCGCCTGGCGTCGGTGGACATCACCCGTGCGGTGACCTCGCCGCTGTCGCGCGCCCAGCGCACCGCGCAGCTGGCCCTTGGCGCCGCACGCGCCGACATGCTGCTGACCGAGCCGGAACTGCAGGAGATCGCGCACGGCGAGTGGGAAGGTCTGCTGGCCAGCGAAATCAACGAAAAAGATCCGTCGCGCCTGCAGGCCTGGCGCACTGAGCCGGACACCGTGCTGATGCCCGGCGGTGAGTCGCTGCGCCTGGTGCTGGAGCGCAGCTGGCGCGGCCTGGCCCGTGCCGTGGAAGGCCTTGGCGAACACGACACGCTGCTGGTGGTCGCCCACGACGCGGTCAACCGGGTGATCCTGTGCAAGGTGCTGGGCCTGCCGATTTCCCGCCTGTGGAGCTTCCGCCAGGCACCGACCACCCTCAACCTGCTTGAAGGCCCCGATCTGGACAGCCTGGAAGTGGTGCGCCTGAACGACTGCGCCCACCACACGCCGTTCTTCGGTGAAGCCAAGCACCGCGCACTCTGAATTTCCTGTCCTGAACCACCTGTACCTGTTGGAAGCCTTGCCGTGAAGAACACCCCGACCACTCTGGCCGAATGGCTGGATTACATTGAACGCCAGCACCCGGCAAGCATCGACATGGGGCTGGAGCGCGTGCGCACCGTGGCCACCGCGATGGGCCTGGGCACGCCGGCCAGGCACACCATCGTGGTCGGTGGTACCAACGGCAAGGGGTCCACCGTTGCCTTCATCGAAGCCATCGCGCGCGCTGCCGGCTGGAAGGTCGGTGCGTACACCTCGCCGCACCTGCTGCGCTACAACGAGCGCGTACGCATCGATGGCCAGGATGCCGATGACGCCGCACTGGTCGCTGCGTTCAACGCGGTCGAGGCCGCGCGCGGTGATGTGACGCTGACCTATTTCGAGTACGGAACGCTGGCCGCGCTGCAGTTGTTCGCCGACGCCGATCTTGATCTGGCCGTGCTGGAAGTCGGCCTTGGCGGCCGTCTGGATGCGGTCAACATCGTCGACGCCGATGTGTCGGTGATCACCACCGTGGACATCGATCACGCCGAATGGCTGGGCGAGGACCGCGAGGCCATTGGTGCCGAGAAGGCCGGCATCATCCGCGGCTGGAAGCCGGTGATCCTGGGCGAGACCGATCCGCCGTCGAGCGTGCTGGCGCGCGCCTATCTGGTAGGTGCCAATGCGATCCGCGGTGGCAGCGACTATTTCTACGAACCGATCGACGCGCAGCGTTGGCGCTGGCGCGATGTCGGCACCCGGCTGGAGCTGCCGACCCCGGCGCTGGCCGGGCCGATCCAGCTGGCCAACGCCGGCGCGGCGATCGCGGCGCTGCGTGCGCTGGACAAGCCGGTGCCGCGCGCGGCATGGGCCGCAGGCGTGGCCGCAGCGCGCATCGCCGGGCGCCTGCAGGCGTTCGAGCGCGATGGCGTGCAGGTCCGCGTCGATGTCGGCCACAACCCGCAGGCGGCCGGCCAGCTGGCGCGCGCGCTGAAGGCCGAGGCGACCCCCGGGCGCACCCTGGCGGTGTACGCCGCGCTGCAGGACAAGGACGCCGTGGGCGTGGTGCAGGCCCTGCAGGAGGTAGTGGGCGACTGGACCCTGGCCGGCCTGGATGGCCCGCGTGGGCAGAGCGCGGCGCAGCTGCAGGCGCGCCTGGCCGATACCGCTGCGGCCGCTGCGGCATTGGCCGACACGGTCGAACAGGCGCTGGCGAAGGTGCTGGCCCGTGCCGAGCGCGGCGACCGGGTATTGGTGTTCGGTTCCTTCCATACCGCCGCCGCTGCACTGCAATGGCTGCAGGCCCACGCCTGACCGCCGTTCAGCCATTACCGACGCCGTCCGGTCGCGCACCCGTATAATCGACCGCAACGTCCAGCCTGCCGCCTGCCCTACGTGGATACGCCCCTGAAACAGCGTCTGATTGGTGCCATCGTCCTGGTGGCCTTGGCCGTCATCTTCCTGCCGATGCTCGTCAAGGGCCCGGCCCCGGACAGCGGTGTGGCCAATGTGCCGATCGCCGCGCCCGATGCGCCGGCCGATGGCCAGTTCGAAACGCGTGAACTGCCGCTGGTCGCGCCTGCCGGTGGCGCCACCGGATTGCAGAGCGGCCAGGCCCGTCCTGTCGAGGAGGCCGCTGCACCGGCTGCGCCGCCGACCGTGGACACCTCGCCAGCAGTCGCCGCCGGCAACTACGCGGTGACCTTCGGCGCCTACGGTAGCCAGGCCGATGCCGATGCGGTGGTCGCCTACCTGAAGCGCTCGCAGCTTCCGGGCTTCATCGAGACCGCATCGATCAACGGTCGCCCGGCCTGGCGCGTGCGCGTAGGACCGTATGCCGACCGTGCGCAGGCCGAAGCGGGCCGGCTGCAGGCGGTGAAGGTCCGCGCCGACGTGAAGGCAGAAGTCATCACCCTCGATGCCAAGCCCTCGACCAGCGCACCGGTGGCCAGCACGCCGGCACCCGCGCCGAGCGCCAGTACGCCCGTTGCGGCGGCTACGCCGTCGGCGACCGGTAACCCGGTGCGCAGTGAAAGCCTGCCGCCGAGCACGCCGACCGCAGCAACCGCGCCGGCTGCCAAGCCGGAACCGGCCAAGCCGGTGGTCAAGCCGGAACCGAAACCCGAACCCAAGCCGGAAGCGACTGCCAGCAAGCCGGCCACCCCGCCGACTACGCCGGCCGCGCCGGCTGCCAGCGGAGTAGGTTTTGCCGTGCAGCTCGGTGCATTCGGCCAGGCCAACGATGCCAACGCCCTGCGCGACAAGGTCCGCGCGGCAGGCTTCAGCGCCTTCGTCGAGCAGGTGCGCACCGAAAAGGGCAGCCTGCACCGGGTCCGCGTCGGGCCGGTGGCCAACCGCGCTGATGCAGAACAATTGAAGGCGCAGGTCGCCGCCAAGGTCGGCGTGGCCGGCATGGTGCGACCGCACCCATGACCTGTACGCAGCCCCGTTGCCAGCGCCGCCGAAGGAGCGGGGCGCCATGATCGACGTGGTGCTGCTGATCGTGATCGCCGCCTCCACCCTGCTCGGGTTGCTGCGCGGCTTCGTCGGCATCGTCATCGGCACCGTATCGTGGCTGGTGGCGGCCTGGGCGGCCTTCGCCTTCGGCAACGACGCCGCGCGCTGGTGGGCGGCACCGGCCGCGCCCGGCGGCGAGCATTTCATCGGCGGCTACCTCAGCGTCGGCATCGGCGTGATGATCGTCGTCGCGGTGATCGGCATGGTCATCAAGGCCATCGTCCACCGCAACATGCTGGGCAGCCTGGACCGCCTGCTGGGCGGCGTCCTCGGCGCTGTTCGTGGGGGCCTCATCGCGGCCGTGCTGGTGTTGCTGGCCGGCTTCACTCCGCTCACTGCCGAACCCTCCTGGCGCGGCTCGGCGCTGCGGCCGGTGCTGAACCCGGCCGTGGCCTGGATGAACAGCAAGCTGCCGCACTGGCAGGTGCCGGGGGCCGACCTGCTGCCCAAGGCCTTGCCGATGGACGCACTGTCCCCATCTGCGTTGATGGAGCTGGGCAAGAGTGCCGGCGCCGGAGTGGGCAAGCCGGGGGCGACAGGCGATAATGGCGTACTCGGTCAGATAGTGGCGGGCAGCGGATGGCTGCGGCCTGCGAAGGCGGAACAGGGCGAGGCATACGATCCGGCCGAAGTGCGCCCGGACGCCCCAGCACTACCGGGCAGCATCGAGCCGGACGACCCGGCCAATGTCGACCGCAGACGCGGCGACAACTCTGGCCAGGTACGGCCACCTTCCTTGTAACTGGGCACAGCCCAGCGGAGACCTCGCATCATGTGTGGCATCGTCGGAATCGTCGGCAACCAGAACGTCGCCGGGCAGTTGTATGACGGCTTGACCGTCCTCCAGCATCGCGGCCAGGACGCGGCGGGCATCGCCACCGTCAACGGCAGCCGCCTGCGGGTGCAGAAGGCCACCGGCCTGGTCCGCGATGTCTTCGATGCACGCACCATGTCCACCCTGGAAGGCAGCGTCGGTATCGCCCATGTGCGCTACCCGACCGCCGGTTCGGAAGGCATGGACGAGGCGCAGCCGTTCTACGTCAATTCGCCGTACGGCATCGCGCTGGCCCACAACGGCAACCTGATCAACACCGAGGACCTGCGCCAGCAGGTGTTCGAGCAGGACCGCCGCAACGTCAATACCGATTCGGACAGCGAAGTGCTGTTGAACGTGTTCGCCTACGAACTGGAACAGCAGCGCCAGCTCAGCCCGGAAGCCGCCATCCGCGCGGTGGCCGGCGTGCACCGTCGCTGCAAGGGCGGCTATGCGGTGGTCAGCGTGGTGCTGGGCCTGGGCCTGGTCGCTTTCCGCGATCCGCATGGCATCCGCCCGCTGGTGCTGGGCAAGCGCAGCCACGCCGAGGGTGACGAGTACATCGTGGCCTCCGAGTCGGCCGCGCTGGACGTGCTGGGCTTCCAGCGCGTGCGTGACGTGCAGCCGGGCGAAGCACTGGTGATCACCGCGCGCGGCGAACTGTTCTCGGAAATCTGCGCCGAGCCGGCCGAACACACCCCGTGCATCTTCGAGTACGTGTACTTCGCACGCCCGGATTCGATGATCGACAACGTGTCGGTGCACAAGGCGCGCATGCGCATGGGCATCAAGCTGGGCGAGAAGATCCTGCGCCTGCGCCCGGACCACGACATCGACACCATCATCCCGATCCCGGACACCTCGCGCGATGCTGCGCTGGAGATCTCCAACGTGCTCGGGGTGAAGTACCGCGAAGGCTTCATCAAGAACCGTTACATCGGCCGCACGTTCATCATGCCGGGCCAGGGCGAGCGGGTGAAGTCGGTGCGCCGCAAGCTCAATCCGATCCACCTGGAATTCCGCAACCGCGTGGTGCTGCTGGTGGATGACTCGATCGTGCGCGGCACCACCAGCCAGCAGATCGTGCAGATGGCGCGTGACGCCGGCGCACGCAAGGTCTACCTGGCCAGCGCCGCGCCGCCGGTGCGTTACCCCAACATCTACGGCATCGACATGCCGGCCGCTGAAGAACTGGTCGCGCACAACCGCAGCATCGAGGAAATCGAAGCGCACCTGGGCTGCGACTGGCTGATCTACCAGGACATCGAAGACATGGAAGCGGCGGTGAGCGAAGGCAATCCGGCGCTGCGCAACTTCGATTCGTCGTGCTTCAACGGGCATTACCCGACGGGCATCGAGCCGGGCTACTTCGAGCGCATCCAGCAGCTGCGTTCGGACGACGCCAAGCACAAGCGCCGCGCCTGAGGTCCAGGCGGTGATCGACGTGCCTGACGTCGGCGGCAATCTGCTGCGCGCTGCGCAGCAGTGCCTGGCCGAAGCCGATCCCCTGCACAAGGTCGCACTGACCCAGGCCTACGCGGCGGCGTTCCGCGCTGGCCGGCTGCATGTGCCGGCCGATGCGCCGCCTGCCGAACCGATCCGCATGCCGGGCCGACCGCCCCAGCTGCTGATGGTGCATCCGCGTGAAGTGCCCCGGCGCGGCCTGGGCGGGGTGGAGGGGCGCGCGGCGTTCATCCATGCCATCGCCCATATCGAGCTCAATGCGATCGACCTGGCCTGGGACGCGGTGTACCGCTTCCGTGGTCTGCCGGCAGCGTTCCACGCCGACTGGGTGAGCTGCGCCGACGACGAATCGCGCCACTTCATGCTGCTGCGCGAGCGCCTGCTGGCACATGGCCATGAGTACGCCGATTTTCCTGCGCACAACGGCCTGTGGGAAATGTGCGAGAAGACCGCGCACGACGGCCTCGCGCGCATGGCGCTGGTGCCACGCGTGCTGGAAGCGCGTGGGCTGGACGTGACCCCGGGCATGATCGACAAGCTGCGCAATGTCGGCGACGGTGAAACCGCCGATGTGCTGGAAGTGATCCTGCGCGAGGAGGTTGCACACGTTGCTGCCGGATCGCGCTGGTTCCGCTGGTACTGCGAGCGCGCCGGCGTCGAACCGCGTGCACGTTTCAGGGAACTGCTGGTCGAGTATGCCGGTGGCTACCTGCACGGGCCGTTCAACATGGAAGCGCGCCTGCTGGCTGGGTTCGATGCGGATGAGCTCGCCAATCTGATCGAGCAGGCGGGTTGACCGGCGTCGGTTGATCCATCATCCACGCATGGCGTGGATCTACTGGGCTGGCGGGTGGAGGTCATCCAACGAAGCACCGGCTTTGCAGTAGATCCACGCCATGCGTGGATGCCGTTCACCCGTTCGGCAACACCACGCGCCTGCCATCCACCGTCGGCCGGTTGATGTAGAACAGCCCCGGCCCGGGCCGATACGGCAGCTCGCTGACACCAGCATCAGCGGTGTAGGTCAGGGCGGTATCGCCCAGTGCATCGAAATTCCAGTGTGCGGACTGCATCAGGTAACGGCGGCGCAACAACGCTTCCTGCGTCGGGGTCAGCGACTGGCCAGCGATCAGGCGGCGCGCGATCGGCTGCAGTGCACCAGGCAGTTCCCAACCCGCCACCTCGGCGGCGTCGGCGGTCCAGGTCACGCCGGCATCGATGGCGTGCTTCTGCATCACCTGCAGCGCCACCAGCTGATAGCGCCAGTCGATGGGCCGGTGCAGCACCACCGCAGCGGTGGCGTACAGCACCGGCGACAGCAGCACGCTGCGGCTGCCCGCGCGTCGTTGCTGCTGCCACTGGTGCCAGACATCGACCCACACTTCCTTCGGGCTCAGCCCCAGCTGCTGCCGCCAGCGTTCGGCGTCGGCCTGTGCTTCAGCGTAGGCGGTCGTCGCCTGCAGCAGGGTCAGTGGCGGTGTCTGGTAGTCCTCCACGCCGGGCCGGCGCAGCTGCTGCCGTCGCGGCCGGCTGAGCAGCTTGGGCCCTTCCTCCCCCTGGTCATAGCCACCACCGATGTTGGCGTGTACGCCGGGCAGTGCGATTTCGCGATAGGCAGGTGCGACAGTGGTCAGCGCATAGTGCTGGCGATGCTCATCACGCGCGCTGAGCTGCAACACCGCCTCGGCGATGCCCGCGGGCAGGGCGATGCGGGGATGCTCGTCGGCGCGTCCGCCGTTGACGGCGACCACCGTGTCGAACAGGCCGATGAAGCGCAGTGTTGGCCGCGGCAGGGCGAAATCGGCGCTGCACGAAAGCCCGGCCTGCTGCAGCAGCTGCCGCCAGCGCGCGGCATCCCACCCGCGCAGGTGGTTGGCTACATCGCGTGCGGCGGCCGCGCCCCGCGAATAGCCGAACAGATCCAGCTGCACGCTGTGCAGCGGCGCGCGCCACTGCGAGGCAAGTGCTGACAGTGCCGCCGGCAGCAACACCTGCAATGCACGCTGCACCTTCGCCTGCACGCCGCTGGCGCCAATCCCGAAAGCCAGACCGATCAGGTCGTCCTCGGCATTGTCGCGGGTGCCGACACCTTCAACATAGATCGCCAGCGAAGGTGCGCTGCCCGGTGTGCGCCGGCTGTCCGGATACAACTGGTGCAGGCGCGCGATGTTGGTGGCGCCGTTGTCGTAGCTGCTGGTCAGCCGGCTCTGGTAGGTCGAATCGTCATCGGCGCGGAGCAGGGCGGGGCGCGGTCGCGGCACCTGCCGGTGCCCCTGGGCCAGGTTGTGCGCGTTGTTGCGGGTGCCGTCGAAGAACAGGCCGATCCGCAGCAGGCCCGGATCAGCCGTCGTGTCACTGCCGTGCTGCGCTGGCGCCATGTGCATCCCCTGTCGTGGCCACGTCACGGTAGCGCGAAAGCCATGTGTTGGCGAAGTGTACTGACGCTTTTGACCTGACTGAACGTAGATGCGGTCGATCACAGATCGCGATTTCCATTCCCCTGATCTATTGAATTCACACGCCCTGCGCAGGCCTGATGGCCGAACCCGGCACTCCGGGTCGTGCTGCATCAACGCTGTCCACTTCACTCCAAGGAGCGACAAGATGATGTCCAGATCGATAGGTAAAGCGACAGGTGGTCTGTTGTTGGGATTGTCGGTAGCGGCCGCCGCCAGTGCGGCGCCGTTGTTCGAACCGGTCACCGTGCTCAGCCGTGCATCGGCCACCAACGAGCCGGCACTGGGGCGATTGCTGGCCACCCCGTCCACCGCCGCCGTGCAGGAAGTGCGTGTCGATGCTGCCGCCACCGCGCAGCCGCAGCTGGAATTCGAGCTGCTCGGGCAGAAGGTGCAGGCCGTTCGCAGCAAGGTCGAGGCGCTGCCGGATGGTGGCAGCGTCTGGTATGGCCAGTTGCGCGCGCCGTCCGATCGCCTGCAGGCGGCCACGTCCAATGGCCAGGACGATCCGGGCAACTCGCTGATCCTGGTGCGCTCGGGCAACACTCTCACCGGCTCGATCCGCAAGGACGGCAAGCTGTATCGCCTGCGTCCGCTGGGCAATCGCCACGTGCTGGTCGAGGTGGATGAGTCGCGGATGCCGGCCGACCATCCGGCCGACTACAACCAGTTGCCGAAGATCGCCATGCCGGCCAATGATCGCCTTGGCACCGCGCAGGCCTCGTCGGGAAGCCCGGCGACCATCCGCGTGCTGGTGGTGGCGACCAACGCTGCGGTGAGCGCGTACGGTGGCAACATGCAGTCGCTGGTGCAGTTGGCCGTTGCCGAATCCAACCAGGGGTACACCAACAGCAACGTGGGCCTGACCCTGCAGCTGGCCGGTTATGAAACCACCAGCTACATCGAGTCGGGCAATTTCACCACCGACCTGTCGCGCTTCCGTGGCACCAGCGACGGCTACATGGACAGCATCCACACCAGCCGCAACAATACGGCTGCCGACGTCGGCGTACTGCTGATCAACAACACCAGTTACTGCGGGCTGGCCTCGGGCATCGGCTCCACGGCGTCGACGGCGTTTGCCGCGGTGTACTGGGATTGCGCCACCGGCTACTACTCGTTCGCCCATGAAATCGGCCACCTGCAGAGCGCACGGCACGATATCGCCAGTGATCCGAGCACGTCACCGTATGCCTATGGCCATGGCTATCGCTATGAGCCGGCCAGCGGATCACGCTGGCGCACGATCATGGCCTATGACTGCTCGGCCGGCTGTCCGCGGCTGAACTACTGGTCCAATCCGAACATCAGCTACAACGGCGTGCCGATGGGCATCGCCAGCAGTGCCGACAACCAGCGAGTGCTGGTCAATACCAAGGCCACCATCGCGGCCTTCCGCTGAGGCCAAGCGCCGACCAGGGTCGGCGTCTGGCAGAGCGCGTACACCTGCTCTGCTGGATGCCAACCTTGGTTGGCACCCTGCGATCCATCATGCGCGGCTGAGCGTATCCAGCGTCCAGCCGTTGGCATCCACACGCAGCACCGAGCCCTGTTCGTACCAGTCGCCCAGCACGATGCGGGTGCAGCTGCGTCCGCCGGCCTGCAGGGTGTGGATCGCCGGGCGATGGGTATGGCCATGGATCATCGTGTCCACGCCGTGGCGCACGTAAGTGACTTCCACTTCGGCCGGGGCCACGTCGGTGACGGTCTCGAACTGCGCGCGGTCGCCCTGTTTCATTTCCGACTGGCGCGCCTGGCTGGCATCGCGCGCTTTCTGCGCGAAGGCGATGCGCGCTTCCAGCGGCTGCGACAGGAACTGCGCCTGGAAGACAGGATCGCGGGTCTGGGCGCGGAACTGCTGGTAGGGAATGTCATCGGTGCACAGCAGGTCGCCGTGCTGCAGCAGCACCGGGCGGCCGTACAGCTCGATCATGCACGGGTCCGGCAGGATCCGAAGGCCGGCGCGGCGGGCATAGTCTTCGCCCAGCAGGAAATCACGGTTGCCGCGGATGAAGAACACCGGCACGCCGCTGTCGGACAGTACCTTCAGTGCATCGGCCACCGCATCGGCTGCGGCCGAGGGGGTGTCATCGCCGATCCAGGCTTCGAACAGATCGCCAAGGATGTACAGCGCGTCGGCGCCGGGCGCCTCCTCGCGCAGGAAGCGCAGGAACAGGTCGGTGATGGCCGGACGGCTGGGGTCCAGATGCAGATCGGAGATGAACAGCGTGGTCATGCGGATATTCTAGGGCATCGCTTTGCCGCTGGCGCAGGGCTCTGCCCGTCGCAGGGCGTCACACCGGCAGCGGCAACCAGGCCAGGCTGGCCGAGGCCAGCAGTGCAGCGATGCCGGTGGCCGCCAGAACGTCGCTAGGATAGTGCAGGCCCAGTACGACGCGCGACAGGCCCACGCCGAAGGTGAACGGCACCAGCAGCGGTGCCAGCCAGGGGTAGTAGGCCAGCGCAACGATGGTGAACGACACCGCGTGCAGGGTATGCCCGGACGGGAAACTGAACTCATCCAGCGGCGCCACCCAGGCACGGATACGCAGGTCGGCCGCGTACGGCCGCGGTCGCCGGGTCCAGCGTTTCAGCCCCTTGTACAGCAGCAGCGCGGCCAGCCCGGTGGCGGCCATGTGCACCGATGCACGCAGGCCGTCGAAGCCATCAATGAGCACCAGCGCGCCCATCAACATGTACCAGAACACGCCATCGCCGAGCCGGCTGATGATCGAGAACACGCGCCGCACGCGGCGACGTCGGCAGTAGTGGTTGGCGCGGCGGCACAAGCGCGCTTCGCGGCCGGCCAGCAGTTCAAGCGGCGTGGTGCGCATGTCCGCTCCTCCGTGCATTGGCCAGTTCCGCCAGCAGGCTTTCAAACTCCGCCACCACCTGCTGCGGGTGCAGCCGCTTCATCGCCCGTGCCGCGTTGCCGCCCAACTCGCGGCGCAGGGCGTCATCGGCAGCCAGTTGAACTGCTGCCTGCACGAACTGCTCGTCGTCATCCACTGCCGCACCATTCTCGCCGTTGCGCAGGTACTCGCGGGCCGCGCCGTAGTCGAAAGCGACAGTAGCCAGGCCGCTTGCCATGCTTTCCAGGGTCACGTTGCCGAATGTCTCGCTGCGGCTGGGGAACAGGAACAGGTCGCCACTGGCGAAATGGCGGGCGAGGGCATCGCCACGCTGGATGCCGCAGAAGATGAAATCGGGATTCTCATGGGCCAGTTTTTCGCGCGCCGGGCCATCGCCGACCCAGATGAAGCGTGCTTTCGGACGCACCTGCTGCAGCTTGCGGAAGGCTTTCACCGCCAGGCCGAGATTCTTTTCGGCGGCGATGCGGCCGACGTAGATCGCTGCCAGCCCCGTACCATCGATGCCCCATTCTTCGCGCAGCGCCGGGTCGCGGCGTGCGGGGTCGAACTGCTGGTTGTCGACCGCGCGCGCGAGCAGGCGCACACGCTCGAAACCCTGTTCGGTGAGAAATTCCTGCAGTTCACGGGTGGGCACCAGGGTCGCATCGGCCTGGTTGTGGAAGCGGCGCATCCAGCGCATTGCCGCCGACTGCAGCCACGCCACGCCATAGTCAGGCAGGTATTCGTCGAAGCGGGTGTGGAATCCGGTAGCCACCGGAATGCCGAGGCGGCGCGCGGTGCGCAGCGCCGACCAGCCCAGCGGGCCTTCGGTAGCCACGTAGATCGCGTCCGGGCGCTGCTGCCGCCAGTGCCGGCCCAGCCGGATCGGTGCGGGCAGGCCGAAGCGCAGGCCGGGATAGCGCGGCAAGGCCGCACCCGGAACCAGCAGGGTGCCCGGTGCCGCCTCCAGCGCTTCACTGGCCTGTCGCGGGCGGATCAGGTCGACCTCGTGGCCGGCGGCGCGCAATCCCTGCTCCAGGCCCTGCACGGTCAGTGCGACGCCGTTGATCTCCGGCGGGTAGGTTTCGGTGACGATGGCATAGCGCATGGCGGGCCTCCGGTTTTACGCATGCTCAGGCCTGGCGATGTAGCCGACATGACCGCTTTGCGACAGCGTGATGACGGCCACGCCGGGCGCCGCCCGCGTAGTTCAGGAGCACAAAAAACCACGGCCCCGAAGGGCCGTGGTCATGGTGTTGCGCCAGTGCGTGGATCAGAAGCGCTGCTGGTACTTCATGTAGATGAAACGACCGATGTCAAAGCCGCCGTAGTAGGAGAAGTTGGAACTTGGCTGGCTGTACAGGATCGGTCCCTGGCGAGCGAACACATTGTTGGCGCCGATCGAAACGGTGGCGCTCCACGGCAGGGTGTAACGCGCCTGCACATCATGGAACGTGACCGAACCGCGTCGGTTGTAATCGCGGCTGCCGCTGTACCAGGGCGCGCGCTGGTCCGGATCGGAACATTCGTCCGGATGGCCGCTCGCGTCCAGGCAGCGTTCCTTGACGGCGGAGAAGTAACGCAGGCTCCAGGTGAGGCCCAGGTTGCCCTGCTCCCAGCCCAGCGATGCGTTGGAGCGGACCCGGAAGCCGATACCGTCGTTGGTGGCGATGCCATTGCTGGGAATCGGCGGCACATCCGCCTCGTTGGTGGTCCGCTCTTCGGCGGCAACCACATAGGTGCTCTTCCAATCGGCGCGCAGCGTGCCCCAGCGGGTTTCGAGCTTGTGGCCGATCTCCAGGTCATAGCCTTCGGCCTGGCGGAAACCGCTGTTGCGGTTGCCGAAGCTGAGCTTGTCGATGATGCCCAGTTCCGGGTCACGGGTGAAACCGCCGCAACGTTCGGCGATGCCCAACTCGTAGCAGTCGCGGAGGATGTCATTGGGATGGTCGGAAACGATCGTGTTCTCGATGCGGATCTTCCACCAGTCCAGCGCGATGTTCAGCCCTTCGGCGAACGTGGGGCTCCAGACCAGGCCCAGTGTGCGGCTGGTCGAGGTCTCCGGCTCCAGGTCCGGATTGGAGCCGTTGGTGAAGGGCCGCGGCGTCTGCCCGCTGCTGCTGGTGATCGGCTCGTTGCCCTGGCCGAGCTGGCGGTAGGTGTCCGCATTGGCGATGTCGGCGGCGCAGCGTGCACGCACCTCCGGGCTGCTGGCGGCTGCACCGTAGACGGTGTCGCAGGGATCGCGGAAGCCGGTGGTGAAGGTTTCAGAACCACCGCCATACAGGTTGGAGATGGTCGGTGCGCGGAAGCCCTGGGCCCAGGTGCCGCGGACCAGCAGCTGATCGATCGGCTTCCAGGTGAAGCCGAACTTGCTGTTGAGGGTGCCGCCGAAGGTGGTGTAGTCCGAGTATCGGGTAGCGGCGCTCAGGCTCAGCTCACGCGCACCGGCCAGGTCGCGAAGCACCGGCACGCTCAGCTCCAGGTAGGCCTCGTCTACACGGTAGCCACCGCCGGTGGGGCCTGCGGCCAGGTTGGTGGTGGCACCGGTCTGTGCCAGCGCATCGGGGATGAAGCGGCCATCCTCGCGGCGGCTCTCCGCACCCACCGCGAAGCCCAGTTCGCCGGCCGGCAGCGTGGCGAGACTGCCGCTGAGGCTGGCGAACAGGTTGCGGGTAGTGGTACGGCCGCGGGTGAGTTCTTCTGGGAACAACCAGTCCTGCAGTTCCGGGTTGCCGGTCAGGCCATAGGGATCATCCTGGCCATAGGGCACCAGCGGGTTCCAGGGCCTGCAACCGGCGATCGGCGCATCCGGTGTACCGCACTCGACCTTGCCGGTTGCCGGATTGTAGAAGGACGGCCCGGTGGCATCGGCGACGCGTTGCTTGTGCAGGTTGCCGGTGGCGCGTTGGATCAGTTCGCTGCGGTTGTACTGGTAGCCGGCTTCCCAGTCGAAATCGCGACCGCCGAAGGCGAAGCTGCCCTCGAACGCCGCCACGCCCTGCCAGGAGGTCAGTTCGCTGGTACTGACCCGCGGAATCTCCCAGGTACGGCGGTTCCAGTCCACGTCGCTGGGCGTTTCGTAGCCGTGATGGCTGCCGAACGGGTTGAACCAGCTGTCGACGGACATCGGCGTGATGCCGGCTGCGCCGGACTGGAACGGGTAGCCGGCCACCTGACGCCTGGTGGTGCGTTGGTTGTAGGCCAGCTGGGTGTTGAAGCGGACCTGGTCGTTCAGATCCACGCGCGCGTCAACGAAGATCGAGTCGCGCTTGATCGGTGTCTGCAGGTGCATCTGTTCGTTGCTGTTGCTGACATCACCGGTGAACGGGGTGTTGTCGCTGAGATGGAAGCTGTCCGGACCTCCCGGCTGGCCGCCACGGTCGAGCGAATAGCTGCAGCCGCGGCTGTTGCTGCAGCCCGGACCGTTGAAGCCGGTAATGCGGCCCCACTGGCCGACCGTGGTCCAACCATCGTCCGGATGACGATCGGTATAGGTGTAGGCACTGAAGCCCCGGTCCTTCGCCCACACGCCCTTTTCTTCGACATGCTCGGCGGCGAGGCTGATCGAGGCGCGTTCATTCGACCAGCCTGCAACCACGTCGTACTGGGTGCGGGCGCCATCGCCTTCGCTGAACTGGCCATGGTAGACGCTGGCGGTCACGCCCTCGACGTTGCGGCGGGTGATGATGTTGACCACGCCGGCCATGGCATCGGAACCGTAGATGGCCGATGCGCCATCCTTCAGAACTTCCATGCGCTCCACGGCAGCGGCAGGAATGCTGGAGATGTCCTGGTAACCACTGGTCGTCATGCCCAGGCGTTTGCCATTGATCAGCACCAGCGTGCGCTGTGCACCCAGGCCGCGCATGTCCACGTAACTGCCACCGGCGGTTTCGCCAGCACTTAGGGGGCTGGCACGGCTGATTGCCGGGCTGCCGGTTGCGGTCAGGTTCTGCAGGATGTCGGCGACGGAATTGAAGCCTTGCCGCTCGATGTCAGCGCGGCTGATGGTCAGCACGGGCTGTGCGGTTTCCAGATCGACCTGGCGGATGCGCGAGCCAGTGATCTCGATGCGGTCCAGGGTGGTGGCTTCAGCGGAATCCTGGGCGAATGCGGGAACGGCCAACGCAGTGGTGGCGGTCATCGCAAGCACTCGGCGGATCGCCAACCCAAGTTCGGGAATACGGATGGTCATGGGTCTCTCTCTCTTCCAATTCATCGGTGCGCGGCCAAGCAGGGCGGCGCCAGTTCCACCGCAGGCGGTGGACGTTCAAACCTAGTGAAGGCCCGCAGGCAGAAGTAGAGGAAAGCGACGAAAGCGCCCGGATCGGTGATGACGCTTTTGTACAAAGCGGAAGCGAATCAATCGATTGCTCGGTCATGTGGTGTTCCGGCTGAAGGTGTGCCCGGGCTCGCGTGCTGGATTGAAAGCGTCAAGGCCGATGTGGATGGCGACAACCTGCGCAGGCAAAAAAAAACCACGGCCCCGAAGGGCCGTGGTCATGGTGTTGCGTCAACGCGTGGATCAGAAGCGCTGCTGATACTTCATGTACATGAAACGACCGATGTCGTAGCCACCGTAGTAGGAGAACGACGAATTCGGCTTGCTGTACATCACCGGGCCGTCCTTGCCGAACACGTTGTTGGCGCCAACCGACACGGTGGCATCCCACGGCAGGTTGTAACGGAACTGCACGTCGTGGAAGGTGACCGCGCCACGCTGGTTGTAATCGCGCGTGCCCTTGATCCACGGAGCCATGAAGCCCGGATCGGAGCACTCATCCGCGTAACGGGTAGCGTTGAGGCAACGCTCCTTCACGCCGGAGTAGTAACGCGCGGTCCAGCTGACGCCGAAGTCGCCGATATCCCAACCCAGCACCAGGTTCGAACGCACCCGGAAGGCCAGGCTGGTGCTGGTGCCGATGGTGTTGGCCACGCCGTTGATCGGGGTGGGAACCACGCCGGTATCGTTGGTCGAGCGGTACACGTTCTTGCTGACGTAGGTGCTGGTCCAGCCAGCGCTCAGCTTGCCGTAGCTGGTATCGACGCGGTAGCTGACGTCCAGGTCGTAGCCTTCGGTCTCGGCGAAGCCGGCGTTGCGGTTGCCGAACTTCAGGCCAGTGACGATGCCGGTGGCCGCGTCGCGGGTGAAGCGGCTGCAACGTGCTGCGATACCCTGCTCGTAGCAGTCGGTGAGGATCTGGTTCGGGCTGTCATCGACGATGGTGTTGTCGATGCGGATCTTCCACCAGTCCAGCGCAACGTTGAGGTTGCTGACGAAGGTCGGGCTCCACACCAGGCCCAGCGTCTTGCTGGTCGAGGTTTCCGGGGTCAGCTGCGGGTTGGAACCGGAAACGAACGGCGTCGGCGTTGCGTCCTGCGCGGTGGTCACCGGCGTGTTGCCCTGGCGCAGCTGACGGAAGTTGCCGGCATCGGCGATGTCGCGTGCGCAGCGTGCGCGGACTTCAGGACTGTTCTTGGAAGCGCCGAACACGGTGTCGCAGGGATCGCTGAACTGCGCGAAGGTTTCCGAACCGCCGCCGTACAGGTCACTGATGGTCGGTGCGCGGAAGCCTTCGGCCCAGGTGCCGCGGACCAGCAGCTGGTCGATCGGCTTCCACTTGAAGCCGAACTTGCTGTTGAGGGTGTTGCCGAAGGTGTTGTACTCGGAGAAACGCGTTGCGGCGCTGATGCTCAGTTCCCTGGCACCCGGCAGGTCGGCCAGGATCGGCACGTTGAGCTCCAGGTACGCTTCCTTCACCGTGTAGCTGCCGCCGGTCGGGCCAGCGGCCAGGTTGGTGGTGGCACCGGTCTGGGCCAGCGCGTCAGGCGTGTACTTGCCATCTTCCTTGCGGCTTTCGACACCGAAGGCAAAGCCCAGGTCGCCGGCCGGCAGGGTCATGATGCTGCCCGACAGATTGGCGAACGCATTCTTGGTGGTGGTGCGGCCGGTGGTTTTTTCGGCCGGGAACAGCCAGGACAGCAGTTCTTCGTTGCCGGTCAGGCCGTTCGGGTCATTCTTGCCGAACGGCACCAGCGGGTTCCACGGCTTGCAGCCATCGATGACCGCGCCCTGGCGGCCGCACATCACCTTGCCGGTGGCCGGGTCGAGGAACGACGGGCCCACGGCGTCACGCACGCGCTTCTTGTGCAGGTTGCCGGTGGCGGTGGCGGTCAGCTCGTTGCGGTTGTACTGGTAGCCCACGTCCCAGTCGAAGTAGCGCTCGCCGATCTCGAAGGCACCATCCAGCGACACCACCGCACGATAGGTCTTCAGTTCGCTGGTGCTCACGCGCGGCACTTCCCAGGTGCGGCGGTTCCAGGACACTGCGGTCGGGTTGGCATAGCCGTGCTGGCTGCCGAACGGATTGAAGTAGCTGTCCCTGGACATCTGGCCCGTGGCGTTCGGGTCATTGGGAATGGACACCGAGCTGGACTGGGTCGGGTAGCCGGCGATCTGGCGCTCGGAAGAACGCTTGTTGTAGCCGAACTCGGTGCGCAGGTTGATGTCATCGGTCAGCTTGAAGCGGCCATCGAAGTACACCGAATCACGCTTGATCGGGTACATGACGTGCATCTGGTCGTTGGCATTGCTGACGTCACCGGTGAACGGCGTTGCATCGGTCAGGTGGTAATTGGCCGGGTTGGTCGGATCGGCACCGCGGTTGAGCGAGTAGCCGCAGCCCAGCCGGGTATCGGTGCAGCCCGGGCGGCCCTTCAGGCCAGTGATCTGGCCGTACTGGCTCAGCGTGGTCCAGTTGGACGGGTCATTGGGGTTGTGGTCGCTGGTACCGTACTTGCTGAACCAGCGGTCACGTGCCCACACGCTCTTTTCTTCGGAGTGCTCCAGCGCCAGCGTCAGCGACACGCGGTCGTTGCTCCAGCCACCCACCACGTCGAAGCGGTCGCGCGCGCCGTCGCCTTCGCTGTACTGGCCGTGGTAGACGTTGGCGGTCACGCCGTTGACGTTGGAACGGGTGATGATGTTGACCACGCCGGCCATCGCATCGGAGCCGTAGATGGCCGAGGCGCCATCCTTCAGCACTTCGATACGCTCCACCGCCGACACCGGCAGCGAGGACACGTCCTGCAGGCCCGAGGTGCTGATGCCCAGACGCTTGCCGTTGACCAGCACCAGGGTGCGCTGCGCGCCCAGGTTGCGCATGTCGATATAGGTGCCGCCGGTGTTCTCGCCCGAGCTCAGCGCGTTTGCGCGGCTGATTGCCGGGCTGCCCATCGCGGTCACGTTCTGCAGGATGTCGGCAACGGAGCTGAAGCCCTGGCGTTCGATATCGGTACGGCTCAGTGCCAGCACCGGCTGCGCCGTTTCAACGTCCACCTGGCGGATGCGCGAACCGGTGATTTCGATGCGGTCCAGGTTGGTCGGCGAGGCGGTGCTGCTGCTCTGGGCGAACGCCGGCAGCGCAGCCAGCGTCGCGGTGGTTGCCAGGGCGTAGCGGATGGCCTGCCCCAGTGCGGTGGTGCGTGAAGTCATGACGAGCTCTCTCTCTCTCGGGTCGTGCAAAGGACGCCAAAACGGGCGTCGAAGGAATCGGCAGGTCCAGGACCGAGCCGATGACCCGATAGTAGTCTCGTTGGTTAATGCTATGTAAAGAGCGCGTGTCGGTTTGTGTCGTTACGCATCACGCGCTTTCACCAAACGTGAACAAAAGCAGGGGTTTACGTCAGAACGAGTCGCACGCCGCCGAAGCCTGCTGCTGCGTTGCAGCAGGAATTGGCGGTCGATTGCGCGGACTGTAACGAAATGTAATCGGGCGCCGACGGCGATGCGTGGGCGCCCGGCGCCCTGCTCAGACCACGAACGGACGGAACTGGATGCCCAGCCCGGCGATGCCTTCGGTCTCGCCGATCAGGTCGGCGCGCAGCAGCGGCCGCGCATCGATGAAGGCCTGCGGCACGATCAGCGACAGGCGGCTGTCGTCGGCGGTCAGTTCCAGCGCCGGCAGTGGTGCGTCTTCATGCGCGCGGTTGAGCAGTACCGCCAGGCGCAGCAGGGCAGCCAGGCGCCGTGCCGTCAGCAGCAGGCGTTCGGGAATGGCATCGAAGGCGGTCTTGCTGATGCTGCGGCGGTGATTGCGCACCAGCGTCGCCAGCATCTGCTGTTCCTGCCGCGAGAAGCCGGCGATGTCCGAGTTCTCCAGCACGTAGCTGCCATGCACGTGGTAACCGCTGTGGGCGATCATCAAGCCCAGTTCATGCAGGCGCGCGGCCCAGCCGAGCATGCGTGCATCATCGGCATCCAGCTTCCAGCGTTCCTGCACCTGCTCCAGCAACGACAGTGCGGTGTCCTGTACGCGGCCGGCCTGCACCGTGTCGATGCCATAGCGATGGGTGAGGGCGGCCACCGATTCATCGCGCGGGTCGTTGTCACCGGCACGGCCGAGGATGTCATAGAGGATGCCCTCGCGCATCGCGGCCTTGCTGACCAGCAGCTTCTGCAGGCCCAGTGCCTGGAAGGCGGCCTCCAGCACCAGGATGCCGCCGGCGATGATCGGGCGGCGATCGCTGGACAGGCCGGGCAGCACGATGTCGTCGATCTTCTTGGCCTTCAGCAGCTCATCGCGGAGCTGCGGCAACGCCTCGGCGGTGATCGCACCCTTGCTCAGCTTCATCGTCGCGCAGATTTCGCTGATGGCCTTGTGGGTGCCGGACGAGCCAAGGGCTTCCTGCCAGCCCAGCGCGCGGTATTTGCTGGCGAAGGGCTGGAACTCGCGGCCGATTTCGGCCAGTGCATCTTTCCAGCGCTTCTTGCTGAGTTTGCCGCCCGGGAAGAAGCGACGGGTGCTGGCAATGCAGCCGGCCTGCAGGCTCTCGCGCTCCAGCGTCTGCATGCCCTTGCCGATGATGAACTCGGTCGAGCCGCCGCCGATGTCGATGACCAGGCGATGCTGGTCGGGCTTGGGCGGTTGTGCATGGGCCACGCCCAGATAGATCAGTCGCGCCTCTTCGCGGCCACTGACCACTTCGATGGCATGCCCGAGTGCGGTTTCGGCCGGCATCAGGAAGGCCTGCGGCGAACGCAGCTGGCGCACCGTGTTGGTGGCCAGTGCACGCACGCGATGCGGCGGGACGTTGCGGATGCGCTGGCCGAACCGGGCCAGGCACTCCAGCGCGCGCTGCCGCGCTGCTGCGGAGAGTCCGCCCTTGCCGTCCAGGCCATCGGCCATGCGCACGGTTTCGCGCAGGCGGTCGATCACCCGCAGCTGGCCAAGCGTGTAACGCGCGATGACCATGTGGAAACTATTGGAGCCAAGGTCGATGGCGGCCAGCAGGTCGCCATCCTGCAATGCGGGCGGAGTCGTGGTGGTATGCGGCATGGGCGAATGTTAGCCGAAGGGGCGGTGAACTCGTCACCGCGTGGCCTTCACATTTTGTGGGGGGAGTGCGGCAGGGCTGCGCCCTGCACCCGCAGAATCAACGTCAACGTCAAAGGCGGGGTATCCGTGGGATGGCGGGGTGGGTCCGGTGGCGGGGGACGCTGCAAGTACGTCCCTGTAAGCTCGGTCGCGCCATCCATGGCGCTCACGCCCCCGCAACCGGACC
>NZ_JBSPUD010000029.1:0-47915 GCF_056861525.1 Stenotrophomonas sp. 82F1
GGTGTCGGATTGCGGGGTGTCCGCGGCATGGATGCCGCGGCCAAGCCTACAGGGACGTACTTGCGGCGTCCCCGCAATCCGACACCGCCCCGCCATCCCACGGAATGCCGCCTTTTGACGTTGCTCTGGCCCTGGCCTCTGCAGGTGCAGGGCGCAGCCCTGCCGAAACCCACCCCTACCATGACTGCAGTCACTTGCCCGAATGCCCGCTGCTGGCGAAAGTCGAGGAGTTGACGTGATCGGATCGGTCCTTTGCCGGCCGCACGGAAGTGAGAGAGAGACGCAGTGCAACGACGTGAGTTCCTGGCATTTTCCGGTCTGGGCCTGGCGGGCCTGATCCTGCCGCATTCGCGGCTGATCGCAGCCGAACAGTTGCTGGCCCCGGTCGACCCGGCCAAACGCAGACGCCTGGCCGAGGTCGCCCTTGCCGCCGCACGCGCGGCCAAGGCCAGCTACTGCGACGTGCGCATCGGCCGCTACCTCAACCAGTCGGTGATCACCCGCGAACACCAGGTCGGCAACGTGACCAACCGCGAGTCCTCCGGTGTGGGCGTGCGGGTGATCGTCAACGGGGCCTGGGGGTTCGCCGCCACCCATCAGCAGACCGAATCGGCAGTGCGCACCGCCGTCGAGCAGGCCGCCGCGATCGCGCGCGCCAATTCCAGCATCCAGACCCGCCCGGTGCAGCTGGCACCCACCCCGGCGGTGGGCGAGGTGCGTTGGCAGACGCCGATCCGCCGCAATGCGATGGAAGTGCCGATCCAGGACAAGGTCGAGCTGCTGCTGTCGCTCAATGCGGCCGCGCTGAATGCGGGCGCCGACTACATCAATTCCACCCTGTTCCTGGTCAACGAACAGAAGTACTTCGCCTCCAGCGACGGCTCGTTCATCGACCAGGACATCCACCGCATCTGGCTGCCGTTCACCGCCACCGCCATCGACAAGGCCAGCGGCAAGTTCCGCACCCGCGCCGGTCTGTCCTCGCCGATGGGCATGGGCTACGAGTTCCTCGACGGGGACGCGCGTGGCAAGGTGCAGCTGCCCGGTGGCATCACCGCGTACCGCGATTCCTACGATCCGGTCGAGGACGCCATCGCCGCCGCCCGCCACGCACGCGAGAAGCTGAAGGCGCCCTCGGTGAAACCCGGCAAGTACGACCTGGTGCTGGATCCGTCCAACCTGTTCCTGACCATCCACGAGAACGTCGGTCATCCGCTGGAGCTGGACCGCGTGCTCGGCTACGAAGCCAACTACGCCGGCACCAGCTTCGCCACGCTGGACAAGCGCGATGCCGGTTTCCGCTGGGGCAGCGACATCGTCACCTTCTTCGCCGACAAGACCCAGCCGGGCAGCCTCGGTGCGGTCGGCTACGACGACGAAGGGGTGAAGACCCAGCGCTGGGACCTGGTGCGCGACGGCATCCTGGTCGATTACCAGGCCACCCGCGATGAAGCGCACATCCTCGGCCGCGACGCTTCGCATGGCTGCAGCTATGCCGACTCGTGGTCCAGCGTGCAGTTCCAACGCATGGCCAATGTCTCGCTGGCACCGGGCAAGGCGCCGCTGAGCGTCGAGGACATGGTCAAGGACGTGGAGAACGGCATCTACATCCACGGCCGTGGCTCCTATTCCATCGACCAGCAGCGCTACAACGCGCAGTTCGGCGGCCAGCTGTACTACCAGATCAAGAACGGAAAGATCACCGGCATGGTCGAGGATGCGGCCTACCAGATCCGCACGCCGGAGTTCTGGAACGCCTGCAGCGCCATCTGCGATGAACGCGACTTCCGCCTGGGCGGTTCGTTCTTCGACGGCAAGGGCCAACCCGGCCAGGTCTCGGCGGTCTCGCACGGTTCGTCCACCACCCGTTTCAACGGCATCAACATCATCAACACCGCGCGCAGTCTCGGCGCTTGAGCCACCCGTCCTTCATGGAGAGCAGCCTTGCACAGACGTGACTTCCTGGCCCTGACCGGGCTTACCGCTGGCGGCCTGATCGTGCCGTCGTTCTTCGGCAAGGCGATCGCCGCCGAGCAGCTGCAGTCCAGCCTCGACCCCGCGCTGAAGAAGCGCCTGGCCGACGCCGCCCTGCAGGCCGCACGCAGCGCCGGCGCCACCTACTGCGACGTGCGCATCGGCCGCTACCTGCGGCAGTTCGTGATCACCCGCGAAGACAAGGTGCAGAACGTGGTCAACACCGAGTCCACCGGTGTCGGCATCCGCGTGATCGTCAACGGCGCCTGGGGTTTTGCCGCCACCAATGCGCTCAGCACTGCCGACGTGGCCCGTGCCGCGCAGCAGGCCGCAGCCATCGCCAAGGCCAACGCGGGCGTGCAGACCGCGCCGGTGCAGCTGGCCAAGGCGCCGGGCGTGGGCGAGGTCAGCTGGAAGACGCCGATCCGCAAGAATGCGATGGAGGTACCGATCAAGGAGAAGGTCGACCTGCTGCTGGACGTCAACGCCGCGGCGATGGGCGCTGGCGCCAGCTTCATCAATTCGATGCTGTTCCTGGTGAACGAGCAGAAGTACTTCGCCTCCACCGACGGCTCCTACATCGACCAGGACGTGCACCGCATCTGGGCACCGATGACAATCACCGCCATCGACAAGGCCAGCGGCAAGTTCCGCACCCGCGAAGGGCTGTCCGCGCCGATGGGCCTGGGCTATGAGTATCTGGATGGCGCCCCTGCCGGCAAGGTGCTGACGCCCAACGGCGTGGTCAACTACAGCTCGTCCTACGACATGAAGGAAGATGCCATCGCAGCGGCCAAGCAGGCGCAGGAGAAGCTGAAGGCGCCGTCGGTGAAGCCTGGCAAGTACGACCTGGTCCTGGATCCGTCGCACACCTGGCTGACCATCCACGAGTCGATCGGCCATCCGCTGGAACTGGACCGCGTGCTCGGCTACGAAGCCAACTATGCCGGTACCAGCTTCGCCACCCTGGACAAGCGCGAGCAGCACTTCCAGTACGGCAGCGAACACGTGAACATCTTCGCCGACAAGACCCAGCCGGGCAGCCTCGGCGCGGTGGCGTACGACGATGAAGGCGTGAAGTGCAAGCGCTGGGACCTGATCAGCAACGGCAAGCTGGTGGACTACCAGACGATCCGCGACCAGGCCCACATCCTCGGCAAGACCGAATCCGATGGCTGCTGCTACGCCGACTCGTGGTCCAGCGTGCAGTTCCAGCGCATGGCCAACGTGTCGATGGCGCCGGGCAAGTCGCCGCTGAGCGTGTCGGACATGATCAAGGACGTGGAGAACGGCATCTACATCATCGGTGACGGTTCGTTCTCGATCGACCAGCAGCGCTACAACGCGCAGTTCGGCGGCCAGCTGTTCTACGAGATCAAGAACGGAAAGATCACCCGCATGCTTGAGGACGTGGCCTACCAGATCCGCACCCCGGAGTTCTGGAATGCCTGCAGCGCCGTCGCCGACGAGCGCGATTACCGCCTGGGCGGTTCGTTCTTCGACGGCAAGGGCCAGCCCGGCCAGGTCTCGGCGGTCTCGCACGGGTCTTCGACCGCGCGCTTCAACGGCATCAACGTCATCAACACCGCACGCAGCCTCGGCTGATCGGTCAGGAGCCCTTACACCATGAGTATCTTCACCGAAGCCCAGGCCAAGGCCATCCTCGACAAGGTCATCGCCCTGTCCAAGGCCGATGAGTGCACCGCCGTATTGGCCGGGTCGATCAACGGCAACATCCGTTTCGCCCTGAACAATGTGTCCACCAGTGGCATCGTCGACAACACCGAACTGGCCGTTACCGTGGCCTTCGGCAAGCGCGTCGGTACCGCTTCGATCAACGAGTTCGACGACGCCGCGCTGCAGCGCGTGGTCCGCCGCGCCGAAGACCTGGCCCGGCTGGCCCCGGAGAACCCGGAGTTCATGCCGGCCATCGGCAAGCAGAGCTATCGCGCCAGCCCGACCTTCAGCGAATCCACTGCCGCCATCGATCCGGCCTTCCGCGCCAAGGTCGCCGCCGATTCGATCGCGCCGTGCCGAGGCAACGGGCTGATCGCTGCAGGCTTCCTGGAAGACGGCCAGGGCTTCTACGCTACGGCCAACAGCAACGGCAACTTCGGCTACCAGCGCACCACCAACTTCGACTACACCTGCACCGTGCGCACCGAAGACGGCCGTGGTTCGGGCTGGGTGGGTCGCAACCTGAAGGACGCGGCCGACTTCAAGGCCGACCAGGACATCCGCATCGCGATGCGCAAGGCGACCGAGTCGCAGGAAGCCAAGGCGCTGGAACCCGGCAAGTACACGGTGATCCTGGAGCCGGCGGCGGCCGCGGGCCTGATCAGCTTCATGATGAACTTCTTCAGCGCACGCTCGGCCGATGAAGGACGCAGCTTCCTGTCGAAGAAGGGCGGCGGCAACAAGCTGGGCGAGCAGGTCTACGATCCGCGCGTGAACATGCATGCCGACCCGTGGCACCCGGAAGCGCCGGTGCTGCCGTGGGATGGCGAAGGCATGCCGCGCGAGCGCATCGCCATCATCGAGAACGGCAAGATCGCCAACCTCGACTATTCGCGCTTCTGGGCGCAGAAGCAGGGCAAGACCGCCAAGGCCACGCCCGGCAACCTGCTGATGAGTGGTGGCGACAAGAACACCGCCGAGCTGGTGCGCGGCACCCAGAAGGGCATCCTGGTCACCCGCACCTGGTACATCCGCATGGTCGATCCGCAGACCGTGCTGCTGACCGGCCTGACCCGCGATGGCACCTTCTACATCGAGAACGGGCAGATCAAGTACCCGGTGAAGAACTTCCGCTTCAACGAATCGCCGGTGATCATGCTCAACAACATCGAAGAGCTGGGCAAGCCGGTGCGCGTGGCCGGTGACGAATCCAGCTTCGTGATGATGATCCCGCCGATGAAGCTGCGCGATTTCACCTTTACCTCGTTGTCCGACGCGGTCTGATGGATCGCCGGGCCTGCCTGCGCTGGTTGGCCGCTGCCGCTTCGGCGGCAGCCCTGCCGGCATGGGCGCAGGCAGGCCCGCGCAGTTCACGCTACGACTTCTGGTTCACCCGCCTGCAGTACGACTCCGGCGACTGGGACGTGGACGCGCGCATGCCGTCCAACCTGATCACCTCGCTGATCGACTACACCTCCCTGCGGGTGGACCCGCAGGAACGCGTGGTGGCCCTGGCCGACCCGCGCATGCTGGAGGCGCCGTTCTGCTACCTGGCCGGGCACACCCTGGTCGAGTTCAACGCCGCCGAACGGCAGAACTTCGTGCGCTACGTGCGCAATGGGGGCTTCGTCTTCGTCGACGACTGCAACCACGATATCGATGGCCTGTTCGCCACCTCGTTCGAAGCGCAGATGGGCCGGCTGTTCGGGCCGAAGGCGCTGCAGAAGCTGCCCAACAGCCACGCGCTGTACCGCAGCTTCTTCCGCTTCCTCGACGGCCCGCCGGCCACCAGCTTCGAGCTCAACGGCTGGGGCGATGACCTGGTGCACGACTACCTGAAGGGCATCGAGGTCGATGGCCGGCTGGGCCTGCTCTACAGCAACAAGGACTACGGCTGCGAGTGGGACTACGACTGGCGCAACAAGCGTTTCCTGGCCGAAGACAACACCCGCTTCGGCGTCAACATCGTGATGTACGCATTGAACAATTGAACGGACCACGCCCATGACCTCCCCCGACCTCGATTCCCTGCTGCCGCGCCTGCACGATCTGCGCGCTGCGCTCGCCCACGCCGTGGTCGGCCAGCACACGGTGGTCGAGCAGTTGCTGATCGGCCTGCTGGCCGGTGGCCACTGCCTGCTGGAAGGCGCGCCGGGGCTGGGCAAGACCCTGCTGGTGCGCTCGCTGGGGCAGGCACTGGAACTGCAGTTCCGGCGCGTGCAGTTCACCCCGGACCTGATGCCCAGCGACATCCTCGGCACCGAACTGCTGGAAGAAGACCACGGTACCGGCCATCGCCATTTCCGCTTCCAGCAGGGCCCGATCTTCACCAACCTGCTGTTGGCCGACGAGCTCAACCGTACCCCGCCGAAGACCCAGGCCGCGCTGCTGGAAGCGATGCAGGAACGCACGGTCAGCTACGCCGGCACGACCTACACGTTGCCGGCACCGTTCTTCGTGCTGGCCACGCAGAATCCGATCGAACAGGCCGGTACCTACCCCTTGCCCGAAGCACAGCTGGATCGCTTCCTGCTGCATGTGCTGGTCGATTACCCCAGCGAGGAAGAAGAGCGGCAGATCCTGGAACAGACCACCGGTAGGGCCACTGGAAGCGTGCCCAAGGTGATGGATGCCGACGCGGTGATCGCGCTGCAGGCGGCGGTACGCCAGGTGCATGTCAGCCCCGACGTGCTGGCCTGGATCACCCGTCTGGTCCGCGCCAGCCGTCCCGGCGAGGGCGCACCGGCGGCGATCAACCAGTGGGTGAAATGGGGTGCGGGCCCGCGTGCCGGGCAGTCGCTGGTGCTGGCCGCCAAGGCGCGCGCACTGCTGCAGGGACGTTTCGCCGCCACCCGCGAGGATGTGCAGGCGCTGGCCGCACCGGTGATGCGTCATCGCCTGCTGCTGTCCTTCGCCGCCGAAGCCGAGCAGAAGCGGGCTGACGATGTGGTCGCCGCACTGCTGCAGGCCGTTCCATTCCCCGGTTGATCCACTGGTGACCGCCGGCACGCCGCTGCTGCTGCCACCCGACCTGCGTGCGCGACTGCGTGCGCTGCGGCTGTGGCCACGCCTGGCCAGCGGCGCAAGCGGCATCGGCCAGCACGCCAGCCGCAGCCGCGGTGCCGGCCTCGAGTTCGCCCAATACCGCGCCTACGAGCCCGGCGACGAACTGCGCCAGATCGACTGGAAGCTGTACGCGCGCTCGGACCGCTTCTTCGTGCGTGAATCCGAGCGCGAAAGCCCGATCACCGTCTGGTTGCTGCTCGATGCCACTGCCTCGGCTGGCCAGGCCGATCGCGCGGCACCGGCACGCAGCCGCCTGGACCACATGCGGCAACTGGCAGCCTGCGTGGTCGAGCTGGCGCTGCAGCAGGGTGATCGCTTCGGCCTGCTGGCCATCGATGGCGAAGGCCTGCAACTGGTACCGGCCGCGCATGGCGCGCGCCAGCGCGACCGCGTGCACCTGCAACTGCATGCCCTGCAGGCGCGTGGCGGATGGCCGGGCGCCGAGCGCCTGCGACCGTTGTGGGAACGCGTGCGCCCCGGCGATCTGCTGCTGGCCATTGGCGATGGCTTCGATGACGCGGGCATCGTGCTGCTGGAGCAGCTGGCCAGCACGCGCCGCGAGGTGATGCTGCTGCAGGTGCTGACCGCCGACGAACGCGATTTCCCCTTCGATGCTGGTCACCGCTTCCGCGATCCGGAAACGGGCGAGGAACTGCTGGGCGATGGCGCCGCGATCCGCGCCGACTACCTGAAGCGCTTCGCCGAGGCCCACGCCGCGCTGCAGGCGCGGTTGCAGTCCAGTGGCATCGCCACCGCCACCGGTTGGCTCGACCAGCCGCTGGACCAGCCGCTGCAGGCGCTGTTCGGCCGCAGGGGCGGCGCATGAGCCTGCTGTTTCCGCTGGGCCTGGCGGCGCTGGCTGCATGGCTGTTGCCACTGCTGATCCACCTCGCCCGTCGTCATCCCTATACGCCGCTGGATTTCGCTGCGCTACGCTGGCTGCGCGCCCAGATACGACCGCGCCAACGCATCCGCTTCGATGATTGGCCGCTGTTGCTGGTGCGCCTGCTGTTGCTGGCCGCATTGGCCCTGCTGCTGGCGCGCCCAGCACTGACCGGTCCTAAACCGGTGCCAGCGGCGTGGACGGTGGTGGCACCGGGCCTGGACGCGAACGCACTGCGCGGCAGCGCCGATGCACGCAACTGGCATTGGCTGGCGCCGGGCTTCCCGCCCATCGACCAGTCCACGCCGGTGGACGCTGCCTCCCTGCCCAGCCTGCTGCGCGAGCTGGATGCGCAGCTGCCGGCCGGCACCGCGCTGACCGTACACGTACCCGATCCCTTGCCCGGCCTTGATGGTGCCCGCCTGCAGCTGTCGCGCGAGGTGCAGTGGCAGCCGCACACGCTGGCCGTCACTGCAGTGCCGCACGCCGCCGTGGCGCCACGCCTGCGTACGCGTAGTGATGCCCCAGCGGCAGCGCAGCACTGGCTGGGCGCGTTGCAGCGCGCATGGAGTACGCAACCGCTGGCTGCGCCCCTGGCCGACGATGCGTTGCCGGGTCGCGGCGAGATTGGCGTGTGGACCGGCGCCGATGTACTGCCTGGCACCTGGCAGCAGTGGCTGCAGCAGGGCGGCACGGTGCTGACCGCTGCCAAGCCGCCCGCGGGCGCAGCCGTCCTGCTGCGTGATGCAGACAATGCACCGCTGCTGTGGCAGCAGCGCATCGGCACGGGCCGCCTGCTGCATCTTCCCGGCGAATGGAACGTGGCCCGCAACCGTGCACTGCGCGATGACCGCCTGCCGCGCGACCTGCTGCAGGCCCTGCAACCGCCATCGACCCCGCACCTCGGTGATGCGCAGGACCAGGCACCACGTCGCGCGACGTTGCCCGCGGCAACGCCGCCCCTGCGTGAACCGACCTCCTGGCTGCTGCTGATGATCGTGCTGCTGTTCGCGCTTGAGCGCTGGATGGCGAGCAGCGCGCGACGCAGGGCTGCCCCATGAAGACGCTGCAACAGGCATGGCAACGCGCACGCCGGCGCCGGGCCGCGATCACCGTGCTGCTGGGCCTGCCATGGGCGTTGGCGGCGGCGGCACTGGCGCTGCGCCTGTCGGGTTTTGATATCGCCTGCGTCGTGGCGACCGTGGCCCTGCTCCTCATTGCGGCCGTGGCAACGACCCGCGCCCGGCAGCTGGACCGGCGCTGGCTGCAGCGCAGGCTGGATGCCAGTGGTGCCAGCGAGGACAGCGCCGACCTGCTGTTCGCCAACGCCGGCACGCTCAATCCACTGCAGCAACGCCAGCGCACGCACGTGCTGGCGGCGCTTGAACGCAATCTCCCCGAGCTGCGACCACGCTGGCCGCGCAGGGCGGTGGCGCTGTGCTGGATCGGCGGCATCGCCGTCGCTGGGCTGGCACTGGGCTGGCCGCACAACGCCGCACCGGGCACCGCCGCCCTTGCGACACCGCAAAGCAACGCCAAGGCCGGTCCACTACGTCTTCAGTCCACCCGCCTGCACATCGATGCACCGGCCTACACCGGCCAACCCACGCGTACGCAGAACGCACTCGACGCCAAGGTCGCCGCCGACAGTCGCCTGTCCTGGTCGCTGCGCTTCGACCGTGCACCCAGCAAGGCCTGGCTGCAGTTTCATGATGGCCGTCGCCTGCCATTGCGCGAGCACGACGGTGAATGGCAGGCGCAGGACGTGGCGCGCACCCCGCTGCTGTATCGCGTCGTCAGCGAACCGGCGCTGGCCGACACCCGCCTGCATCGGCTCGACGTAGTGGCCGATCGTGCACCCACGGTGCGTGTGATCGACCCTGCTGCCAGCCTGGTGCTGGGCAGCCCCGGGCAGCGGCAGTGGGCGCTGCGCTTCGAGGCCAGCGACGATCATGGCGTCCTCCCGCAGGCGACGCTGTCGATCACCACCACCCAGGGCAGCGGCGAGAACATCACCTTCGTCCGGCGCAACGTGACCCTGAACGGCAGCGGCGAGGCCACGGCACGGCGCTTTGCCCACACCCTCGACCTGGCCGCTCTGGGCGCACAGTCTGGCAACGATGTGATCGCCCAGCTGGAAGTGCGCGACAACCACGCGCCGACAGCACAGGTCGGCCGCAGCAGCAGCGTGATCCTGCGCCTGCCCAGCACCGAAGCGGTGCTGGGTGCCGAACTGGAAGGCCGTATCAAGAAGACCCTGCCAGCGTACTTCCGCAGCCAGCGGCAGATCATCATCGATGCCGAGGCGTTGATCCGCGAACGCCGGAGCGTGGCCGCCGATACCTTCGTCAAGCGCAGCGATGCGATCGGCGTCGACCAGCGCATCCTGCGCCTGCGCTACGGCCAGTTCCTGGGCGAGGAAAGCGAGGGCGCGCCGAAGCCACCGCCGACCAGCGACCTGCCCACCAGCGATACGCCCGCGGCCGACACGCACGACGACGAGCGTGAGCGCGATCACGAGGCGCAGGCCGGCGCACACGACGAGCACGGCCACGACCACGGCGGCGCAGCCAGCGGCAGCGACACGCCACCGGTGTTCGGCAGCGCCGCCGACGTGCTGTCCGAGTACGGGCATACCCACGACCACGCCGAGGCGGCGACGCTGCTTGACCCGCAGACGCGCGCCACACTGAAGGCAGCGCTGGACCAGATGTGGTCGGCCGAAGGCGAACTGCGCCAGGGGCGCCCCGAGCAGGCCCTGCCGTTTGCCTACAAAGCGCTGGCGTTCATCAAGCAGGTGCAGCAGGCCGAGCGCATCTACCTGGCCCGCGTAGGCCCGGAGCTGCCGCCGATCGACGAGAGCCGACGCCTGAGCGGCGACCGTGCCGGGTTGGCCAGCCGCGCACTGCCGCTGGCCGCACGCACGCCCCCGGACCCGGCCGTCGTCGAGGCCTGGCAGCGATTGGGCGACGAGAGCGGTACGCCCGACCTGGACATGCTGGCAACCTGGCAACAGCGCAACAGCGCCTTCCTGCCGGACGCACTGGACCTGGCTGCCGCCATCGAGCAACTGCGCATCGAACCCGGCTGCACCGAGTGCCGACAGCGCCTGCGTGCGCAGCTGTGGCGCGCACTGCAGCGGCCCCTGCCGCAGGTGATGCGGCGCAATTCCGCCGATGCCATGGGGCAGCGCTACCTCGACGCGCTGGAGGCGCAGCCATGAGCACATCGGCAGTGAACGTGTGGATCGCGCTCGTGCTGGGGCTGATCGTGCTCGTCGCCAGTGCGCGCCAGCTGCGTTCGCCGACGCGGGGTCGCCGCCATCTGATCGCCGTACTCACGCTGCAGGCCGCCGCCGCTGCGCTGCTGTACGTCTGCCTGCTGCCGCCATCACAACGCGTTCCCTTGGCCGGCCTGGTGGTGATTGGCGCCGAGGCCGACAAGGCGGGTGCACTGCCGGCCGGCGCCACCCGGGTGCTGCTGCCGGAAGCACCGGCCATGGCCGGTGCAGCGCGCGTGCCGGACCTGGCCACGGCACTGCGCCGTCATCCATCCTCCACGGTGACCCTGGTCGGTGCCGGCCTGGCCGCGCGTGATCGCGATGCCGCACTGCCCACCGATACGCGCTGGCAGGCAGCGCCTGCACCCAGCGGATGGATGGCTCTGCAGCCACCTGCGGACGCAGCTCCCGGCGCACGCTTCGTTGTGCACGCACAGGCACGCGGCGTGCAACGCGCGCAGGCCGAGCTGCTGGACCCGGCCGGCGCGGTGGTCGATCGTGCGCCGCTGGCAGTAGATGGCCGGGTGCAGCTCAGCGGCATCGCCCGCGCCGAAGGCCGTAGCGTGTTCCAGCTGCGCCTGCTGGATGCGCCGGGCCATGTGGCCGACAGCATGCCGGTGCCGCAGCAGACACTGGCTGCCACTCCGCTGCGCCTGCTGGTGCGCGCTGCTGCACCGGGCGCCGAACTGAAGTACCTGCGCCGCTGGGCCACCGATGCCGGCATCCGCGTGCAGGTACAGGCCGAGACCGGCGCTGGTCTCAGCCTGGGCGATGGCAGCGTGGCGTTGGACGCAGCCACGCTGGCGCGCAGCGACCTGCTGCTGCTCGACGAGCGCAGCCTGGCCGCACTCGGCGCCGGTCAGATGGCGGCCGTGCGCCAGGCCCTGCGCGACGGCCTGGGCCTGCTGGTGCGCAGTACCGGCGCGCCATCGACCAGCGCACGGCAACGCCTGCGCGATCTGGGCCTGCCGCTGCAGGGCGATGCCGGCAGCCAGGTCGCGGCAATGGCCGCCGAGGGTGACGCGACGATGCTGCAGGCACGTCGCGGGCCCTTGGCCGCCGGCACCCTGGCCACCGGTGACGGCGAAGACGCCGACCGCGCGTCGCACGCAGCGGCACTGCCGCCGCTGGAGTCCCTGGCGCTGCAGGCTGTCGACAGCCGCGCCCTGCTGCAGGATCGCGACGGCAAGCCCATCGGCGGTTGGCGCGCCGTCGGCAAGGGGCGTATCGGCGTGCTGCCGATCACTGACAGCTGGCGCTGGGTACTGGCCGGCCGCGAGGATCGCCACGGCGAGTTGTGGAGCTCAGTGTTTGCCACCCTGGCACGCGCGCAGCCCGGTAGCGAAGGCCCATGGTCGCCCCAGGCACTGGCCTGGGCCGGCGAACGCCAGTCGCTGTGTGGCGTGCAGGCACCGCTGCAGGCCTTCGACACGCACGGCAAGGGCGTGCCGCTGATCGTCGACAGCGGTACCAGCACAGCGCGATGCGCGGGCTGGTGGCCGCGCCAGGCCGGTTGGCAGCGCCTGCAGCACGGCGACCGCCCGCACTGGCGCTACGTGTTCGATCCGAAGCAGGCCCCGGCGCTGCACCGGCAGGCGATGATCGATGCCACCACACAACGGCTGGCCGCTGCCGCACCGGCTACCGCGCAGGCGGACCAGCGCGTGCCGGGGTCGCGCTGGCCGTGGTGGTTGGCGTTCGTGCTGTGCGCATCGCTGCTGTGGTGGCTTGAGCGACGACGTTGAGCCCGGGGTCGGCCCCCTTTCGCGTGCGAAGGGGCTCTGACCCCACCGATTGGATCGCAGACACCCTCCACGCATGGCGTGGATCTACTGACGCCATGCGTGAATCGACGGAATGCGCCGTTCAACGTTTCGCCGCGCGCCGGTACACACCATTGAAGCGCACGTTCATGCCGCCGCACTCGCTGTTGTCGGCCACGATCAGCACGTCCCCCAGCAGCTGCGCGTGCACCGTGCAGGTGTCCTCCACGAAGTCGACCTGGGCACCACGCGGCACCGCCTGCGCGCTCACCGCGCCGATGTTCGGGCCACCCGGGCGTTCGGCCGGCGTCGGGTTGGCCGAGGGCCAGTAGGCATCGCCTTGCACGTGCAGCTGGCCGTCGCGCACGCGGATCCGCAGGCCGTTGTCACTGTCCTTCCAGTCTCCCGACCAGGCCTGCAGCGTAGGCGCGGGCACCGGCAACGCCTGCAGCTTGCTGCGATCCACCCAGCCTGCGCTGCCACCCACCTTGTTCGGGAAGAACGCGCAGCGGTAGCCGCCAAGATCGCGCCCGGTCACCACCGTATCGCCACTCACCACGTAGCTGCGCTGGCGACAGGCGGGTTCGCCCTTCGCGGGACAGCCATCCATGTCGCCCAGCAGGTACAGGCGTGGCGTGCCGACCACCCTGGCCAGGGCAAAGCCCGATTGTTCCGAAGGAAACGCGCCATTGCGGCAGGAACCGCCATCGGTCAGGTCGCTGGCGGATGCGCCAAGCGGGCTCAGCGTCGCAAGCAGGAACAGGGTACGTCGCAGCATCCAGGCAGCCTCGAAGGGAAGGCCCTCAGGATACCGCCTACTTCTGCGGCGGCGCGCCGCAACCGTCCTGCTGCGCGCAGAACTGCAGCGCGCGCCGCTGCTGCTCCGCGCTCAGTTCCGGTGGCGGCCGGGCGATGGCCGACTGGATCTGGTCCGGGCCACCGGTGAGCTTGTTCACTCCCTTCGCGGCCGCCATCACCCCCTTGACCACGCCCATCATGATGTAGCCACCGGCCATGCTGACCTGTTCGGGCGACGGCGGCTCGCTCCAGTTGCGGCTGAAGCGGTTGTTCTCGGCCTTCAGCGGGTTCTTGAAGCGGTACAGGTCCAGCGGCTGGTCGTCTTCAGGCTTGAGCGCACGCACTTCACCCAGCGTGGTGACGTTGTCCTGCGGCAGGGTGGTGGAAACCGGCGCGGTGGTTGCCGCCGGTACGTCCGCAGGGGGAGCAGGCGCAGGATCGGGCAGCGTCACCGGCGCGGCCTGCTGCGCCTGCGCGATGCCGGTCAGCAGCAGGCTGGCCAGAAGTGCTCCCTGCGTTCCACGTCGTGCCACAGCCATCCACCCTGTTGGTTGCGTCCAGCGGCCAAGGATACGGATGCAGGCTTCAGATTTCGTTGGCAACCACGTGGGCGTTCAGGCTGTATCCCGCTTCACCGGACCCGGCTGCTGCGCCGACGTTTGCAACAATCGTCATTCCCATCGGGGCGCTGGGCCGACAAGCTGCGCTGTTTCCCCGCCCCGATGTCGACCATGGCACCTCCCTCCACCTCCATGTCGCTGCAGCGGTTCGGCCGCTGATGTCCCGCGCTGCACTGCTGGTCGTACTCGCCTCGCTGCTGGCGATGATCGTAGCCGCCGTTGCCGAATGGACGTCCCGCGTCCGCACAGGGTTGGCCTCGCTGCGCCGGAGCAGCGTGCTGCGCACGCTGGAGGCCGATGAACACACGGCGCTGGCAACGGTGCGCGCACTGACCGGCTGCGTCCATGGCGACCAGGTGCGGGTACTGCGCGGAAGGTTCACCGGAGGCGCCGTCAGCCGCCACTACCCGGTCTCCGACGGCCTGCTGGGCGGCATTCCCGTGCTGCTGCCGCGGCAGGCATGCCCACACCTTGCTGCGGACAATGACGCCGAAGTGGTGCTGGGCGAGCGCTGGGCCGTTGTGGTGCGTCTCAATGGATTCCATGTGACCGCAATGCGGCCGGTTGCAGCCGTCAGCCAGCTTCGTGGCGAGCGTCTGGAGACGCCGGAAGAAATCGCGATGCGACGCGGACCCGGGCTGCGCCTGCCTGCGCTGTTGATCGCGGTGCTGGCGCTATGGGCCGCTGCCGATGCGTCCGGCCTGCTCTGCATGTCCCTGCCGCATGACGTCAGCTACCTGTCAGGTGTACCCCTGCTCGCCCTCGCCGGCCTGGCAGTCTGGCTGGGTCGACCGCGCCGCAGGGGCCCGGCGACGGCACAGCGCGTGCTGCAGGTGCAAGGGCGCCTGCGCGCGTACCAGCGGAACGCACAGACATCGCAGGCGTGGCTGCTGGGCAGCGACCTGCGCGTGCAGCTTCCATGGGAGTGGCTGGACGTCGCGGGATTCTCCACCGGCCGTGCGCTGCGCCTGGATGTACGCGAAGGTGATGGCAAGGTGCTGGCCGCAGGGTCAAGCTGGTGCCTGGCCAGCGACCGGCTGCGCTACCCGTCCAGCGGGGGATTCCGGCATCTGGCCTGGCTCGTCATGCTGCTGCTTCTGCTGGTGCTTGGCGCCCTCTGGGCGCCCCTGTCGCAGCGGCTGGACCTGGGCTGGCCGGGCGTACTCCACTGGCAGATGTTCGCGCTGTTGGCGGCGGCCTGGCACGCGCTGATGCTCGTTGTGTGCGTTCGTCGGTCGGTCAGCCGCACTGCCGCGCGTAGCGCCGCGTTCGAGGCACGCCCGGCCCCAGGCACTGAATGATTCACGCCCTCCAGTCGCCGTGTCTCACATGCTGAGACCCATCTGTGGTGCCATGTGATCCCCCGAAAATCCTCTTCCCATGGCCTACGAACTCGCCAAGCGCACCGCCGATGCGGAGCAGCAGCTCGCTACCCGCGATGGCCTGCCCGCCCGCGATGGCGCCCTGCTCAGCGCACGCCTGCAGCGCCGCTACCAGGACCGCATCACCGGCAGCTTCGCCATTCCCGGCCGCGAAGGCCGCTATGCGCCGATTCCCGAGTCCGTGCCACCGGCCCTGGCGGCGGCACTGAAGGCACGCGGCATCGAGCAGCTGTACAGCCACCAGGCCGAGGCCTGGGACGCCAGCCAGCGCGGCGAACACGTGGCCATCGTCACCCCCACCGCCAGTGGCAAGTCGCTGTGCTACACCCTGCCGGTGGTCAGCGCCGCCATGCAGGACAAGGCCAAGGCGCTGTACCTGTTCCCGACCAAGGCACTGGCCCAGGACCAGGTGGCCGAGCTGCTGGAGCTCAACCGCGCCGGCGACCTCGGGGTGAAGGCCTTTACCTTCGATGGTGACACCCCCGGCGATGCACGCCAGGCGATCCGCCTGCATGGCGACATCGTGGTTTCCAACCCGGACATGCTGCACCAGGCGATCCTGCCGCATCACACCAAGTGGGCGCAGTTCTTCGAGAACCTGCGCTACATCGTCATCGACGAAGTGCACACCTATCGCGGTGTGTTCGGCAGCCACGTCACCAACGTGCTGCGCCGGCTCAAGCGCATCTGCGCGTTCTACGGGGTGCAACCGCAGTTCATCCTGTGCTCGGCCACCATCGGCAACCCGCAGGCGCATGCCGAGGCGCTGATCGAAGCGCCGGTCACTGCCATCACCGAATCCGGCGCGCCCAGCGGCCCCAAGCAGGTACTGCTGTGGAACCCGCCGGTGATCAACCCCGACCTGGGCCTGCGTGCCTCGGCGCGCTCGCAGAGCAACCGCATCGCCCGCATCGCGATCAAGTCCGGGCTGAAAACGCTGGTATTCGCGCAGACCCGGCTGATGGTGGAGGTGCTGACCAAGTACCTGAAGGACATCTTCGACCACGACCCGCGCAAGCCACCGCGCATCCGCGCGTACCGCGGCGGCTACCTGCCCACCGAGCGCCGCGAGACCGAGCGTGCGATGCGTGCCGGCAACATCGACGGCATCGTCAGCACCTCGGCGCTGGAGCTGGGCGTGGACATCGGCAGCCTGGACGTGGTGATCCTCAACGGCTATCCCGGCAGCGTGGCCGCTACGTGGCAGCGCTTCGGCCGCGCCGGCCGCCGCCAGCAGCCTGCCCTCGGGGTGATGGTGGCCAGCTCGCAGCCGCTGGACCAGTACGTGGTGCGCCATCCGGACTTCTTCGCCGAAGCGTCGCCGGAACACGCGCGCATCGCGCCCGACCAGCCGTTGATCCTGTTCGACCACATCCGCTGCGCGGCGTTCGAGCTGCCGTTCCGGGTCGGCGATGGCTTCGGCCCGATCGATCCGGAAGTGTTCCTGGAAGCACTGGCCGAAACCGAGGTGATCCATCGCGAAGGCGAGCGCTGGGAGTGGATCGCCGACAGCTACCCGGCCAACGCGGTCAGCCTGCGCGCGGTGGCCGACGGCAACTTCGTGGTGGTCGACCGCAGCGATGGCCGCCAGCAGATCATCGCCGAGGTCGACTATTCGGCTGCCGCGCTCACCCTGTACGAAGGCGCCATCCACATGGTGCAGTCCACCCCCTACCAGGTGGAGACGCTGGACTGGGAAGGCCGCAAGGCCTACGTGACCCGCACCCACGTGGACTACTACACCGACAGCATCGACTTCACCAAGCTCAAGGTGCTGGACCGTTTCGATGGTGGCGTGGCCGGCCGTGGCGATTCGCACCATGGCGAAGTACACGTGGTGCGCCGCGTGGCCGGCTACAAGAAGATCCGCTACTACACCCACGAGAACATCGGCTACGGTCCGGTCAACCTGCCCGACCAGGAACTGCACACCACCGCAGTGTGGTGGCAGCTGCCGCAGGCGCTGCTGCTGCGCGCCTTCGCCAGCAAGCAGGATGCGCTGGATGGGTTCCTCGGCGCGGCCTATGCGCTGCACATCGTCGCCACGGTGGCGGTGATGGCCGATGCGCGCGACCTGCAGAAGTCGGTGGGCAACGGCGATGGCACCTGGATCGCGATTGCCGACCAGAGCGGCCGCGGCCAGCTGCGTGGCAGCGATGGCGAGCCGGGCGCGGTGGAACTGCTGCAGGAGTTCGTGCCGACCGTGTACCTGTACGACAACTTCCCCGGTGGCGTCGGCCTGAGCGAGCCGTTGTGGCAGCGCCAGGCCGAGCTGGTGCAACGCGCGCGCGAACTGGTACAGCGCTGCGACTGCAGGGCGGGTTGTCCGGCCTGCGTCGGCCCGGTGCTGGCCGCGCAGGAAGAAGACGAAACCTCACCGCGTGCGTTGGCGCTGCGCGTGCTCGACCTGTTCGATGCAAATGCCTGCCAGCATGTCGCCGACGTGGTGGTGAGCACACGCGACCCGATGGAGCTGATCGCCCCGTGAGCCTGAGCCTGGACAAGCTGCGCCTGCTGCGGAAGCAGGCCGGTGACCCGAAAGCGGGCACGCCTGCCGCGCCGGCGCAGGACACGCCACCGGCCCCCGTGGCCGCCAACGATGCGCGGCAGCCACCGGCCGAGCGTTCGGTGTTTGCCTGGGTGGAACAGGAGATCCGCCACAAGCCGACCGGCACCGCCACCTCCACGCCTGCGCCGCCAGCACTGCGACGGCCCGAGGTCGGCAGCCTGCATCGCCTGCTCGGCATGCGCTCGCGTGGCGGCCCGGCGCCGGCACGTGCCAGTGCACAGGACCGGCAGTTGCCCGGTGAAGAGATCGCGCCCGGCCTGTTCCTGATCGAGTCGCTGCAGCCACAGCCGATTCCCACCATGCCGCTGTCGCTGGCGTTCGCCAAGCGCGAAGACCAGCACGTGGCTGCGCGCGACCTGCTGTTCTTCGATACCGAAACCACCGGCCTGGCCGGCGGCACCGGCACCCGCGCCTTCATGATCGGCGCCGCCGACTGGCACGTGTGCCCGCAGCGCGGCGAGGGCCTGCGCATCCGCCAGTTGCTGATCTCCACGATGGCCGCTGAAGAGGCCATGCTGGCCACCTTCGCCCGCTGGCTGCAGCCGCATACCGTGTTCTGCAGCTACAACGGCCGCAGCTACGACGCACCACTGCTGAAGACGCGTTACCGGCTGGCCCGGCAGGCCGATCCCATCACTGCACGGGACCACGTCGACCTGCTGTATCCCACCCGCCGCCGTTATCGCGGCACGTGGGAGAACTGCAAGCTGTCCACCATCGAGCGGCAACTGCTGCGCGTGGTGCGCGAGGACGATCTGCCCGGTTCGGAAGCTCCCGCTGCCTGGCTGCGTTACCTGCGCGGCGGCGATGCGCTGAACCTGCGCCGGGTGGCCGACCACAACCACCAGGACGTGGTGACCCTGGCGCTGCTGCTGCAGCGGCTGGTGCGGGAAGAGCAGCGCGAACGGGAGACGCTGGCGCTGGTTGCCGGGTAGATCGTGTGCAGTGCAACGCACCGCAGCTCCGCTGCGGCTTTTCCCTGGCGCTTCAGCCTGTAAACAGATTCCGCAGGCGTCCAACAAATCCACCTTGCGCAGGCGCGGTGCCTGGGTTGGACGTCTGGCTCGCCGCTGCGGTGATCCGTTCGGCAATGGCGTAGTGGTCCAGAGTCGACGCCAGGTGCGCGGCCAGTTCGTCCACGGCAACCAACAGCCGTTCCATGTCCTGTTCCGGGTCTGCATGGAACCAGTCGATGGTGAACTTCAGCGTTTCGCCGAACTGCTGCTCCAGCGGCGGCAGTGCCAGGCTGCGCAGCTGCATCAGCGAACCACTCCTCGCAGCATCGCGCACCCACCAGGACAAGAACTCAAGCGCTAGCCACCCTTCCGCGCCACCGTTCAGGTCGAACTCGATACCGATCAGCAGTTCATGGGGCAAGCTGCCTTTGCTACGCCGCAGCACGGCCAGCGGCAGGTCTGCATAGGGCAATTGCGACAGTTCGCCTACGGCCATCTCCGACAGATCATGCTTGGTCACCGACGCGCTGCGCACGCCAGGAATAGACGACACCGCATCGGCCAATCGCTGGACACGCTCAACCATGGGTTTGCACCTCGGATTTCCTGGGGGGGAAGACACTAACCGCTGCCCGCACAGGCTTCAATCAGATCGGTCGTGGGCACGGTGGCGTGCGTTGCGGTGCTTGCGCGGTACGGGTTCAGGTGGCGTTGACACCACTGACACACGTCCCGGCGACACTGCCGCTACCGAAGGTCACCCAGGAGTATTCCCATGCGTCGATCCTCCCTGTTGCTGCTTGCGGCCATCCTGCCACTCGCGGCGTGCAGCCATGCCGGCAGCGGCAGCACCGCCGGTACCGGCAGCCTGCCGGCCAAGGTGTCCGATGGCCCGCAGGAATGCAGGCCCGATGCGTTGGAAGCCTTCACCGGCAAGACCGCCGACGAAGCGACGATCAAGAAGCTGGTGGCCGACAGCGGCGCGCGCAATGCACGCGTGGTCAAACCGGGGATGGCGGTCACCATGGACTTCCGCCAGGACCGCGTGACCGTGCAGGTGGACGCGCAGAACCGCATCGAGCGCGCCAGCTGCGGCTGATCGATCCGGGGTCTTGCCGGCCGCTGGCCGGCACCCCCACATTGCCGGCCAACGGCCGGCACTACCGGGTTACAGCTGCTCGGCCTTGCCGCTGGCCAGCGCACGCGCGATTACCTGCTCTGCCTGTTTCGACGCCTGTGCCTGCAGCCGCGCCTGGCGTTCGCCCAGTGCCGCCTGTTTGCTGCCCAGTGCCGCCTGCTGGCTTCCCAGCGCGGCCTGCTGGCTGGCGAGACGGCTCATCTCGCGGCTGCGCTCGGACTGCAGCGCCTGGTTGCGGGCAACCTGTGACGCGCGCTGTGCTTCAGCCGCTGCCTGCCGTGCAATCGCCGCATCATCCACCGCGCCACGGGTGGCCCGCGCCGCTTCGGCTGCCGCTTCACGGTTGATGTCGCGATCGTTGAGCGCACTGCGCGCAGCACGTGCGGCGGCCAGGGCGATCTCACGCGCCTCTTCACCCTGCAGCCTGCCCAGCTCGCCCTGCTCGCGGCCGAGCTGACCCTGCTGACGGCCCAACGCGCTCTGCTGGCGCCCCAGTTCACTCTGCTGGCGGCCCAGATCGACGGCGCCGGCGTAGGCACGCTGCAACGACTGGATCAGCATCGGATCGCGCACGACATAGCGCTTGTCACCCTGACGGAACCACAGCGCCGGGCCGTCACCAATGCGGCTGCGCGCCTGCATCACGTCGTCCATGCCGGCGTTGGCGAATGCCTGGCCGTGATCGACGAGGACAAAGGCCTGCTGCGGCGGCGTGCCGAGATCAAGCTGGCCATGGGTGACGATGGTGGTCTTCGAGTGCGTATGGGTGCGTGCGTCCTGTTCTTCGTCTTCATCGACGTCGGCCGGTTCGGTGGGCTCTGCCGGCTCGGCCCAGTCGGCCGGCTCTGCAGGTACCGCTGCGGCAGGCGGTGCTGGCGGTGCCGAGGGTGCCGAAGGTGCTGCGGGCGGCGGCGGCGGCGCAGGTACAGCGCGCGGCGGTGCCGGCGGCGCGGGCGGAACCGGCGCGGCCACCAGGCGCATCGGCGCCACACCCACGGCCAACACCACCAGGGTCAGGCCGACGGCCAGCAGGCGGGGGCACGCGCGGTGTGACTGCAGCGAGAGCAGGCGGCGCTTGAGGCTGGTGGTGCTGGGCGCTGCGCTGGCCACGCCGAGGTGCGGCTGCGGCGCCACACCCAGCTGCAGCAACAGGCGGCCATAGGCGTGGCGGCTGGCGCCATGCTGGCCGACCACGGCCGCATCCACCGCTTCCTCGCGGGCCTGGGCGTATTCGCGCACGGCCAGGCGCAGCAGCGGATGGAAGAAGAACAGGTGCTGGGCCAGGGCCGGCAGCAGTCCCCACTGCAGGTCACGACGCTGCAGGTGCTGCAGTTCGTGGGTCAGTGCCAGATCCAGCGCATCGCCCTGCAGCGCGTTCATTCCCGCCGGCAACAGCAGCACCGGACGGAACGGCCCGACCAGCTGCGGCGCGTCCACCTGGTCGCTCATCCACAGGCGCGGTGCGCGGCGCAGGCCGTGCGCATCCGAGGCCAGCTGCAGCGCCTGCACCAGCGCCTGGTCCTCGCACGGATACGACGCTGCCAGCAGCGCACGGCAACGGCGCCATTCGCCGAAGGTCCGCAGCACCATCAGCAGCACGCCGGACATCCACAGCGCAGCCAGCGCCACTGCCCACCAGGCAACCGGGGTGCTGCCGACATCGCCCATCGGCACGTTCGCCAGCAACTGCGCGGCGGCCTCCGGTGCCATCGGATACACCGCGTCCGCGGCAAGATCCACGGTCGTCATTGCGACCGCGTCGGGTGCAGGCAACCAGGCCAGCTGCAGCGGTTGGCTCCACAACAGGCCGACCACGGCCTGCAGCGATACCAGCCACCACAGGCGGCAACGGGTGGCCGCCGACAGTGCCGGCAACGCGCGGCACAGCAGGTACACCAGTGCCACCAGCAGCAGGGTCTGCAGGCTGGTCCAGCCCAGCCGTTCCAGCATCGGAATCAACATCGAGGTATCCATGGCTCAGTCCTCCTGGCGACGCGATTGCAGTTCGGCCACCAGCGCTTCCAGTTCGGCCAGTTCGTTGTCGCTGACCTTCTGCCGCTGCGACAGGTACGCCACGAACGGCGAGACCGAGCCCTGCAGGGTGTTGTCGACGAACTGGGCGACGGCACCCTGCAGCACGCTCTCCGGGCCGCGGGTGGGCTGGTAGCGGTAGACACCCTGCTGCTGCCGGCGCTGCAGGTAGCCCTTGGCGCGCAGGCGCTCCATCATCGTCAACACGGTGGAGCGGGCCAGTCCGCGCGGTTCGCCATAGCCACTGGCGACCTCGCCGACGCTGGCCGGTGCCTGCTCGTCCACATACTGCAGCAGGGCCAGTTCCTGGTCCCCGATGGTCTTGCCACGCATGACAACACTCCCTTGACTACACGTGTCGCTACTGTTGCCATGACGACACCTGTAGTCAACCCCCCGGAAGTCATGGGCCGACGAACGGTAGGGCACGCGGCCGGCTTAAACCTTTTCCGCCGGGCGCGCATCCGACCCATGGCCTGTCACCTGCGGCCGCCGTCATCGCCGCCGATCTTCCTGCCCTCCGGGATCCCGCATGCCTCGCCAGACGCTACCCACCCTGCTCATGATCATCAGCCTGCTGCCCTTCGCCGCTGTCTCCGCCAACCAGGACCAGGCCAACGACCAGACCCGTCGTTTCATCCGCCAGACCATGCAGGAACAGCGCATCCCCGGCCTGCAGATCGCCGTGGTCAAGGATGGCCAGATGGTGCTGTCGGAAACCTACGGCCTGGCCAACGTCGAGAACGGCGTGGTCGCTACCCGCAGCACGCGGTTCCCGCTCAACTCTGCCAGCAAATCCTTCACCGGCGTCGCTTTGGCGCAGCTGGCACAGGATGGGCGGGTGAATCTCGACGCGCCCGCCTCCCGCTATCTCGACGACCTGCCCGCGAGCTGGCAGGCGGTGCGCGTGCGCCAGCTGCTCGCCCACACCTCCGGCCTGCCCGACATCCTCGATGCAGACGGACTGCTGGGCGGTGGTTCTGAACAGGACGCATGGCAGGCAGTCCGCGCGCTGCCGGCAGAGGCCGTAGCGGGCGAGCGCTTCCAGTACAACCAGACCAACTACGTGCTGCTGGCGCGGATCATCGCGCGGCAATCCGGCATGCCCTACGAACGCTTCCTGGCAACACGCCAGTTCTCCACCGCGCGCATGCCGCGCACCACGTTCGGTGACAGCTACGATCTGATCCCGGACGCAGCGACGATGTACAGCTACCTGCCACGCGCCACCGATGCCAAGGATGCGACGCCACGGCTGTCGCACTGGTTCTACGACATGCCGCCCAGCCTGTGGGCGGGGGGCGGCATCCTCACCACGGCCGATGACGCCGCACGCTGGTTGGTTGCATTGCAGGAGGGTCGCCTGCTGGAGCAGCGCGCGGTGCAGCAGATGTGGACGGCCGAGCGCCTCAACGATGGCAGCACCGGCGACTGGGCCGCCGGCTGGCCGGTGTTCAACACCGCGCCCGACCTGCAGGTGGGTGGCATGGGCGGCGCGCGCTCGGCTTTCATCGTCTATCCCGAGCGCGACCTCGCTGTTGTCGTGCTGACCAATCTGGTCGGTGCCAATCCGCAGCAGTTCATCCCGCGTATTGCCGGTTTCTATTCCGCCGCGCGCTAACCGCGCGGCCCACCCATCACCGGCAGGATCACGCCGCTGATGTAGCTGGCGCAGGCCGGTGAGGCCAGGAACACATACGCTGGCGACAGCTCTTCCGGCTGTGCCGGCCGGCCCATGTCGCTGTCCTTGCCGAACTCGGCCACATCCTTCGCCTGCTTGTCGGCCGGATTCAACGGCGTCCACACCGGGCCCGGCGCCACGCAGTTGACGCGGATGCCGCGCGGCAGCAGCTGGCTGGCCAGCGCCTTGGTGAACGCATGGATCGCGCCCTTGGTGGCCGAGTAATCGATCAGTGCCTTGCTGCCGAACAGGCCGGTTTCAGAACCGGTGTTGATGATGCTGGCGCCCTCGCCCAGATGCGGCAGCACCGCGCGCGCCATCTGGATGTAGCCGCCGATGTTGGTCTGCAGCGTTTCCTGCAGGTGCGCGTCTTCCAGGTCTTCGAGGCGCTCGCAGTGCAGCTGGAACGCCGCGTTGTTGACAAGGATATCGATGCCACCGAAGGCCTTGGCCACCTGCTTGACGGCCTTGTTGCAGAAGCGCGGGTCGCGCACGTCGCCGGCGATCACTACGCAGCGGCCGCCCTCCTTCTCCACGTGCTGGCGAGTCAGCTCGGCGTCCTCGGCTTCGTCCAGATGCAGCACGGCAACATCGGCGCCTTCGCGGGCGAACAGCACCGCCACCGCGCGGCCGATGCCGGAATCGCCACCGGTGACGATCGCGCGCATGCCCTGCAGCTTGCCGCTGCCGACATAGTCCGGTGCCAGGAAGCGCGGTGCCAGTTGCAGTGCATGCTCATGGCCTGGCTTGGCCAGTTGCTGCGCCGGCATCGTCTCCGGCTGACGGCGTGGGCCAGCCTGGGTAGCGGTCTTCTTTGTCGGCTTTTTCGTTGCCTTCTTCGCTGCGCGTACGTCCTTCGCTTTTTCCTGGTCCTGCAGGCGCCGCTGCCGCGCGGCCACACGCGCCGCGCGCGGATCGGAAGCGGCGGCCTTGCGGGTGGCGGTCTTCACCACGCGTGGGCGCTCGGATGCGGTGGTCTCGGCGGTGGCTGGCGCCGCCTGGGTGCCTTTGCGCACCTTCGGCGATGCCTTGCGGCGGGTGGGGGTCTTCTTGGTGGTGGCCATGCAGGTCTCCTCGGGGGGATGGGGGTTGCCGGCCAGCGGCCGGCACTACCGGGGCGCGTGCGCCGCAGTACCGGGGGCGGCGTGCGCCGCTCGTGCAGTGTCTCCACGCAGGCTGTTGGCGGCAGTGAGCGCACCGTGTCCGTCGCGTGCACGGCATTCATTCCGCCACCACGCGTGTCGTCGCACCCTGCAGGCCACAACACGAGGAATGTCCCCATGAAACATGCCATTGCCACCGCCACTGTCTGCTTCGCTCTCGCCGCCTGCAGCAGCAGCCCCGTCGCCCAGATCCAGCCGATCGACGGGGTGATTTCCGGCCAGTGCCATTCGGACATGGTGCGCGGTGCGGTCGGCCTGGCGGCATCGGATGCCACCGTCGAGCGCGCCCGCGTCGACAGCGACAGCCTGCACGTGCAGGTGCTGCGTCACGACGGTCCGCGCGTGCCGCCGGCCAGCGAGGGCGGCGAGCGCCTGACCATCGAAAAGGGCCGCACCAACAACATCACCGCGATCTACTGCGGCTGACCTGCCTTGCGGCTCAGCCGCCGCGCCCGGCGCAGCACCTTCAGTGTCGCCTGTTCCCACTGCCGCGGGCCGCGCAGGCCCGCCAGTGCAGTCAGCTCGCCGCGCTCCCAGCCGGCGAACACGCAGGGATCGATGTAGGCCTTGCGACATACCGCTGGCGTATTGCCCAGCCGCGCGGCCACCTGGCACACCACCTCGCGCTGCGCCTTGGCCAGCGCGCGCTGGCTGGGCGGTTCGGGCAGCTCGGTGGCGGCGAAGGCCTGCACTGCCGCCATCGTGCCGCCCCAGGTGCGGAAATCCTTGGCGGTGAAATCCTCGCCCATCACCTCGCGCAGGTAGTCGTTCACCGCGCCGGAATCCACCGGCTGCACCTCGCCCGCGTCGTCGCGGTACTGGAACAGGGCCTGTCCCGGCAGCTGCTGCACGCCGCGCACCAGCGCGCCCAGCCGACGGTCGCCCACCGTCACCTCATGCAACTGGCCGGACTTGCCGCGGAAGCGCATGCGCACCCGGCCGCCCCGAAGCAGGTCCAGGTGACGGTTGCGCAGCGTTGTCAGGCCGTACGACTTGTTCTCCTGCGCATAGGTCTCGTTGCCCACCCGCACCAGCGTGTCGGCCAGCAGCGCCACCACCACCGCCAGCACCTTCTCACGGGGGAAGCCACTGCGCTTGAGATCGCGGCCGAGGCGCCGTCGCAGCGCCGGCAACGCTTGGCCGAAGGCGATGATGCGGTCGAACTTGCCGGCATCCCGCACCGCCGCCCAGTCGGCGTGGTAGCGGTACTGCTTGCGCCCGCGCGCGTCGCGGCCGGTGGCCTGCAGATGGCCGTTGGCATGGGCGCAGATCCACACCGCGGTATAGGCCGGGGGCACGGCCAGCGAGCGGATGCGCTGCAGCGTGGCGGCATCGCGTATGGCATGACCGTCGGCATCGCGATAGGAGAAGCCTTTGCCGGCGCGGACACGGCTGAAACCGGGCTGGGTGTCATCGACGTAGCGCAGGCCGGCGGCGCGCGCGGCCTGGCGTTCGGGGGTGGGGGTAGCGGGCATGCCGTCAGTCTGCCGAGCGGGGCGGCGTGGCCACGTCAATAACGCAAGACAAACACGTGAGGGTGGGTTCGCCGCTATGCTCGGCCTTTCACCGTCCCTTCCCTTCCGGAGTCATGATGTCGTTCCCGATCCGCGCCCGTTCCCTCTCCGCCCTGCTGCTGCCGGCCGTGCTGGCCCTGACCGCCTGCCAGGCGCCGTCGCTGGATGAGCAGGACTCGGCCACCGCCCACGCACAGCAGGCCGCCGAAGCCGCCAAGGCCCCGGCCGATGAAGCCGGCAAGGCCACCGAAGCACCGCCAGTTGGCAACTGCGACGCCAGCCAGGTGCAGAGCCTGGTCGGCCAGGCCTATACCGAAGCACTGGGCAAGCAGGCCCAGGAAGATGCAGCGGCCAAGCAGATCCGCGTCCTGCACCCCAATGACGTCACCACGATGGAGTTCGTGGGCGACCGCCTGAACATCGAGGTGGACGCAAAGGACGTGGTCAGCGGCGTCCGCTGCGGCTGACCCATCCCGCGCCGGCATGCGTTTGCCGGCGCTTTGGTTGCGCCTGCAACCGTGTATTGCGGCGTTGCAGCAACCTGTGATCTAGTCGAGGCATCCGGTGGCCTCATGATGCGCTCCAGGGAGTGAGCGGGCACGAGTGTCCCTGCTCATTTCATTACGCATCGAGGTAGAGATGGCCCCCCGCAACCGCCAAGGGCTTTACGACCCGCGCTCCGAGCGCGATGCCTGTGGATTTGGCATGGTCGCCCAGCTCGACGACCAGCCTTCGCGTCTGCTGGTCGATACCGCCATCGCCGCGCTTTCGCGCATGACCCACCGGGGTGGTGTCGCCGCCGACGGCCTCACCGGTGATGGCTGCGGCCTGCTGCTGCGCCGCCCCGATGCCTTCCTGAAACTGCTGGCCAGTGAAGCGGGCATTGCCGTCGGCGCGCGCTTCACTGCCGGCCTGGTGTTCCTGCCGCACGATGCCGATGCCGCCCAGGCCTGCCGCACACAGCTGCAGCAGCAGATCGAGGCGGTGGGCTGCAAGGTGGCCGGCTGGCGCGAGGTGCCGACCGACGACAGCGTCTGCGGGCAACTGGCGCGCGATACCCTGCCGCGTATCGAACAGGTATTTGTCGACGCCGGCGTCGGCCAGGATGACGCCGGCTTCGGCCTGGCCCTGTTCCTGGCCCGTCGCCGCAGCGAGCAGCTGCTGCGCGCGCATGCCGACTACTACGTCACCACGCTCAGCCCCAACGCCATCAGCTACAAGGGCATGGTGCTGCCGGACAAGCTCAGCCGCTTCTTCCCGGACCTGCAGCGCCGCGAACTGGCCTCCAGCGCCATCGTGTTCCACCAGCGCTTCTCCACCAATACGCTGCCGCGCTGGCCGCTGGCGCACCCGTTCCGGATGCTCGCCCACAACGGCGAGATCAACACCATCGAAGGCAACCGGCGCTGGGCGCAGGCACGCAGCAAGGTGTGGAAGACGCCGCGCTTCGATATCGGCGAATTCGACCCGGTCATCTCCATGCACGGCTCGGATTCGCAGAGCCTGGACAACATGCTGGAACTGATGGTGTCTGCGGGCATGGAACTGATCCAGGCCCTGCGCATCCTGGTGCCGCCGGCAACGCAGTCGCTGGAATTCAAGGACCCGGATCTGGCTGCGTTCTACGAATTCCACGGCCTCAACAGTGAACCGTGGGACGGCCCGGCCGGCATCGTCGCCTGCGACAGCCGCTACGCCGTGTGTACCCTCGACCGCAACGGCCTGCGCCCGGCACGCTGGATGCTGACTGCCGATCGCCACTTCCTGGTCGCCTCCGAAGCCGGTGTGTGGGAAGTGCCGACCGAGCGCGTGGTGCGCAAGGGCAAGCTCGGTCCGGGCGAGATGATCGCCATCGACCTCAAGCGCGGTGACCTGCTCGATTCGGAAGCCATCGATCGCATCAACCGCGGCCGTGCACCGTACAAGCAGTGGTTGCAGCAGGGCGTCACCTACCTGCAGACCGAACTGATCGATCCCTCGCTGGTGGAGGAACCCTTCGACGAAAGCACCCTGCGCAGTTACCACAAGCTGTACCAGCTCAGCAGCGAGGAAGTGGAGCAGGTGCTGCGGCCGCTGGCCGAGACCGAACAGGAAGCCACCGGCTCGATGGGCGATGACACGCCGATGGCCGTGCTCAGCCAGCGCAGCCGTCCGCTGTACGACTACTTCCGCCAGGCCTTCGCGCAGGTCACCAACCCGCCGATCGATCCGCTGCGCGAAGACTGCGCGATGTCCCTGTCCACCCAGCTCGGCAAGGAGACCAACATCTTCCATGCCGGCCCGGAGACGGTGAACCACGTCATCCTCAATTCGCCGGTGCTGAGCCAGCGCAAGCTGCGCCAGCTGCTGAAGATGGACCAGTACGTGCAGGCCAACCGCCTGCTCGACCTGTCCTACAGCGAAGAGGAAGGCCTGCGTGCAGGCATCGAACGCATCTGCGTCGAAGCCGAACAGGCCGCGCGCGATGGCATGGTGATGCTGCTGCTGTCCGACCGCTACCCGGTGGCCGGGCGGCCGATGGTGCACGCCCTGCTGGCCACCAGTGCCATCCACCACCACCTGTCACGCCTGGGCCTGCGCTGCGACGTCAACCTGATCGTCGAGACCGGCAGCGCGCGCGATGCGCACCACATGGCCTGCCTGCTCGGCTTCGGTGCCACGGCGGTCTATCCGTACCTGGCCTACCAGACCCTGTTCGACCTCGGCCGTCGCGGCATCCTCAAGCTCAGCAAGGGCGGTGAGCAGTCGCAGATCGGCCGCCGCTACCGCAAGGGCATCTACAAGGGCCTGTCGAAGATCATCTCGAAGATGGGCATCTGCACCGTGGCCAGCTATCGCGGCGCGCAGCTGTTCGAGATCATCGGCCTGGAGCCGGAGGTCGTGGATCTGTGCTTCCCCGATACCGCCTCGCGCATCGGTGGCGCCGGCTTCGCGCGCCTGGATGCCGATGCACGTGAACTGTGCGCGCAGGCCTGGGATGCGCAGCAGGGCGTGGATGTCGGTGGCCTGCTGAAGTACGTGCACGGCGGCGAATACCACATGTACAACCCGGACGTGGTGACCACCCTGCAGCGCGCGGCGCGCAGCGGTGACCCGCGTGCGTGGCAGCAGTACTGCGACGCCGTGCATGCACGCCCGCCCTCGGCGCTGCGCGATCTGCTGCAGCTGGTGCCGGCGGCGACGCCGACGCCATTGGACGAGGTGGCCCCGGCCAGCGAGCTGTTCCCGCGCTTCGATACCGCAGCGATCAGCCTCGGTGCGCTTTCGCCCGAGGCGCATGAAGCACTGGCCATTGCGATGAACCGCCTCGGTGGCCGCAGCAATTCCGGCGAAGGTGGCGAAGACCCGGCACGCTATGGCACCGACAAGCGCAGCAAGATCAAGCAGGTGGCGTCCGGCCGCTTCGGCGTCACCGCCGAATACCTGGTCAATGCCGAAGTGCTGCAGATCAAGGTCGCGCAGGGCGCCAAGCCCGGTGAAGGCGGCCAGCTGCCCGGGCACAAGGTCAATGAACTGATCGCACGGCTGCGTTATGCGCGGCCGGGCATCGGCCTGATCTCGCCGCCGCCGCACCACGACATCTACTCCATCGAAGACCTGGCGCAGCTGATCTACGACCTCAAGCAGGTCAACCCGACCGCGCTGGTGTCGGTGAAGCTGGTCAGCCATGCCGGCGTCGGTACGATCGCTGCCGGCGTGGTCAAGGCCGGCGCCGACCTCATCACCATTTCCGGCCACGACGGCGGTACCGGCGCGTCGCCGGTCAGCTCGATCCGCTATGCCGGCGTGCCGTGGGAACTGGGCATCGCCGAGGCGCACCAGGCGCTGGTGGCCAACGACCTGCGCGGGCGCACCCTGCTGCAGACCGACGGCGGCCTGAAGACCGGCCTGGACGTGGTCAAGGCGGCGCTGCTGGGCGCGGACAGCTTCGGTTTCGGCACCGCGCCGATGATCGTGCTGGGCTGCAAGTACCTGCGCATCTGCCACCTCAACAACTGCGCCACCGGCGTGGCCACCCAGGACGAGCGCCTGCGCGAGAACCACTTCACCGGCCAGCCCGAGCGCGTGGAGAACTTCTTCCGCCTGCTGGCCGAGGAAGTGCGCGGTTGGCTGTCGGTGCTGGGTGCACGTTCGCTGCAGGAGATCGTCGGCCGTACCGACCTGCTGCGCCAGCTTGAGGTCTCGCCGCGCGAGGACGTGCGCGTGGATCTGTCGCGGCTGCTGGCCGACGCCAGTTACCCGGGCAGCCACTGCGCCGCACAGCGCCTGTACGAATCACCGGACAGCCTGGCCACGCAGATGGACGGCCTGCTGGCCGAAGCCATCGAGCACAAGCGCGGCGGCGAGCATCGCTTCCTGATCCACAACACCGACCGCAGCATCGGCACCCGCCTGGCCGGAGCGGTGGCACGCGCGCACGGCAACCAGGGCATGGCGGAAACGCCGCTGGAGCTGCGCTTCCGTGGCAGCGCCGGGCAGAGCTTCGGCGCCTTCAACGTCGGCGGCCTGCACCTGGAAGTGGAAGGTGAAGCCAATGACTACGTCGGCAAGGGCATGGCCGGTGGCCGCCTGGTGGTGCGCCCGCCGCGTGGCGCACGCTTCGAGGCACGCAGCACCGCGATCATCGGCAACACCTGCCTGTACGGCGCCACCGGTGGCGAGCTGTTCGCCGCCGGCCGCGCCGGTGAACGTTTCGCCGTGCGCAACTCCGGCGCACTGGCGGTGGTGGAAGGCGCAGGCGATCACTGCTGCGAGTACATGACCGACGGCGTGGTGCTGGTGCTGGGCAAGGTCGGCCTCAACTTCGGCGCCGGCTTCACCGGCGGCCTGGCCTACGTGCTGGATGTGGACCGCGATTTCGTCGACCGCTACAACCACGAGCTGATCGACATCCATCGTGTATCCGCCGAAGGTTTCGAGAACTACCGCCAGCACCTGCACCGCCTGATCGGCCGTCATCGCGAGCTGACCGGCAGCATCTGGGCGCAGCAGATCATGGATGAGTTCCGCGATTACATCGGCAAGTTCTGGCTGGTCAAACCCAAGGCCGCCAGCATCGAGTCGCTGACCGAAACCCTGCGCCGCGCCGCGTGAGCGCGCGCACCGCACTGCCGAGACGATCATGAGCCGCAAGCACGCCTTCCAGTTCCTCGACCTGCCCCGGACCATGCCGCAGCGCATCCCGGTCGAACTGCGCACCTCCGGCGACTGGGGTGAGCTGTACGGAAAGTTCGGCAAGGAAGATGCGCAGTACCAGGCCGGCCGCTGCCTGGACTGCGGCAACCCCTACTGCAGCTGGAAGTGCCCGGTGCACAACGCCATCCCGCAATGGCTGCAGCTGGTGCAGGAGAACCGCATCCATGAAGCGGCCACGCTGTGCCACAGCACCAACCCGCTGCCGGAAGTGTGCGGCCGGGTGTGCCCGCAGGATCGCCTGTGCGAAGGCAGCTGCACGCTGGAGGAGTTTGGCGCGGTCACCATCGGCGCGGTGGAGAAGTACATCGTCGACACCGCACTGGCCACCGGCTGGCGGCCGGACATGACGGCGGTGCAGCCCACCGGCCACACGGTGGCCGTGATCGGTGCCGGCCCGGCAGGCCTGGCCTGTGCCGACCGCCTGGCGCATGCCGGCATCACCGCGGTGGTCTACGACCGTTACGAACAGGTCGGTGGCCTGCTGCAGTTCGGCATCCCCAGTTTCAAGCTGGACAAGGACGTGATCCGCCGCCGCCGCGACGTGCTCGAAGGCATGGGCGTGCAGTTCCGCCTGGGCGTGGAGATCGGCCGCGACATCAGCCTGCAGCAGCTGCTGGACACCCACGATGCGGTGTTTGTCGGTACCGGCGCGTATCGCTACACCGATGGTGGCCTCGACGGCCAGGACCTGAAGGGCGTGCTGCCGGCGCTGCCGTTCCTGGTGCAGAACAGCCGCATCGTCGGCGGCGATGATCCGCAGGGCCGGCCGATCGCCGGCTGGGAAGACCAGATCACCCTGCCCGACCTCAATGGCAAGCGCGTGGTGGTCCTCGGTGGTGGCGATACCGGCATGGACTGCGTGCGCAGTGCGGTGCGGCTGGGCGCGGCCAAGGTCACCTGCGCCTACCGCCGCGACGAGGCCAACATGCCGGGCAGCGCGCGCGAAGTGGCCAATGCACGCGAGGAAGGCGTGCGCTTCCTGTTCAACCGCCAGCCGCTGTCGATCGAAGCCGGCGCCGATGACGAAGTGATCGGGGTTACCGTCATCGAGACGCGCTTGGGCGAGCCCGATGCCAACGGCCGCCAGAACGCAGTGCAGATCGAGGGCAGCGAGTCGCTGCTGGAAGCGGACGTGGTGATCATCGCGTTCGGCTTCTCGCCCAGCGTGCCGTCGTGGCTGGCCGAGCACGGCGTGGAAGGCCAGGCCAATGGCCGCATCCTTGCTGGAGGCAAGGGCAAGCTGCCCTTCCAGACCGCCCATCCGCGCCTGTTCGCCGGTGGCGACGCGGTGCGGGGTGCCGACCTGGTGGTGACCGCGGTGGCCGAAGGTCGCGACGCTGCCGCCAGCATCGCCCGGCTACTGGCGCACTGACAGACCGGCCAGCGGTGTCAGCACCGCGGCGAGCGTGGCGTGCAGTGCGTCGCGCTCGACCGGCTTGGCGATGAAACGATCGATGCCAGCGTCGAGGCAGGCCTGACGGGTACTGTCGAGCACGCTGGCGGTCAACGCGACGATCGGCACCTGCGCCGCGTCGGCCCGTGGATCGGCGCGGATCGCGCGGGCCAACGCAAAGCCGTCCATGCCCGGCATGTGGCAATCGGTGATGACCAGCGCGAAGCGGTGTGCCTGCCACGCCTGCCATGCCTGCTCGCCGTTGGCGGTGGCATGCACCTGCAGTCCCAGTTCCTGCAGGCGCTGGACCAGCAGCTGCAGGTTGGTGGGATGGTCTTCGGCAACCAGTACCCGTACCGGCGGCAACGCTGGCAAGCCAGCCGCACCGCCAGGATGCTCCGCCAATGGCGCCTCGCAGGCCGGCAGGTACAGGTCCAGCCACACCGTGGTGCCCGCGCCCGGCGTGCTGCACAGGTGCAGTTGCCCGCCCATCGACGCCGCCAGCTCACGGCAGATCGCCAGGCCCAGGCCGCTGCCACCGAAGCGCCGGGTGGTGGACGCTTCGGCCTGGGTAAACGCTGCGAACACCGCCCGCTGGCGCTCGCGGCTGATGCCCACGCCGGTGTCGGTGACCTGCAGTCGCAGCTGCTGGCCCTGCTCGTGCTGCTGCAGCACCCGCACCTGCAGGTCCACCCCACCCTGCAGGGTGAACTTCAGCGCATTGCCCGCCAGGTTGAACAGGATCTGGCGCAGGCGCAGCGCATCGGCCAACGATCCCCGCTGCAACGCGGGATCCACCTCGCAGCGCAGATGCAGCCCCTTGCTTGCCGCCACCGGTACCAGCAGGCGCTGCACCGCCCGCAGCAGCTCGGCCAGGTCGGTGGGCAGGCACTGCGGTGGCTGCGGGCCGGACTGCAGGCGTTGGCTGTGCAGCACGTCATCGAGGATCTGGCGCAGCATCTGCGCTGCATCATCGATGGTCGCCAGCACCTGGCGCTGGCGCGTATCCAGTGCGCTGCTGCCGAAGCACTCCAGCATTCCCAGCAAGGTGCTCATCGGCGTGCGGATCTCGTGGCTCATGGTGGCCAGGAAATGGGCCTTCGCGGCGGCATCCTGCTCCGCGTCACGCCGGGCATCGTTCAGTGCCTGCGTACGTGCGCGCGCCTCGGTCACGTCCATCCAGTATCCGCTCCATTCCACGCCGCTGTCGCTGCAGGCAATCGGCCGCCCGTGCGAACGTACCCAGCGCCAGCCGTTGGGGCCGCGCGTGCGGAAGGTGATGTCGATGGGCCCGCGCACCAGTGCGGCGGCATCAACGCAGGCCAGCACCGAGCGGCGGTCCTGTGGATGGACTGCAGCCAGCAGGCTTCCATGGTCCACCCGCGCGGTGTCCACGCTGATCCCGAACAGGGCATGCACGTCGCCGGCGATGTGGGGAACGCTGTACTCGCCGGCACTGCTGCGCCGCGCCTGGTACACCACCGCCGGCAGGTTGGCGGTGACCTCCTGCAGGCGCTGTTCCAGCGCCTGCCTGCGCAGGCCTTCGCGGTGCAGCCGCCAGTAGCCGAACGCATACACCAGGCACAGTGTCAGCAGCACCAGCAGCACGGCGATCGACCCGCGCAGGGGCGACACCGGCGCGAGGCCACGGCGAGGGGATGTCGAGATCCAGTGGGCCCGCAACGCCTCGCGCTGCTCCGGCGTCATGCCTGCCTGCAGCTGGTTGAAGCGGACCACCAGATGCGCGCACGCCGGCAGCGTGGCCAGGACCAGTGCGTCGCTGAAGCCGGCCGGCGCCGCTACGTCCAGCGCGCCGCCCGGCTGATTGCGCAGGGTGGCTTCCACGTTCACGAGGTTGCCCACCACCGCATCGATCTGACCGCTGATCAGCAGCTGCAATGCCTCGTCCAGCGCCGCCACCTGCAGCAGCGGCACGTCCGCGCCGGCTTCCTCCAGCCTGCTGGCAAGCGGCACGATGTCGGGGCTGGCCACGCCGCGACCGTGCAGTCCGCCCAGGCCGATGATCGGCGGCGCGTCGGGGCGTCGCACGATCACCTGCGGCACCTGCAGGTAGGGCACGCTGGCCACCCAGCCTTTCGGCTTCTGCGCGCGCGGCCAACCGAGCACGGCGTGGGTCCCGGGCGGGAGCGCGGCGGCGGCCAGCGCCGTCGCCGCGACCGGTGTGGCGCGCAGCGTGGGGTATTGCTCCTGCAGCAGCGCCAGGTAGGCGGCCACCAGGCCGTGTGGCTGGTCGTGCTGACTGGACGACAACGGTGCACGATCGGCGGGATAGGCAAGCAGGATGGGACCTTCGCACTGCCCGGCCCAGGCCGGCGCCGACAACAGCGACAGGACGACGATGCGGGCCAGGCGGCCAGCGACATTCACGGTGGACATCCTCATGTCGCAGCAGGGGCGTGGCCGCATTGCGATACGACCTCCTGCCACGCTAGCGACGCATTTCCCAGCAACAATGAGGAAATGTGTAAAACCCTCCGAAACCGCCAATAGCGACATACACTGCCGCTTCTACCGATCCCGGAGCTTTCGATGCGCATCGGCCTGGCCGCCAACCGTCTCCATCATCACGACGCGCGCGCGGCACTGTTCCGCTGGTTGCGCGCCAGCGAACCCGGGCTGCGCGAACTGGGCGTGACCCTGTGTGCGGTCGGCCGTACCCACGATGCGATCCAGCGCAACGGTTTCCTTGCCGGTTACGACGGCCTGCAGCGCTATCCGTACGGTCGCGAAGGCGGGTTGATGAAGCTGGTGGCCGAAGTGGTGGGCATGGGCGCCGAGCGCACGCTGGACGGTGCGGTCTACCTGATGGATCCGGTCGACCCCTCCTCGGTGTTCCCCGAGGCGACCGCGCTCAAGCGCCAGTGCGTGATCCACGGCAAGCCGTTCATTTCCACCGTGGCCACCGCCCGCGACTGGATCGAGGTGGAGCGCGTCCATGCGGGCCTGGCTGCCGATGCCGGCGCCGACGACCTGCATGCGTTCGAAGGGCAGACGCTGGCGTTGATCGCGCACGATGCGATGAAGCCGGCGATGCTGGCGTTCGCCGATGAACACTTCGACGTGCTGGCGCGCTTCGGCGAACGGGTAGCCACCGGCACCACCGGCCAGCGCTTGAACGAGCTGGCCTGGAGCCGCGGCTGGCCCGCGGATACGGCGTGGGTGACGCGCTACCAGAGTGGCCCGATGGGCGGCGACGCGCAGATTGCCGACCGCGTGCTGGAAGGCCGTTGCCAGCGCGCGATCTTCTTCGAGGATCCGCATGTGGCGCGCCAGCACGAGGCGGACATCCAGCTGCTGGAGCGGGCGGTGACCACGGTGACCGATCAGGCGGTGTGCATCACCGCTCCGCGGGTGGCGGCGCGATGGGCCGAGGCGGCGGCATTGCGCGTGGGTCGATGAGGTTTTCGGCCAACGGCTGAGCCCCTCGTGGTGGCCGTTCAAATCAAAAGCCGTGGTTGGCCGGGCGGGGTGGATTGCGCAGGGGTCGCTGCAAGTACGTCCATGTAAGCTCGGTCGCCGCATCCATGCGGCTCACGCCCCTGCGCAACCCACCCCGCCCGGCCACGGAGGGTTTCCGTGCTCACCACGGAAGAGAAAAAGAAGAGCAGGAGCAACGCGGGTCGCGCGCTGCGCGCGCTTTTGTAGTGCCGAAGGTAGCGGCAGGAGCCGCTGCCAACGTCGCTTGCGACGGCCCGGAGGGTGCCGGTCAGGACGACCGGCATAGCCATGCTCGGCTGCTCTTGGTCGCGGTGGCTGAACATCCGCGCCGCGCGCGATAGCCGAGCATGGCTCGGCTCTACAAAATCACAGCGCTACAGCAGCTGCCGAAGCATTGCTTTCAATCTGCGCCCTTCCAGCTGGAAGTAGTCGCGCTGTTCGCGCCAGTCGGGGAAGCGTTGTTCCACTTCGTGCCAGAACGCGGGCGAGTGGTTGGCCTGGATCAGGTGGCAGAGTTCGTGCACCAGCACGTACTCGAACGCGGCGGGGCTGCCCAGTACCAGGGCCAGATCCAGCGCCATGCTGCCGTCGGGGGCCAGCGAGCCCCATTGCGAGGACATCACCTTCAAGCGCAGGCGGCTGGGTGCGCGCGGCAGGCCGGGCAGGTACTTCGGCAGCCAGCGGCCGACATCGGCGCGGGTCTGTGCTTCGTAGAACTCGCGCAGCAGGCGACGCAGGGTCGCATCGCCGCCGCGGCTCGGCCATTGCACGCAGGCACCGTGTTCGTCGATTTCCAACCGCGCGTAGCGCCCTTCCTGCCAGCGCAGCGGCAACAGTTCGCCGCGCAGCGGCAGCACGCCTTCAACACCGGGCTGCAACGCGGCGGGCAGGCCGTGTCCCTGGTAAACGCGCAGCTGCAGGCCCAGCCAGTCGCGATGCTGTTCGAGGAAACGCTCGCCCATCACCAGGCTGGCACGCGGCGGCAGTGTCAGTCGTGCACCGCGCTCATCGACGCTGAGCTTGATCCGGCGCGCGCGCGGATCGCGCACACGCAGTACCTCGATCTCGACATCCTCCAGCCGCAGGCGAACGGTGTCGCGCTGTACGGTGGCGGCAGGGACCGGCGAGATCAGGCGGCGCAGCAGACGGCTCATGCTCCCAGCATAGCGCCGTGCGGGGCCGCCGGATGACCGGCGGCCGACGGCCTGCCTGTTCAGTCAGCCTTGCTGAGCTTGAAGGCTTCTTCCAGCAACAGGAACAGGCGACGGATCTCCGCGCTCTGCAGGGCGAAGCGGGCGTCGAACTCGGCACGGCGGCCGTCTTCGTCCGCGTGCTCCAGCTGGTCCAGCGCACCGTCCAGGAACTTCAGCTTGCGCACGATCAGGTCGTCGCCCAGCACGAACGACAGGTTGTCCTCGAACACCAGGGCCAGCTTGGTCACCTGCTTGCCGGCGTCCAGGTGCTTGTCGATCTCGTCGCAGCGCAGTTCCTGGTGCTGGCACTTGACCACCGCGCCGCCTTCCACAGGATCCTTCATCTCGCACTCCTCGCCCAGGCTGAAGCCGGTGGGCAGGGGCTCGCCGGCGATCCAGCCGGTCAGGATCGAGCGCGGCGCGACTTCGGCGTTCAGCGGCATCGCCGGGAAGCTGCCGAGCAGGCCACGGATGTCGGACATGAAGTACTCGCCGGTCTTGCGGCTGGAGGTGTCCACCACCACGTAGCCGTGCAACTGGTCGATGAAGGCGTCGTTGCGCGAGGACTTCACGAAGGCGCGCGGCAGCAGTTCATGCAGCAGGTCGTCCTTCATGCGCTTGCGCTCACGGCCACCGGGGCGGCGGCCTTCCTTCTCCTCGATCTCTTCCAGCTTGCGCTCGAGCAGGTCGTTGACCACCGCGCCGGGCAGGATCTTGTCCTCGCCACCGACGGTCAGCCACAGGTGTTCGGCAATGCGGTGCGAGAGCGCTTCCTTCTCTTCGCGGCCGAACGGCGAGATGAAACCACGCGAGTTCATTTCCAGCGCGCCGACCGGCTTCAGCAGGGCGTGCGGCAGCAGGGTATCGACTTCGGAAAAATCAGTGGAGGTCGGGAAGCGGAAGAACGTCAGGTTGCGAAAGAACATGGAATTCCGGTGTCTGAAGAAGAAGGGCGCCCGACCTTAAACGGCAGGCGTCTCGGGAACTGCGTCGGCCAGCCAGGCATCGGCATGCGCCGCATCGCCACGGCGGCCCAGGGCCATGAAATCAAACAGGGCGGCATCGGCCAGCTGCGCAGGTCGCACGTCGGCCATCGCACGTGCGATCTGTTCGATGCGCCCGGGATGGTCCTGGTCCCACTGCTTGAGCATCAGGCCGACCTGCCGACGCTGCAGGTTTTCCTGGCTGCCGCACAGGGTGCAGGGAATGATCGGAAAACGGCGGGCCTGCGCGTACTGCGCGATGTCGTGCTCGCGCACGTACGCCAGCGGGCGGATCACCACGTGCTGGCCATCGTCGCTGAGCAGCTTCGGTGGCATGGCGGCCAGCTTGGCATGGTGGAACAGGTTCAGGAAGAACGTCGCCACCACGTCATCGCAATGATGGCCCAGCGCGATCTTGCTGAAGCCATGCACCTTGGCGTGGTTGTACAGCGCGCCACGGCGCAGGCGCGAGCACAGCGAACACATCGTCCGGCCTTCCGGGATGACCCGGCTGACCACCGAATACGTGTCCTGTTCGATGATCTGGTACGGCACGCCCAGCCCGGCCAGGTACTCCGGCAGGACATGCTCGGGGAAACCGGGCTGTTTCTGGTCCAGGTTCACCGCCACCAGTTCGAACGGCACCGGCGCCTTTTTCTGCAGCTGCAGCAGCAGGTCCAGCAGGGTGTAGCTGTCCTTGCCGCCGGACAGGCAGACCATGACCTTGTCGCCCGCTTCGATCATGCCGAAGTCGGCGATGGCCTGGCCGACCTGGCGGCGCAGGTGCTTGCCCAGCTTGTCCGCCCGGTGCCCGGCCACGCGCGGATCGCGCGAAGCGCGCTGCGGGGGATCGGGCAGGGAGATCACGGCGGACATGGCGCCATTCTACCGGCTTGCGGCAGCCCGGACCCGGGGTCGGGATTCCCCTCTCCCGGTAGTCATCGTCGCTGTGTATGCTCGGAGACCGTGGACACCTACAACCCCGCCGAAATCGTCGAACGCCTGCTCACCCTGCGCGCCGAGCACCGGTCGCTGGATGAACAGATCGCGCGCATGGCCGCCAACGGCGAGGATGAGCTGGAGTTCAAGCGGCTGAAGCGGCGCAAGCTGCAGTTGAAGGACTGCATCACCAAGCTGGAAAGCCTGCAGATTCCGGACGAACCGGCGTAACCGGTGGCCCATCCACGCATGGCGTGGATCTACTGCAGGCCCACGCCGCCCCGAAAGCAGATGGCCCGGCCCGGCCCGGCAACACACGGATCCACACCACGCCGGGACATCCCGGTAGATCCGCGCCATGCGTGGATGACGCGACCCGGCAACACCTGGATCCACGCCACGCCGGGACATCCCGGTAGATCCACGCCATGCGTGGATGACGCGACCCGGCAACACCTGGATCCACGCCACGCCGGGACATCCCGGTAGATCCACGCCATGCGTGGATGGGGCCGTGCATCAACGCGGCAGCACCAGCTCCGCATTCCAGGCCGCTTCGCCGTCCACGGTCAGGTCGCAGCGACGCACGTTGCTAGCACCGGTACAGCGCAGCCCCAGCGGATGGCCGTACCAGTCCCCGGCAAGACCCTGCCGAGCAGCCGGTTCATCACCGCTGATACGCACCTCGCCAGCCAGCCACAGACGGTAGCGCGCCGGTTGCCCGGCCTTTGCCTCGACACACAGCCGCACCGGCGCATCGGCTAGTCGCCCCGGCAGGGTATCGTCCACACAGGCCTCTGCAGCCTGCACTGAAGCAACAACCGCAAGGCCTCCGACCGCGATCAACGCGGCCAGGCCCGACAGGCGCCGCAGGTTCAATCCTGCGGTGCCGGTTCGTCCGGGCGCGCCGCTTCCGGGCTGACCCGTTCGATGGTGTGGCGCAGTTCGCGGCCGAGGATGAACTTGGCATCCTTGGCCCAGGCATCCAGGCGCTCGTCGAACAGCAGCTTGCTGTTCTCGTCCGGCCACACCAGGCGCAGCTCGCGCAGCTTCTGGATGAAGCCGCGGAACAGCGACTTGTCGAAGAACTCCGGCGCGGCCGGCGCGTAGAGCAGGCTCAGGCGCTGCGCGGCCTGCTGGCACAGGCTTTCCAGCTCGGCGGCGCCGAGCGTGCCCGGGCCATTCTTCACCAGCACCGAAATGGCGATGTAATACCGCTCGAACGCCTGCTGCAGCGAATGCCCGATCGCCCGCAGGCGGAACACTTCGTCGGTCTGCCCGGTGTTGCGCGCGAGGATGCCGCCGTCGTCTTCGTTGACGTTCTGCAGCAGGCCCTCACGCACGAACACGTCGATGGTCTGGTCGATGCGCTGGGCGAACTCGTCCTCGGTCCACGGCAGGAACAGTTCGGCCTGCAGGAACGGGTACACCGTGCGGCCCAGCTGGACCAGGCCGGTGCGGCTCATGCGGCGGTTGTTCTGGAAGCAGCAGGCCACCCACGACGACGCGGTGAACAGGTGCACCACGTTGTTGCGGAAATAGCTCAGCAGCACCGCGGTATCGCCGCTGACGCTGAGCACGTCGCCCAGCGGGTGCTTGATGCGGGTGAGGACGTTGATCTCTTCGGCGTGGGCGATGATCCGCTCCGGCGAGTGCGGGGTCACCGTAACCCGGCCCGAATACGGCATCTCCACCAGCAGGGTCTTGCACAGCTCGATCTGCGCGATCAGGTCGGCCTCGCCCATCGCATGCTTGGGCGTGGACAGCAGGGCCAGCGCCAGCAGGTTGATCGGATTGACGTCGGCGGCGCCGTTGATGCGCACCTGGATGCGCTCTGCCAGGGTGTCGACGGTGGTCGACAGCCACGAGGGCTTCTCGTCCTCGGACACCGCCTCGCCACCCCACTCCGGGGCCTTCTCGGCCAGCACGTCGTTCAGCGCGATCGGTTCGCCGAAGTTCACCACCACCTGGCCGTAATTCTGCTTGAGCACCTTGGGGATGCCCCACAGCAGCTGCCAGATCGATTCCTTTTCCTTCGGCCGCCCGGACAGTTCATCCAGGTAGCTGCCACCTTCCATCAGCTTCTCGTAGCCGATGTAGATGGGCTGGAACAGCACCGGTTTGCGCGGCTGGCGCAGGAACGCGCGCAGGGTCATCGAGATCATGCCGCCCTTGGGCTGCAGCAGGCGGCCGGTACGCGAGCGCCCGCCCTCGACGAAGTACTCGATGGAATAGCCGCCTGCGACCAGCTGCGCGACGTACTCGCTGAGCACCGCCGAGTACAGCGCGTTGCCACGGATCGAGCGGCGGATGAAGAACGCACCGCCCTTGCGCAGCAGGGTGCCGACCACCGGCAGGTTCAGGTTGATGCCGGCCACGATGTGCGGCGGCACGATGCCACGGTCGTACAGCAGGTAGGACAGCAGCAGGTAGTCCATGTGGCTGCGGTGGCTGGGCACGTAGACCACTTCGTGGCCCGGTGCGGCGGCCTTGAACTTGTCCAGGTGGTGCACCAGCACGCCGGCGTAGATGCGGTTCCACACGTGGCTGAGCATGAAGCTTGCCGAGCGCACCACCGGGCTGGAATAGTCCGCGGCGATTTCCCAGGCGTAGGCGTGCGCCTTCTTCCAGGCATCGCTGGTTTTGCTGTTGTCGCGCTTGGCCTGGGAGGCGATCGCCTCACGCACCGTCTCGGCGGCCAGCACCTGGTCCACCAGCAGGCGCCGGGTCGACAGGTCAGGACCGATCACCGACTCGCGGATGCGGCGGAAATGGGTACGCAGTACGCGCTGCAGCTTGCGCACCGTACGCTCGGGCTCCAGGCCCTCGTCGATGGTCGAGCGCAGCGAGATCGGCGGTGCGAAGCGGACGATGGTGTTGCGGCCGTTCAGCAGCAGGCCGAGCAGGCGGCGGAAACGGCCGACCAGCGCCCAGTTTTCCGAGAACAGCACGGCGAACCAGCCGCTCTGCTTGTCCGGGGCGCGACCGACGAAGATCGATACCGGCACCAGGTGCACGTCCAGATCGTCGCGCACGCGATGGGCCTGCAGGACCTTGGCCAGCGAATCGGAATGGGTCTTGGCGCCGCGCTGTTCGGGAATCAGCGAGTTGCTGGAGCTGCGGCGCGACAGCGCCAGGTAAGCGCGCTTGCGGCCGGTGGGGTCACCCGCCAGCGGCACCAGCGGCGACGGCAGGCCTGCCTGGCGGCAGGCCTTGTCCAGGATCAGTGCGTTGGACAGGCCGTAGTCTTCCAGCACGTACATGACCGGGCGGCCATCGTTGTACTGGCCCGGGTCTTCCGGCTCGATCTTCAGCGACAGCCAGGGTTCCACCAGACGCCCGAGCAGGCGCGCCCACAGCGGGCGGCGACCGGCAGGACGCGCGTGCACAGGCGTCGCCGCTGGCGGCGTGCCGGCGTCGGTCGAGGGGGACGCAGGCGCCGTGTCGGCGGGCGTCGGCTGGGATTCTTCGCCGGGGAACGGCAGCGGGTTCTGTTTCGACATCGACGTCATTATGGCTTAGCCGATGGCGTTGCCGCTTCCCCATCGGTTGCGGGGGCGGGCACAGGGTCCGGAGCAGCGGCGGCGCGGGCGGCATCGGCCTGGCGCAACAGGGCGTCGGTATCGGCCAGGGTGCGGGTCAGGTACCAGTGGCCCTCGCGCCGGCTCAGCGGCACCTGCACGGTCATTGCGCGGCCGGCAAGCTCGTACTGCAGGCGCACCAGGGCGTTGTCCCCTTCCACCGACAACAGCTCGCCGCGCACGCTGCGCAGCGCCTCGTCCACGCCCAGCCCGTAGCTGGCCAGCACAGCCTTGACCGTGTGGATGAACGGCGCCAGCTGCTGCAGGCTGCCTTCCATCCCCGCAGCTTGCAGGCCGGCGTCGTCCTGGAAGCCGACCTGGGCCGCGGCACCGACGAGCGCGGCGATGCTGCTGCGGGCCCTGGCGCGGTCGCTGATCGGCGCGTCCTGGGCCCACGCGGCCAGGGTCTGCACCAGCTGGATGTAATGCGCCTGCTGGCCAGGCGTGTAGCCCTTCTGGTGCCGCAGGTACTGCACACCGAAGTTGCCCATCGACTGCGCGGCCTGGCGCACGGCGCGGGCCTGGCCGGCCAGCTGGCGGTCAAAACTGTGCTGCAGCTGCACGGTGGCGCCGGGCTCGCGCAGCGCCGCCAGCATCGGCAGCAGCTGGTCGCCGAGCGGCAGTCCGGTCAGCGGCCACTGGCTGTGGCCATCGGCCCAGGCCTGCTGCAGGCGCTGGTACTGGCTGGGCGGCACCGACAGTTTTGCGTAGCCGACCAGGTCGTCCTCGGCCAGCCGTTGCGCCATCGCCTGTACGGCGGCGACAGGTTCGGCCGGCGCGGCGGCCGGATCACTGCCGGATTCACGGCACGCGGCGATGGCCAGCAGCAGCATGGCCGCCAACCCCCATCCCCGCGCAGACCTTCCTCGCACTACCACGCTCATGCAATCGGACTCCCCGGACCGGTCCGCATCTTGCGGCCTGCGACATGACAGCGGCAAGCCGGGGCGTCACGGTTTCCGCCATGGCCTGCGCTGCGCGGTGGATTCACGACATGCGCCGACGGGTCCTGCCCGCACCGGACGGACAAAAAAAAGAGCCCGGATCACAGGGATCGCAGACTCTTCAAACCGGCGCAAGGCCGGTGGACAGTGTTGTGGCGCATGTCCGGCCCGAAGACCGGATGGCGGCGATCCTACGCTGCCCGCAAAGTTAACGCAACACATGACAAAACATCACTCAACCCATTGATTTCATTGAATCAATCGCGTTTCCAGACCGCTTCTATGAAATCTACGGCATGTTTTTCGGCGATTCGGGCATAAACGCCGGGATACCCGGCCAGCGCGCAGCCTTCGCCCCAGCTGACGACACCGAACTGGGTCCAGCCCTCGCGCAGGCGCAGCAGCAGCGGACCGCCGGAATCGCCCTGGCAGCTGTCGACCCCCTCGCGGCCGGCGCAGATGACCTTGCCGCGTGCCAACTCGCCTGCATACGCCTGCTGGCACTCGGCGAAGGGCACAAACGGGGTCTGCACCGTCTGCAGCTGGGTGGGATAGAGCCGCCCGTCGGTGATATCGGTGTCGCCCCAGCCGATCACCGTGAACTGCCTGCCGGGCTTCAGATAGCTGGCATCGGGCCGCAACCGCAGCGCCACCGGCTGCGCATCGGCCAACGGCGTACCCAGATGGATCAGGGCGACGTCATGCTCCAGCGAATTGCCGCTGTTGAACGCCGGATGCATGTGGATGGCCGTGACGTTGGATGCGCGTGCCGACGGTTCGGTCGACAGCGCAGTGACGCCACCCAGCACGGCCAGATCAGCGGGGCGATCGCCGTCCACGCAGTGCGAGGCCGTCAGCACCCATGAGGGGGAAATCAGCGTGCCGCCACACCAGTGGCGACCGTGGTCACTGTCACCGAACGACAGGCGCTGGATGCTGACCATGAACGGGTAGTCGCCGGGCCTGGCAGCCTCGCCGCCGATGATGCGCGGCGCTTCGCGGGGCTGGGGTGCCGCCGCAGCGGGAAAGACGATGGCGGCGGCCAACAGGCTGGCGAACAGCAAAGAGGGGCTGCGATACATATCCGTGTATTCCTCTGTCGATGGTTGGAACCGGCACGGCCGCGGTCCGTGCTGGTGCATCGAGTGATAGAGGCCGCTCCAACCGCGCAGCGCGATGTGGCGCACAGTTTCCCGGGCTGGGGTCGGGTGCGTCAGGGCAACAGGCACAAATGCGAACGCCATCCCGCATTCGGCGGGATGGCGTTCGTAGTGCCAGCGTGACCGCCGTCGGAGCGGGGATCAGCGCGCGGCCAAAGCCGTCGCGATTTCCTGCTGGATCGCCCGTGCTGCGGCCTGCGGATCGGTCGCCAGGCGGATCGGACGACCGACCACGATGGCATCGGCGCCATCGGCAAACGCCTGCGCCACCCCCACGGTGCGCTTCTGGTCATCGCCGACCGGACCACCGGGGCGGATGCCCGGGCAGACGATCGAGAAACCGGCGCCGGTCGCGGCACGGATCGGACCCGCTTCCTGGCCGGAAGCGATCACGCCGTCGATGCCCGCAGCCTGTGCGGCCAGCGCGCGCTCGACCACGACCTCCACCGGCTCGCGGTCGATGCCCATCTGCGCCAGGTCCGGGCGGCCCATCGAGGTCAGCACGGTCACCGCCAACAAGCGCATGTCGCCGCCGTTGGCGGCCGCGCAGGCCTCCATCATCGCCGGGTGCCAGCCGTGGATGGTGGCGTAGCTGACCGGCCACTGCGCCAGGCGCTTGATCACCGCCGCGGCGGTGGCGGGGATATCGAAGAACTTCAGGTCGACGAACACCCGCTTGTCGCGGCGCGCCAGTTCGTCCAGTACCTGGAAGTACTCACCGGAGGCGAGCAGTTCCATGCCGATCTTGTAGAACGCCACGCTGTCACCAAGGCGGTCGACCCACTCCAGCGCCTGCACGCGGTCAGGCACGTCCAGCGCGAAGATCAGACGCTCGTCGTCACGCAGCGGCAGCGGGGCGCGGCTCACGGCGCGTAGTCCAGCGCGGCACGCTTGGCGTCGTGGCGGGCCTGGCGCGACTGCGCGTAATCGTTGTTGAACTGCGCCGGCTCGAAGCCGCCGTAGGTCGGGTTGGGCAGCATCCACCAGCGCTCGCCGAACCAGTCGTGGTACTGCTGCAGCAGCGCGTCGCGGCCATCATTGGTGTTGGCGGTCACTTCCACGAAGTCACCCAGCTGGTCGCCGAACTGCATCAGCACACGGTACTTCTGGCCGGCCAGGCGGCGGCGGCAGTTCTTCTCGCTGCCGGCCTGCTCGCAGCCTTCGACCACGGTGCCCAAGCCGAGGAACACGCTGTCATCGGCCACCGGCAGGCCCTGCTCGCGCAGGTTGGCCAGGGTCGCGTCCTTCAGGTGCACGGCGCGGTTGGAGATGTACAGCAGGGTCACGCCCTTGGCGTTGGCCGCCTTGGCGAAATCGACCACGCCGGGAATGGCCTTGGCCTTCTTTTCGGCAACCCACTGGTCCCAGCTGAGTTCGTCGTATTCCTTGCCGTCACGCACCAGGCGCGCCTGGTAAGGCGAGTTGTCCAGCACGGTCTCATCCACGTCCAGCACCACGGCCGGCTTCAGGCCCTTGGCCTCGTTGCCGCGCTCTTCCGGCACCAGCGCATCCCAGTGGGCTTCCTTCAGCGCGACGTCCAGGTGGTCGGCGGCCGCGCGGTAGGTCTGCTCGGTGATCGCCTTGTATTCCTGCGCGCGCTGCATCCACAGCACGGCATTGAGGTTGTCGTTGGCGGTCGCGTCAAGCGCGCCGTCGGCCTTGGCGGCAGCGGCCGGCGCTTGCGGGGTGGCGGCTTCGGCAGGCGCTTCCACGCGCTTGCAGGCGGACAGGCCCAGCGCCGCGGTGGCGAGCAGGGTCAAAGACAGGGACACAGGACGACGCATGGATTCACCGGCAATCAGATATACCGGCCCATTTTACCGGCAAAGGCACCGCCGGGACGGCTATGCTTGGTGGTTGACCTGTTGTCTTCCGGAAGCCGCCATGACCGATCCTGCCCAGACCCCCGACGTTCCGCTGCTGGATGCCGTACAGGCCCGCCTGCTGGGCTGCCTGGTGGAGAAGGAAGCCACCACCCCGGACACCTACCCACTGACGGTCAACGCCGCGCAATCGGCCGCCAACCAGAAGACCGCCCGCGAGCCGGTGATGAACGTGAGCGCCGGCAGCGTGGAGCATGCGCTGCGCCAGCTGGAGACCCTGGGCCTGGCCCGCCAGCACTTCTCCTCGCGCGCCGACCGCTACGAGCACCGCCTGCAGAGCGCGCTGGACCTGACCCGGCAGCAGACCGTGCTGCTGGCCCTGCTGCTGCTGCGCGGGCCGCAGACCCTGGGCGAACTGGTCACCCGTGCCGAGCGCCTGCATCGCTTCGCCGATACCGACGAAGCCCGCCACGCGATCGAACGCCTGCAGCAGCGTGCCCTGCTGGTGGTGCTGCCGCGCGTCAGCGGCCAGCGCGAGGACCGCTACATGCACCTGCTGTGCGGTGAAGTGGACGGCGCGGCGTTGGCAGCGAAGTACGCCAGCAGTGGCGGCAGTGCCGAGTCGGCCGAGCCCGGCCTGGCCGAACGCGTGGCCCAGCTGGAAGCGGCCGTGGCCGAGCTGCAGGCCCAGCTGGCGGAACTGCGCGGCGGCTGAGGCGGTGGGTGCCGACCGTTGGTCGGCACGGTGG
>NZ_JBSPUD010000030.1:0-41938 GCF_056861525.1 Stenotrophomonas sp. 82F1
CGGGTGGGCTGTGCAGGGGACGCCGTGAATACGTCCCTGTAGGCTCGGGCGCGCCATCCGCTTACGCCCCTGCACAGCCCACCCGCCCGGCCTTGGACAGGTTCATGCGGGCGCCAGCCACGGAAAAGAAAAAGAAAAAAGAGCGACAGCGGGTCGCTGCGCTCTCTCTCTATGGTTACGCGATCGGTTTCAGGCGCTGGGGTCAGCGCTTGATCTGCTGGCCGTCGCCGGTGGGTACGCTGTCGTAGTAGCGGCCGGTGCGCGAGTCGAACACGCGGTTGGGGCCGACCGGTTTGACGCCGGGAACGATGCGGCCGTTGCGGTCGTAGACCTTGTCCGGCAACGTCGGTGCGGGCGTGGGGGCGACCTGGGCCGGGCCGGTCGAGCGGATCGGCTGGGCCGGCTGCGGCGAGGGCAGCACCTGCGGCTGCGGGCGCGATGCCTGCGGTGGCGGGGCGACAGGCGGCGGTGCCAGCGTCGAACCGCTGCGGGTGGCGGTCGGATTGCCGGTGGGCACCTGCGCCTGGGCAAGCAGAGGCAGCAGGGCCGTCAACAGTAGTACCAGACGGGGTTTCATGGCGCGCTCCAGGGTGGACCCTATCCACCCTGCACCTGACCCTGTGTGCCGCCCATGAACGGCCATCACACTTGCAAGCGCGTGCCGACACCCCCACGTCTGCGGCATCCCAGGCCACAACCCCACGGAGAGCCGGCATGAGCGCTTTCGATCTGACGCCCCCCACCGCCACGCAGACCGACGCCCTGGTCGCCGGGCTCAGCGCCGAGGAGCGCCGCGTGCTGCTGCAGCATGGCACCGAGGCACCCTTCTGCGGCGTGTTCCTCGACAACAAGCGTGAGGGGGTCTACTGCTGCCGGCTGTGCGCGCTGCCGCTGTTCCGCTCCAGCACCAAGTTCGATTCGGGCACCGGCTGGCCCAGTTTCTTCGCTCCGTTCGACCCGGCACATGTGCGCGAGATCCGCGACAGCAGCCACGGCATGGTGCGCACCGAGATCACCTGCGCCCGCTGCGGCAGCCACCTGGGCCACGTGTTCCCGGACGGTCCGCCGCCCACCTACGAGCGCCATTGCCTGAACTCGGTCTCACTTTCGTTCACCGGCAACGGCGAGCCCTGGCCCAATCCGCTGCAGCGTGGCGGCGCGGAAGCCGGCGTGGCAGGCTGACACCCGCCGCACTGCCCTGCTGACCGACTTCACAGAATTCCCTCTTCAGAAACACCGGTGTCAGGCCGACAAGGAGATATCCCCTCTCCTTGCGTCGCGCCATGCTCATCATCGTTGGATTCCTGGTCGTCATCATCAGCGTGCTGGGCGGCTACCTCGGCGCACACGGCCGCCTTGGGGCGCTGTGGCAGCCCTACGAACTGGTCATCATCGGCGGTGCCGCGCTGGGTGCGTTCCTGGTCGGCACCCCGGCCAAGACGGTCAAGCAGACGCTGCAGGCCATGGTCGGCGTGTTCAAGGGCCCGCGTTACAAGCAGCAGGACTACATCGATGTCCTCAGCCTGGTCTACGAACTGCTCAACAAGGCCCGCCGCGAAGGCTTCATGGCGCTGGAAGACCACGTCGAGCGCCCGGCCGAAAGCGCGCTGTTCGGCAACTACCCGAAGGTGCAGGCCGATCACCACCTGATCGACTTCATCACCGACTGCCTGCGCCTGATGATCGGCAGCAACATCGAGCCGCACGAGCTGGAGCCGCTGCTGGAGCTGGAGCTGGAGAAGCACCACGCCGAGGCGATGGCGCCGTCGCAGGTACTGACCAAGGTCGCCGACGGCCTGCCCGGTTTCGGCATCGTGGCGGCGGTGCTGGGCATCGTCATCACCATGGGCTCGATCGGCGGCGACATCGTCGAAGTGGGTGGCCATGTGGCCGGCGCGCTGGTCGGCACCTTCCTCGGCATCCTGCTGGGCTACGGCTTCGTCGGCCCGATGGCGTCGGCGATGGAAGCCCGCGCCGAGCAGGACAGCCGCATCTACGAGTCGGTGAAAACTGCCCTGCTGGCCTGCCTGCGCGGCTACAACCCGAAGATCGCGCTGGAGTTCGCCCGCAAGACGCTGCCGTCGAACGTGCGCCCGGCGTTCTCCGACTTCGAGCAGCACCTGAAGACGGTCAAGTAAGCCATGGCCGAGACCAAGCCCACCGTCATCGTCCGCCGGGTCAAGAAGGCCGGCCACGCCGCCCACCACGGCGGTTCGTGGAAGGTGGCCTATGCCGACTTCGTGACCGCGATGATGGCCTTCTTCCTGGTGCTGTGGCTGATGGCCAGCACCAGCAAGCCCGAGCGCGCGGCCATTTCCGAATACTTCCGCAACCCCAGCCCGCTGGTCGGCTCCAGCGCGACGCCGGCGCCGGGCATGGCCGGGCCGGGCGGTGCCAGCACTTCGATGATCAAGCTGGGTGGCGCCACCGACGTCTCGCGTGGCAACAGCAACGATCCCTTCCAGAACCAGCAGAAGTCGATACCGCAGCCGGTGGACGAACAGCAGCGCGACAAGCAGCAGCTGGAAGCGCTGATGAAGGAACTGCAGGAGGCGATCAGCCGCAGCCAGGCGCTGGAGCCGTTCAAGGACCAGCTGCTGCTGGACCTGACCCCGGAAGGCCTGCGCATCCAGATCGTGGACAAGCAGAACCGGCCGATGTTCGACCTCGGCAGCGCCACCCTGAAGCCGTACACGCAGCAGATCCTGCATGAGCTGGCCGAGTACCTGAACCACGTGCCGAACCGGATCAGCCTGACCGGCCACACCGACATCACCGCCTATTCGGCCGCACGCGGCTACGGCAACTGGGAACTGAGCGCCGACCGCGCCAATGCCGCGCGCCGCGCGTTGATCGATGGCGGCATGGACGACGGCAAGATCACCCGCGTGGTCGGCCTGTCTTCGTCGGTGCTGTTCGACAGGACCGACCCGCAGAACCCGATCAACCGCCGCATCAGCATCGTGGTGATGACCAAGGCCGCCGAGGAAGCCGCGCTGGCCGGCGCCGGGCCGCAGGTGGGCCTGTCGGCGACTACCGTGGATCCGGACGTGCAGGCCGCGCAGGGGCCAGCAGGGGTCGGATCCCTTTCTGCAGGAAAGGGCTCTGAGCCCTGACCGGGTTCCGCCGGGCATGGCCCGGCGCTACCGGATCCCAGCGCCCAAAGGTAGCGCCGGGCCATGCCCGGCGAGCGCGCAGCGCGGCACCCAGTACAATGGCGGTCTTTCCGTTTCCAGGTGATCCCACCCCATGTCCCAGTCCTCCAAGGCCAAGCGCGACAAGCGCAAGAAGCACCAGGCCAAGCGCCCGTTCCTCCGTCTGAACGCCCAGCAGCAGGTGCAGAACCATGCCGTGCTGGTCAACGAGGACGGCCAGGCCGTGGCCGCCATCGGCCTGCAGGGCCGCGAGTGGCTGCTGGCCATCGGTGGCCAGACCATGGGCAACGCCGACAACCCGGTGCCGATGCTGGCCATGCTCAAGCACCTGTCCAACGTGCAGGAAGCCGAAGGCCGCAAGGTCACCCTGGAATATTCCGAGCTGATGCAGAAGCTGCTCGACACCCTGGCCGAAGAAGCAGGCCAGACCGGCGAGGAGTACCTGGACAAGCTGGTGGCCGAGTTCGCCAGCGAGCAGGCTGAAGACGCAGCCGCCGAAGGCGAAGCTGCCGATGAAGCGGCTGCGGATACTGCCGGCGCCGAAGGCGCTGCCGACGCCGAGGCCGCTACGGCCGCCGACGCCGACGGCAAGCCGCAGGCCTGATCCGGCGGCGGCGGTGTCGGTCTACGTCGATGACGCGGTGCATCCCTGGCGCGGTCAGCGCTGGGCGCACCTGATGGCCGATACCCTGGCCGAGCTGCACGCGATGGCGGCGCAGCTCGGCATTCCCTCGCGAGCCTTCCAGAACAAGGCCAGCGGGGCGCATTACGATGTCACCGCCGAACTGCGTGCGCAGGCGCTGGCGCTGGGCGCGGTGGCCATTTCCCGGCACGTCGATCGCGCGCAGGTGAAAGCGGTGATCGCCAATGCCAGGGCGCAGTACCGGCCGTAGGCGCGCCCAAGGAACACGAGGGCGCGATTGGCATGAACGCATCGCAATGCGCGCGGAACCTGCCGCGACACATTGGACACGATTCATCCAGCGCGGCGAGAAGCCGCCGGGCATGGCCCGGCGCTACCGGTGAATCTCAGAACGGGTCGCTGCCCAACCGCACTTCCACGTTCAGCAGCGAGCACAGCGCCAGCAGGGCGTCGTCATCGCGGGTCAGCGCCATCCAGCCACTGAAACCCTCGTTGCCGGCATCCACGCTCCACAGCGTGTAGTTGTGCTCGCGCAGGCGGTCAAAAGCGGTGCTCATCAGCTGCACGCCGTCCAGGTCTGCGGCGAAATCCTCATCGTCCAGGTCGCCACCCCAGTCCAGCTGCAGGTTGAAGCGCGCCGACAGCTCGTTCACCGCCGACTGCAGCGAATCGAAGTCATCACGCTCCACCTCGAAGCCGGACTGCCAGGCGATGGCGGTGAACAGCGCCGGCAACCAATCGCTATCGGCTTCCAGCGGCTGGCCGTCCTCGGACAGATGCTCGCGCCAGCGGTTGAACTGCTGCAGGGCCAGCTCTTCGTCGCCCGGATTGATCAGCACGAGCAGGTTCCAGACCCGCGCCTCGAAATCGTCCTCGTCGAAATCGTGGGCGTCTTCCTCGAAGTCGAAATAGTCGCTGTTGTCAGGCATGGCGGAACGTCCTCGGGAGCAGGTGGGCATTCTACGGTTTATCCTGTACCGCTGAAGCCGGCCGTGGTGGCCGTCACTGTGAATGAAGCGATGAGCGATACCCCTCCCGACCACCTGGCGATCAACCCGGCCAGCCCCTTCCACGATGCGCAGGCCCTGGAGCGCGGCGTCGGCGTGCGCTTCAACGATGTCGAGCGCGACAACGTCGAGGAATACTCGGTCAGCGAAGGCTGGATCCGCGTGCAGGCCGGCAAGGCCCGCGACCGTCGCGGCAACCCGATGACCATCAAGGTCAAGGGCAAGGTCGAGGCGTATTTCCTGGAACAGAAGCCGGAAGCCTGACGGCTGCCTTGTAGAGCCGAGCCCACGCTCGGCTGCTTTCTGCTCAGGTGTCATGAAACCTGGACGGAAAGCTCAGCCGAGCGTGGGCTCGGCTCTACACGACAGACCCATCACTCGCGCTTGCGCGATTCCAGCAAGTCCAGGTTGCGGATCAGCCGCCGCGCGATCTCGTCCGACACCACGCCGCGGCGGGTCAGCCGGAAAAGTTCCTCGCGCTCGGCATTGAGACCGGCGCTGCGCAGCTGGCGGTAGCCCATCTCCATCCGGTTCACCTTTTCCGGATCCACATCGGGGTTGTCGCGGTCCAGATGCCGCTGATACAGCAGGCTCACCCGCGATGCGGCGTCGTTGTACAGCTGCACGTTCTCGGTGTTCTGGTTGAGCACCAGCTGCTGGCGCATGCGCTCCACGCCCGCCAACGCGGCCTTCGAGGACAGCTTGCGGGCCAGATCCTCTTCCTTGCGCTCACCCGAATCGGCCGGCAGCTGCAGGCCCTTCAACAGCTGCGGCAGCGCCACGCTGGCGCCGACCAGCGAGCACAGGATCACTGCCGCAGCCAGGAAGATCACCAGGTCGCGTGCCGGGAACGGGCTGCCATCGGGCAGGAACAGCGGCAGGGTCAACACACCGGCCAGGGTGATCGCACCCCGCACGCCCGCCACCGAGGTGGCCACCACGATGCGCCAGTTCGGTGCCTCGCCATGCTCCAGGCCGCGGCGTCGCGCGCGCAGCAGGTTCCAGCGCAGCGACAGCCACACCCACAGCAGGCGCAGCGCGATCAGCGTCGCGTTGATCACCAGCACGTACACCAGCAGCCACCACGCGCTCTGGTGGCCGCTCTCGTTCATGGTGGTGGTGGCGCGTTCGACGATGCCCGGCAACTGCTCGCCCAGCAGCACGAACATGATGCCGTTGAAGCTGAACTGCAGCATGTTCCAGACGCCGGCACGCTGCACGCGCATGCTGCCGGACACGCGGCCGGTCATTTCCACGTAGCTCATGGAAATGCCCGCTGCGACCGCAGCGAGAATGCCCGAGGCGTTGATCTCTTCTGCCAGCAGGTACGCCGCGAACGGGATCAGCAGGTTGACCAGCATCGCCGCGCCCGGCTCTTCGCCGAAGCGGCGCCACAGCCAGCGCTGGAACGTGGACACGCCGAGGGTGACCGCCACGCCGACGGCCAGGCCGGCCACCGCCACCCACAGGAAGGTCAGCGAGGCGGTCGCCAGCGAGAAGGTGCCGGTCATCACCGCCGCCACCGCGAAGCGGAAGCAGACCAGGCCGGAGGCATCGTTGAGCAGCGACTCGCCTTCCAGGATGTGCATCAGGCGCTTGGGGATCGGCGCCTTCGAAGCGATCGCACCAACGGCCACCGGGTCGGTCGGCGACACGATCGCGGCCAACGCGAAGCACACCGCCAGCGGCATCACTGGAATCATCCAGTGGATCAGCAGGCCCGCGCCGATCACGGTGAACACCACCAGCCCGAATGCCAGTTCGAGGATGGCGCCCTTGTCGCGGAACAGACCCTGCTTGGGAATGCGCCAGCCATCGAGGAACAGCAGTGGCGGCAGGAACAGCAGGAAGAACACTTCCGGCTCCAGCGCGTGGCCGCGGTTGAATACCCCGGCGATCACCGCACCGAGGCCGATCTGCACCAACGGCAGCGGCAGCGAGAATGGCAGGACGCGAACCAGGTAACCGCTGGCGACAACGGCCACCAGCATCGCCAGGACGACTTCGATGGTGTGCATGCTTCTTCCACAGGAGCGGCGCGTGGGGCCGGAAAAACCGGAGTGCGCCGGGGGACGGGAAAAAACTTAACACAGCAGGCCGCCACTGCGGCCAGCCATCTGAATGCGCGTCAGGACCGCGACAGCAAGCGCCGCTCGAGCCGCGCCGCAGCGCTGCCCGCCCCAAGCGGCAGCAACACCCTGCCCTGCCCTTGTGCCTGGGCAGGGCGTTCCAGCACCGGCTGCAGCAGCCGGCTCATGCCGCGTTCTGAGCGCGATCTGCGCCATCGAAGCGGTACAGGTCCATCGCCAGGAAGCCGGCATCGACACCGGCATCGATGCGCTTGGCACCAAAGCCGTCCTCGCCCGCCGCACCCATCGCGAAGTACAACGGCAGCAGGTGCTCGTCGGTGGGGTGCGCACGCTCCGCAAACGGTGCCTGTCGGCGGTAATCGAACAGGGCATCGCGGTCGTTGGCGGCCAGCCGCTGCTCCACCCAGTCGATGAAAGGACGCACGTAGGGCGCTTCCTTGCCGTCCTGGTAGTTGCCCCAGTCGTGCAGGTTGTGGGTGATGCTGCCCGAGCCGATCAGCAGTACGCCCTGTTCGCGCAGCGGCGCCAGTGCACGGCCCAGCGCGAACTGATGCTGCGGGCCCAGCATCGGCTGGATCGACACCGGCACTACCGGAATGTCAGCCTGCGGGTGCAGCAGGCGCAGCGGTACCCATGCGCCGTGGTCGAGGCCACGTTGCGGATCGAGCGCCACCGGCAGGCCGGCGGCGGCGATGCGGCCCGCCACGTCTTCCGCCAACGCCGGATCACCGGGCGCCGGGTACTGCAGCTCGAACAATTCGCGTGGAAAGCCACCGAAATCGTGGATGGTCGGGGGCTGCGGATGGTTGCCGACCAGCGGCTGCCGGGCCAGCCAATGCGCCGAGGCGATGACGATGGCACGCGGTGCCGGCAGGTCGCGGGCCAGCTCGGCCAGGCGCCCGCCGACCTGGCCTGGATGCAGGGCGGTCATCGGCGAGCCGTGGGAGATGTACAGCGAAGGCAGGCGGGACATGATCTTCTCCAATGACAGGAACAGGTAGCGGGCTGGGTAACGATCAGCGCGAACGCAGGGTCCAGCGGCCATCGCCCAGCAGGAACAGCACGACCAGGGCCAGCGCCCAGAACGCCGGGTATTCCCAACCGCCGCCCGTGTTGGCGAAGCTGAAACCGTTGGCGCCATGCACCGTCACGATGGTGCCCAGCAGCAGCGGCACACCGAGCAGGCCGATCCAGCGCGCGTAGATGCCGAGCAGCAGCGCTGCGGAAATCGTCAGCTCAACGGTGATGGTGAGGTAGCCCAGCACGCCGGGCAGGCCCAGCGATTCGAAGAAGGCAGCGGTACCTGCCGGGGTGAACACCAGCAGCTTGGTCAGCGCATGGACCAGGAACAACACACCCAGGGCCAGCCGCAGCAGGGTCGCGGCATACGGGGCGAGCGGGGACAGGGGGGCGGCGGTAGCGTTCATGGGGGCACCTCGGAGGGGACAGGGCACAGGTTATTGCGCTCTCCATCACCGATAAATACGATGAATCGACCGTATTTATTTCAAAAGGCGCAACAATGGACACCCTGGATGCCATGCGCGTGTTCGTCGCGGTGGTCGAACGCAACGGCTTCAGCGCCGCCGCACAGGCGCTGGACATGTCCACGGCCGGGGTCACCCGCCAGGTCGCCGCGCTGGAAAGACGCCTGTCCACCCGCCTGCTCCACCGCACCACCCGCCGGGTCAGCCCGACCAGTGCCGGCGCCGCCTACTACGCCCAGTGCGTGCGCCTGCTGGCCGAGTTCGATGCGCTCGAGGCCAGCATCGGCGCACAGGCGCTGGAGCCGTCCGGCATGCTGCGCATCAACGCACCGGTCAGCTGGGGCATCGCCCGCCTCGGCCCGTTGCTGGCCGGCTACCGCGAGCGCTTCCCGCAGGTCGAACTGGACCTGGCGCTGTCCGACCGCTTGGTGGACATGGTCGAAGAAGGCTACGACGTGGCCATCCGCATCACCCGCGAGCCCAGCCCGACCCTGATCGCGCGGCGCCTGGGCCAATCACGGATCAGCCTGTGTGCCGCACCGGCCTACCTGGTTGCGAACGGCACGCCGCAGGCACCCGAGGATCTGCAGACGCATACCTGCCTCGGCTACAGCTACTGGGCAGCCGGCGACCACTGGCCACTGCAGGGGCCCGGCGGCGAAGTGAAGGTGGCAGTGACCACCCTGCTGCGCGCCAACAACGGCGACGTCCTGCGCGAAGCGGCGATTGCCGGCATGGGCGTGATCCTGCAGCCGGACTTCCTGTTGGAGGAAGCGCTTGCCGATGGCCGCCTGGTGCGGATCCTGCCGGAATGGGAGGCCGCGCCGATCGGCATCTTCGCCGTCTACACCAGCCGCAGCCATCTCGCGCCAAAGGTGCGCAGCTTCATCGATTACCTGGTGGAAACCGGGGTGTGAGGGCGCTACCAGAGGCGCGCCCATGACACGGTAGCGCCGGGCCACGCCCGGCGAGCACGACGCGCGGCCTAGGCAACAACCTCATCCAGCTGCGCGATGATCTTTTCCAGCGGTGCCGGCCGCCCCAACAGGTAACCCTGCACCTGGTCGCAGCCATGCGCGGCCAGCCAGTCCAGCTGTCCCGGCGTCTCCACGCCCTCGGCGATGATCGTCAGCCCCATGCTGTGGCCCAGCGACAGCAGCGCCCGGCAGATCGACGCGTTGCGCGGATTGGTCTCCACGTCAGCGACGAAGCTGCGATCGATCTTGAGGATGTCCAGCGGCAGGTGCTGCAGATAGGACATGCTCGAGTAGCCGGTGCCGAAATCGTCCAGCGACACGCTGATGCCCTGCTCGTGCAGGCGCTGCATGGTCTGCATCGCCTGTGCCGGCTTGCGCATCAGGCTGCTCTCGGTCAGCTCCACGTGCAGTGCGCCGCGGGCCAGGCCGAAATCCTGCTGCGCGCGGGCGAACTCGGCCACCAGATCGCTGTTGAAGAACTGCACAGCGGACACGTTGACCGCGATCGACAGCTCGCCCCACCCCGCTTCGACCAGACGCCGCTGCGCCTGTGCCGCCGCGCGGATCACCCAGCGTCCCAATGCCAGGATCAGGCCGGTGTCTTCGCACAACTGGATGAACTCGCTGGGCGGGATGAAACTGCCGTCGGCCTGCGGCCAGCGCAGCAGGGCCTCCAGTGACGCCGGGCTGCCATCGCTGGCGTGCCGGATCGGCTGGAAGTACAGCTGGAACTCGTTGTCGATGGCCGCGTGGATGCGCCCGGCCAGGCGCAGGCGGTCGGCCAGGCGGGTGGTCACCGCCGCATCGAACCAGGCCACCACGTTGCCTTCGGCGCGGGCCGCGTGCGCCGCCTGCGCGGCCATGCCGATCGCCTGTTCCGCACTGTGCCCTGCATCGGCGTCATGCACCGCCACACCAATGCGGGGTTCGAACTGGTGCAGCGAATCCTGTCCGCGCATCGGTGCCGAGACGATCTGCAGCAGATCGTCCAGCACGCGCTGGGTGTTGTGTTCCGGCGCGATCGCCAGCACGAAGTCCTCCGCCGGCTGGAACGCCAGCAGGCCAAAGCGCGCGCCCAGCCCGCCCAGGCGCGAGGCCATCGACTGCAGAACCGCATCGCCGATCTCGCGGCCCAGCGTATCGGCCACCAGCTGCAGGCCGCGCAGCTGTACATAGGCGATGGTGTAGGCGCCGGACTGCTCGTCCAGCTGTTCGCTCAGCGCGCGTACGTTGAGCAGGCCCGTGGCCGGGTTGTGGCGTGCGTGATAGGCCAGGTCGCGCTCGTAGGCCAGGCGCTCGCTGACATCCTCTGCCAGCACCAGGCACGCGGGCTGGCCATCGAAATCCAGCTGCGACAGGTGCACGCGCACTTCGAACACCGTGCCGTCCTTGCGCTGGTGCAGGCGCACCGCAGCATCCTGCAGTTCACCACTGCGCACCTGCGCGATGGCGCCCTTGACCTCGTCCCAGCCCTCGCGCGGTCGGATGTCGAGGATGCTCATCGCCAGGAATTCATCGCGGCTGTAGCCGTACTGCTGCACGGCCGCTTCGTTGACCTCGATGAAGCGCAATGTGTCCGGATCGAACACCCAGAACGGCGCGGGGTTGCGATCGAACAGCAGGCGGAATCGGCGCTCGACCTGGCGCATCTGCTCGCGCGCCTGGTAGCGCTCGCTGAGATCGGTCAGTGCACCGATCATGCGCCGCTGGCGATCGGCCACCGCCACCCGCTGGCCGCGCGCGGCCACCCAGCGCACGGCACCGCCGGGCAGCACCAGGCGGAATTCTTCGTCGAGTACCGCGGTGCCGGCGAAGGCCTGGTCGAAGGCCTGCTGCATGCGTGCGCTGTCATCGTGGTGCACGCGGGCGAAGAAATCGGCCACCGGCAGCGCATCGGTCTGCACACCGAAGATCTCACGCGCCAGCGGTGACCAGCGCAGCAGCGCAGCGTCTTCGTCGACATACCAGGTACATACGCGGCCCACCTGATGGGCCAGGCGCAGCTCGGCGTGGCCGGTCCGCAGCTCTTCGGCCATCGACTGCTGCCGGCAAGTGCTGCGGCGCACCGCATACAGCAGCACCACCAGCACTCCGACGTAGGCCAGCACGATGGCGATCGCCGCCTGCAGGTACGGCCACCATGGCTTCAGCACATCTTCGTCGGCCAGGCCGACCTGCACCGCCAGCGGGCTGCGTTCGAGGGTACTGATGGTGGAGATGCGCGGTATCTGGTCCACCGCGCCGGGAATGCTGCCCAGTTCAACCACTGCCTGCCGGCCCAGCAGCTTGCGTGCCGGCAACAGGTAGCGGCGGCCGACGGTGCCATCCGGATCGGGCACGCGGGCCAGCATGTAGCCATCGGCATCGCTGATCGAGGCCAGGCCGCTCGGTCCCACATCCAGACCGCCCACGATCCGCTGCAGTTCGCCGCAGCGCAGCCGCGCCAGCAGCCAGCGATCACCCTCCATCGGCAGCGCCAGCGGCACCACCCAGCCGCCGTCGTTGGCACGCTGCGGCGGGCCGATGTACAGCGCACTTCCCTGGCCTCGTCGCTGCGGATCGGTCCACAGCGGCAGCTGCAGGTCGCCCTTGCCGGCCGTCAGGGCGCGCCCGTAGGTATCGAGCACGACAATGCTGTGCAGTTCGGCGTGCCGGCCCAGCACGCCGGCGATGGCAGCGTCCAGCAGCACGGGCGCCTGCGCAGGCACCGTGCGGAACAGCTCGGCCGCATCCGCGGCGATGCCCCCCATCGCCCGCTCCAGGTTGCGCAGCTCCAGTGCCAGCAGGCGCTCGCTGCCGATCGCCAGCGCCCGGCTCTGCCGCTGCGCGGCTTCCAGCCGGCGCTGGTAATCGTTGGCCAGCATCGCGGCCAGGCCGAGCGCCAGCAGCACGCCCAGCACCACGCCGCCCCAGGTAATGGCACGCAACGGCCGGGCCAGCGCGTGTCTCAGCGCCGGCATCGGTCGGTCTTCCCTGTGCAGTCGGCTGGCTTCATGCGCGAACGATTCCTCCACATCCCCGACCTCAACGGCCGGCGGACGCCATTCTTGACGCCTCAACCTGTCCTGCATGCGCCCTCCCCCGGGTGCTGCAGACATCCAGCCCGCAGCATGCACCACGCCGAGGACCGCGTGAAGGTTGGCGCTGCGTGTTCAGCCAGATCACGCACAGTGCTGGCCCTGCCGGGCACGTCCAGCCGGCCCGCAGCGGATTAGACTTGGAGTTTTCCGCCGCAAGAGAAGTCCATGTCCAAGCTGCGCCGCCCCACCCTGGCACTGGCCATCGTTGCCAGCCTGTCCCTGGCCGCCTGCGACCGCCCGGCCGATCCGGCCGCCGGCACCGCCGCACCGGCCGAGGCGACCCCCGCTGCCGCCAAGCCGATGCTGGGCAGCTTTGGTTTCGATGCCAGTGGCATGGACCGCAGCATCGCCGCCGGTGACGACTTCTTCGGCTTCGCCAACGGCAGCTGGGTGAAGAACACCGAGATCCCGGCGGACCGCTCGCGCTTCGGCAGCTTCAACGTGATCGCCGAAAAGACCCAGGCCGACACCCGCGCGATCCTGGAAGGCGCTGCCGGCAACGCCCAGGCCAGCGGCGAAGACAAGCTGATCGGCGACTACTACGCCGCCTACATGGACGAGGCCGGCATCGAACAGCGCGGCCTGGCGCCGGTGCAGCCGCAGCTGAAGAACATCGATGCGATCGCCGACAAGGCCGGCCTGGCCCGCGCCCTCGGCGGCGACGTGCGCGCCGATGTCGACCTGCTCAATGCCACCAACTTCTACACCGACCGCCTGTTCGGCCTGTGGGTGTCGGTGGACCTGCTGCAGCCCGACCGCACCGCGCCGTACCTGGTGCAGGGCGGCCTGGGCATGCCGGACCGCGATTTCTACCTGGGGGGTGGCCGCATGGCCGAACTGCGCAAGCAGTACCAGGCCTACATCGCGCAGGTGCTGCAGCTGGCCGGCGTGGCCGACCCGGCCGGCAAGGCGCAGCGCATCCTCGCCCTGGAAACGAAGATCGCGCAGGCGCATGCCACCCAGGAAGAAACCAACGACGTGACCAAGGGTGCCAACCCCTGGACCCAGGCCGACTTCAACGCCAAGGCGCCGGGCATGGACTGGGCTGCGTTCCTGGACGCAGCCGCACTCGGCAAGCAGCAGGACTTCATCGTGTGGCAACCGAAGGCCGTGGCCGGCCTGTCCAAGCTGGTGGCCACCGAGCCGCTGGATGCCTGGAAGGACTACATGACCTTCCACGCGCTGGACCGCGCCGCCGCCTACCTGCCGAAGAAGTTCGCCGATGCGCGCTTCGCCTTCCACGGCACCGCGCTGAGCGGAACGCCGCAGCAGAGCGACCGCTGGAAGCGCGCCGTCGATGACGCCAACCATGCGGTCGGCGAGGCCATCGGCAAGCGCTATGTCGAAAAGCACTTCGATGCCAAGACCAAGGAACGTGCCGACGAGATGGCGAAGAACATCATCGCCGCCTTCGCCAAGCGCATCGATGCACTGGCCTGGATGTCACCGCAGACCAAGGCCAGCGCCAAGGCCAAGGTGGCCGGCCTGACCGTGGGCATGGGCTATCCGGACAAGTGGCGCGACTACAGCGGCCTGGAGATCCGCCGTGATGATCCGCTGGGCAATGCGCAGCGCGCCGAACTGTTCGAGTACCAGCGCAACATCGCCAAGCTGGGCAAGCCGGTCGACCACAGCGAGTGGGCGATGCTGCCGCAGACCATCAATGCGATGAACGTGCCGCTGGAAAACCGCCTGGTGTTCCCGGCGGCGATCCTGCAGCCGCCGTTCTTCGATGGCGCCGCCGACGACGCGGTGAACTACGGTGCCATCGGCGCGGTGATCGGCCACGAGATCAGCCACGGCTTCGACAACGCGGGCGCGCTGTTTGACGACACCGGCAAGCTGCACAACTGGTGGACGGCCGAAGACCTCAAGCAGTTCAACGCGGCCGGTGATGCGCTGGCCGCGCAGTTCAGCAGCTACGAACCGTTCCCGGGCGTGCATGTCAACGGCAAGCTGACGTTGGGCGAGAACATCGCCGACGTCGCCGGCCTGGGCACCGCTTACGACGCCTACCAGCTGTCGCTGCAGGGCAAGCCGGGCCAGACCCTGGAAGGTTTCACCCCCGACCAGCGCTTCTTCCTCGGCTTCGCCCAGGCCTGGCGCAGCAAGAGCCGCGAGCAGGCGCTGCGCAATTCGCTGCTGACCGATGTGCACGCACCGGGCCAGTTCCGCGCGCTGACGGTGCGCAACATCGACGCCTGGTACCCGGCGTTCGACGTGAAGGAAGGCCAGAAGCTGTACCTGGCCCCGGACAAGCGGGTCAAGGTCTGGTGATGTAACGCAAACGGGCGCCGAAAGGCGCCCGTTTCGTTTCGATCGGTAGATGCCAACCTTGGTTGGCACTTCGCCATCCACGCATGGCGTGGATCTATAGCCTGCGCATACCTACCACGACCAACGTCGCCGCCGCCGCGAACCCGGCCGCCGCCCACAGATTGGCGTGCAGCCCGATGCCATCCAGCAGCAGTCCCCCACCCCACGCGCCCAGCGCGATGCCGATGTTGAACACGCCCACGTAAAGCGCCGTAGCGATCTCCACGGCCTTGGGGACGGCCGCCATCATCCATGTCATCAACCCCACCGATACCCCACCATAGGCCAGGCCCCACAACAGCAACACCACCACACCGCTGGCCGGCGTGCCGCCGGTCCACAGGAACAACAGCGGTGTCAGCAGCAACCCCAGCGCAATGGCCAGCAGCAACCCGCGCGGACGTCGCGCTGCCAGCAGGCCAACGATGAAGTTGCCGACGATGCCGGCCATGCCATAGGCAAACAGCAGGCCTCCGATCCACGCCGCATCGATGTGTGCCAGCGTGGTCAGCAGCGGCCGCACATAGGTGAACGCGATGAAGTGCCCCGCCACCAGCAGCAGGGTCAGCAGCAGCCCCTGCTGCAGGCCGCGGTTGCCCAGCTGCTGCACGAACTGGCGCGCGCGCACCGAGCCGTCCACCGGTAACCCCGGCACCACCCACAGGTGCAACAGCAGGACGGCTGCACTGAACGCAGCCATCACCACGAAGGCCCAACGCCATCCCAGCGCCTCGCCGATCAGCGCGCCCAGCGGCACGCCCAGCACCGAGGCCGCGGCTACGCCACCGAAGATGATCGAGGTGGCCAGGCCGATGCGCGCTGACGGCACCAGGCGCGCCGCCAGTCCGCCGGCGATGGCCCATATGCCGCCCATGCAGAAACCCACCAGCACGCGCGCGGCCAGCAACCCTCCGATGCCTGGCGCGAGTGCCGAGGCGACGTTGGCCACCAGCAGCAGGCCGAGCAACGCGCACAGGATGCGGCGACGATCAATGCCACCGGCTGCAATCACCACCAGCGGTGCGAACAGCGCCGCCAGCAGTGCCGGCAGCGAGATCATCAGACCGGCGGTGCCTACGGACGCGCCGAGGCTGTCGGCGATCGGAGTAAGCAGTCCGACCGGCAGCATTTCGGTGGTGACCACGGAGAAGGTGGCGAGGCCGACGGCGGAGATGGCCCACCACGGATGGCGTGGCACAGGCGCCGCGTGCGCGGGCGATGACGTACTCACGGGACCATCCTTGCAGAGTAAGTGGACGAAGCAGAAGTGCGCAGCGCACCCTGCGCGAGCAGGGCGACCAGCAGCACGACACTGCCTGCCACCAACGCGACGACGAAGCCGCTGCGCGCACCACCGGCATCGACGCGCTGCCCGGACAACGCAGCACCCAGTGCCACGCCGATGTTCAGGCCAGCCAGCAACCAGGTCATGCCCTCGGTGAGGCGCCATTCGGGCACGCGCTGTTCCACCAGCGACATCGCCACGATCATGGTCGGCGCGAAAGCCAGCCCAGCCAACAGCACCGCAGCGGCCAGTGCAGGCAGGGTGCCCACCAACAGCAGCGGCAAGGTGGTCAGCGCGGTGGCTCCTGCACCCAGCAGCAACAGGCGCTGCAATGGCACCTGCAGCTTCAGCGCACCAAACAGAAGGCCTGCCGCGCAGCTGCCAAGCGCGTAGGCCGACAGCACTGCGCTGGCTGCCAGGGGCTGACCTCGCTGTTCGGCAAAGGCCACGCTGGTGATGTCGACCGTGCCGACGATCACACCCATCGCCAGCATCAGCAATGCGAGCAGGCAGATCTCCGGTTGCCGCAGCAGGGAGCGCGAAGGTGCGGCGCCCTCGCAGCTCTGCAGCGGTGGTTCGGTGCCACGCTGCAGCACCAGTAGAGCCACGCCGACGACAAGCAGCAGAGCGGCAGCCAGCACGCCGGCCTGCGGCCATACCGCCACCGACAGCCCGACCGACAACGGCGGCCCGGCGATGAAGGTGACCTCATCGAACACCGTCTCCAGCGAATAGGCCGTCTGCAGTTGCGGGCGGCCGCGGTGGATCGCGGTCCAGCGCGCGCGCACCATGGCCGACACGCTGGGCATGCAGCCGGCCAGCATCGCCGCGGCGAACAAGGTCCAGTCCGGTGCCCGCAGCACTGTACAGGCCAGCAGGAGCAGCAGGCCTGTCGCGCTGGCCGCGGTGGCCCACGGCAGCACCCTGCCCTGCCCATGGCGGTCGACCCAGCGCGACACCTGCGGCGACAGCAATGCATAGGTGAGCACGAAGGTGGCAGACACTGCGCCGGCCAACGCATAACTGCCGCGCAGCTGCGACAGCAAGGTGATGAGGCCGATGCCGGTCATCGGCAGCGGCAGGCGTGCCAGCAGCCCGGCCAGGGCAAGGCCGGTGGTGCCGGGGGCAGCGAACAGGTCGCGGTACGGGGTGGCCATCGAAATCTCCAAGGCAGCGACTTGCCTGGCGCACGCATCGCCACGACAATACATACAGAGCGTATGAATAAGAGCCTACATTCATACTCTCCGTATGTAAATAATCATGCACTTCATATGTAAGGAGTTCCGGATGGTCCGTCGCACCCGCGCCGAGATGGAAGAAACCCGCGCCAAGCTGCTGGCTACTGCCCGCCGCGTGTTCAGCGAACAAGGCTATGCCGCCACCTCGATGGACGACCTGACAGCCCAGGCTGGGCTGACCCGCGGTGCGCTGTATCACCACTTCGGCGACAAGAAGGGGCTGCTGGCGGCGGTAGTCGCCCAGCTCGACACCGAGACGGACGCGCGCCTGCAGGCGATCAGCGATGGCGCCGAAGATGCCTGGGACGGCTTCGTGCGGCGCTGTCGTGCCTACCTGGAGATGGCGCTGGAACCGGAGATCCAGCGCATCGTGCTGCGCGACGCACGTGCGGTGCTCGGCGGTGCGTCACCGGAATCGCAGCGGCACTGCGTGCACTCGATGCAGCGATTGATCGAACAGCTGATCGCGCAGAGCGTGGTCGCGCCGGTGGATGCGCAGGCACTGGCTTCGCTGATCTACGGCAGCTTGGCCGAAGCAGCGTTCTGGATCGCCGAAGGCGAAGATGGCGATGCACGCCTTCGCCAAGCAACGGCGGCACTGGAGATGCTGTTGCGTGGGCTGAGGTCGACCAAGTAAGGCCTATCCACGCATGGCGTGGATCTACCGTGGGCCATCCACGCATGGCGTGGATCTACCGTGGGCCATCCACGCATGGCGTGGATCTACCGGTGCATTCACCCGGGTCGCGGGCGTGCAGTAGATCCACGCCATGCGTGGAGGCGGCGCCGCGCGGCGCCGCGCCGACCAAGGTCGGCGTCTACCGGGGCAATGCCGGCCACTCGCGCAACACGTCCACCGGCACCCCCACCCGTGCGCAGGCGCGGGTCGCCAGGCCATCGGGCAGCGCGCGGCGGAACAGCGGCGCCATGCCCTGCATCAGCTTGGCCGAGGCTGCGGCCTGCGCACGCTGGCGCGTGCTGCGCTCGAGCATGCCCTCGGCCCAGTCCGGCAGCAGCGCGGCACCGGCACCGAGGAAAATTTCGCGTGACAGGCCGGGCACCGGCACCGGCAGGCGCACGCCGGACAGCACCTGCAGCACCTCGCGTGAGCGTTCGTCCACCACCAGCTCCGGCTGCCGCGCGCAGAAATACGCATCCACTTCCGCCTCGCTGCGCGGCACATCCACCGCGCCCAGCGCTTCGGCCACGCAGCGGTACTCGTCGTAGTAGCGGTCGGCGATCGCGGCAGGCACTTCACGCCCGTAGCGGCGATAGCCCTGCAGGAAGCCGTAGGCCTCGGTCACATGCACCCACGTCAGCAGCTGCGGATCGTCAGCGGCATACGGCTCGCCCTGCGCGGTATGGCCGCGGATCTGCGCGTGGATGCGCCGCACCTTGGCCACCAGCGCTTCCACCTCGCCTGCCGGTGCGTAGCTGGTGCCTGCCACGAAGGCGGTGGTACGGCGCAGGCGGCCGACCAGATCCTGGCGGAAATTGGAATGGTCGTAGACACCGGCCAGCGCGCGCGGATGCAGGGTCTGCAGCATCAGGGCACACAGGCCGCCGGCCAGCATCGAGGGAAGTTCGGCGTGCATGCGCCAGGTCACGCTGTCCGGCCCGAACCAGCCCGGATCGCCCAGCGGATGGTCGTAGTCGATGCCGCTCTGGCCTCGCGGAAACGCATCCAGTACCCAGCGTCGGATCGGGGCGGTGACGGGGCGGGAAAGACGGTGCAGCAACGGCGGCATCACGGGTCCAGATCGGCGGAGGGACGGACCGCGTCCTGCGCGGTACACCCCGATTCTGGGCGATCACGACAGGCACGGCGAGCCCGGCCGCTCAGCGTCGGTTTCATGTGCGCGCGCAGCACGTTTCACCCTGCGACATCTTGTCGCAGGCCATGCGACCAATGCTGCGCCGCACAAATATTCACCTGTTCAGACAGAACCCTTGTGCCGCGTGGCCTTGAGGCCATTGCACCGCTCGCTGGAAGTGCTAGAACTGAACCCGCCACACCGTCGACTGCAGATCGCCGCACGTTCCACCAAGGAGCCAGCCATGATTGCTTTGTTCAAGGGTTTGGGATTACTGCTTCGCGACAACGAGCTCTACAGCAGCCCGTTCGAAAAACAGGTCGCGCACTGGCGCAGCCTCAGCGAACAGCAGATCCGCGATGAAGTGGCGGTGCTGGCCCGGGCCAAGTGCCAGTGGCTGATCACTTCGATCGTCGGATGGCAGGCGGCCTCGCTGCTGATCCTCGGCCTGATCACCAATTACCTGTGGCGCGACGATTACCACATCACCTTCACCCGCGTGGTCGTGGTGTTCGGCTCGTGGATCTCGATCCTGTTCGTGATCTGGTTCATGGCCAACATGTTCGACCGCACCGCCGGCTTCGAGCGCTGGATGAAGGCCTTCAACAGCCGCGCCCGCATCACCTCCAAGGCCGACAGCGTCGAGCACGTGGCCGAAGCGCTGGACCTGGCTGAACACTATCCGGAAGTGCTGGACTACAAGCAGGCGGTCACCGCCAAGCGCGAGCTGCGCCACGAGGACATCCGCATCATGACCGAGATCGGGCGCATGAAGCAGCACTCCGAACTGGTGGGTCGCCTGAACCATGTCGGTGAAACCGAACACCATCACGACATGACGCTGCAGCCGGCTTACTGAGCCGAACGCAATCCGGGGGGAGCCACAATGCCACCGTGCTCAGTCACGGTGGCATTGTTCTTTCTGCACGTCGCTGACGCACTGGCGGAAGTCCCTGGGCAGGCCACTGACCTGCTCGCTCTTGCCTACGGCCACCGCGAAATGGCGCAGCGGCGGCGTCGCACAGGCAGCATCGGTACTGCAGCCCGGGGCCAGCACCAGGTAGTGGCATTGCCCACTGCTGCTGGCGATGCATTCGAAACGCGCCACGCCATCGACCACCGTGCTCTTGCTGTACAGCGTGTCCACGCCATTGGCATTGGTGCGGGTGATTGAGGTGTTGCTGGAGTTTTCGCAGCCGGTGATGGCCAGCACGGCGGCAGCTGCAAGCAGGATACGGCGCATGTTCGTTCCTCGGTGGATGGCGAAGGCCACGGCTACATGCCGCGGAACAGGCTCATGAACGGCTGGCTGACCACCAGCGTTTCCGCACGCTGGCGCAGGCGCAGCACGCCGCGGCCGGTGTCGTCGCGGCTGACCGCTGCGACGGCCTTCATGTTGACGATGGTGGAGCGGTGCACCTGGCGGAAGTGCTGCGGATCGAGCACTTCCAGCAGCTCGCGCAACGGTGTGCGCAGCAGGCTTTCGCCGGCGGCAGTGACCACGGTGGTGTACTTGTTGTCCGCGCGGAAATAGATCACATCGTCGAGCATGATCAGCTGCGTATCGCGACCGTTGCTGGCGGTGATCCAGGCCAGCGGCGGCCGATCGTTGGCGGCCGGGCCTGCACCGAGGCGCTGCAGCAGGCGCTCCAGCACCGCATCGTCCTGGCGCGCGGATGGCAGCCGCGCAAGAATGCGATCGCGCGTGGCCTGCAGCCGCTCGTCGCTGACCGGCTTGAGCAGGTAATCCATCGCACCCTGCTCGAAGGCATCAATGGCGTATTGATCGTAGGCGGTGACGAACACCACCTGCGTTCGCGGGCTCAGTTCGGCCAATGACCGCGCCACTTCGATGCCGCTGATGCCGGGCATGCGGATGTCGAGGAAGGCGATGTCCGGCTGCTTCTCGGCCAGCTGTTCCAGCGCACTGGCACCGTCTTCGCATTCGGCCACCAGCTTCAGTTCCGGCCACAGCCGCCCGAGCTGCTCGACCAGCGAGTGCCGCAGCAGCTCTTCATCTTCGGCGATCAGCGCTTCAAGCGGCATGGCTGGGCTCCTTGGCCGACTGCGGCAGGGTCATGGTGGCGGCTACACCACTGGGGAAGTTGGCCACGATCGCCACCCCGGCCTGCTCGCCGCAGGTCAGGCGCAGGCGCTCGCGCAGGTTCTTCAGGCCGATGCCGGTACCGCTGGTGCCCTGGCCGAAGCCAAGCCCATCGTCGGCGACGGTCACGGTGACGTGGTCATCGAAACCACGCGCGAGGATCCAGATCGTACCGCCACCGGGCTTGGGCTCCAGGCCATGCTTGATCGCGTTCTCGACCAACGTCTGCAACGCCATCGCCGGCAGCTTCACCTCGTGCAGCTCGGTGGGCACCTGCACTTCCACCGCCAGCCGTGCGCCCATGCGGATGCGCAGGATTTCCAGGTAGGCGCGGGTACGTTCCAGCTCCACGCCCAGCGTGGACATCGATTCATCCACCTGCGGCAGCGAACTGCGCAGGTACTGGATCAGGTGGCCCAGCATCTGCTCGGCGCGCGCGGGGTCGGTGCGGGTCAGCACCTGTGCGTTGGCCAGCGAGTTGTACAGGAAGTGCGGCTCGACCTGCGCGTGCAGCAGGTTCAAGCGCGCGACCGACAGTTCCTTTTCCACCTGGGTCTGTTCGGCGGCGGCCTGCTCGTCGCGGCGCTGGTCGGCCACGCGGCGGCTGATCGCGCGGGTCACCGCTTCGGCGTTCTCGTAGTTGCTGCCTTCATCCAGTGCCAGCAGATCGGCCCACCAGCCGGCGTCCGGTTCGAACAGCAGGGTGACGGTGCTGGTGCCCTGCCCCGGCGTTACCGTGGCCAGCACACTGTTGCGCTTGATCGCCAGCCGCGCCGGCAGGTTCCAGCGCGATGGTTGCCGGCCGTTCCACAGGTCGACGCGACGCACATAGGCACGCACCTGCAGGCTGCCGGCAGAACTCTCCACCTCTTCCACCCGTGGCAGTTCGCCGACGGCCGCCTCGACCACTGCGAAGGCCTGGCCGGCATCCATCGGCAGTTCGATCTGCCGGCGCTGGCGGCCGGACAGCGTGGCGCCATCGAGACGACCGGCCACCAGCCAGACCCGGCGCACGTGGGTGATCGCGCTGCCCAGCGCGGAGATCATCAGGAACATCACCAGCAGCCCGAACACCCAGCCCGGGCCGTCGTTCATGCCACTGAAGATGCCGCTCCAGACCATGCCGGCAACGAACAGCGCCGCGGCCCAGGCCAGCAGGTGACGGATGATGAGGGAGAAGCTGGCGATCACGGCGGCGCCTTGGTGGAAGGGGTGAGCCGAGCATAGAGCGGCCCTTCGGGCAAACAAGCGGTGTGCGACGAAGGGCCGGAAAGGGTGGATGGAAGCCCTTGCGGAAACGCCGGGCATGGCCCGGCGCTACCAGGTGTGGCGGAGCAGCGCCCCGCCTTCCCTTATTTGCGCTGGTCGGCGCTGGCGTCACGCACGGCGCGGAACGCCTCGTCCTTGCTCCAGTTCGGCCAGGCTCGCGAATTGGCCAACTGGTTGCCCAGGGTGTACAGCACTTCCAGGTCGCGGGCGGCGCCGGCGAATACCCAGTCCGGCTGCCACTCGTCGCCCTGCTGGTGGTAACGCTTGGCGGTGTAGTCCTCGGACGCCTTCTTGCCCGCCGCGACGCCACCGTCCACCCAGTCCTGCCCTGCCGACCAGGACAGCGCCGGCACGCCACGCTTGGCGAACGGGAAGTGGTCGGAGCGGAAGAACAAGCCGGCCTCCGGCTTCGGGTCCGGCGTGTAGCGGATGTCCCAGCCCTTGGCCACGTCCTTCAACTGGTCCAGCAGTTCGAAGCGCGCCGCGCCATAGATGCCGAAATCGCGCGACGGACCGAACGGCGCCATGCCGTCCATGTTGATCATCGCCACGGTCTTTTCCAGCGGGTACAGCGGGTGCGTTGCGTAGTACTCCGAACCGAGCAGGCCCTTCTCCTCGGCCGTCACCGCCAGGAACACGACGGAACGCTGCGGACGCGGCGCCTTGGCGAAACCGCGTGCCAGTTCGATCAGCGAGGCGGTGCCGCTGGCATTGTCCAGCGCGCCGTTGAAGATGCGGTCGCCGCGTGCATCCGGTTCGCCCACGCCGATGTGGTCCCAGTGCGCGCTGTAGAGGATGGTCTCGTCCGCATGCGTGCTGCCTTCCAGGCGCGCGGCCACATTGTGCGAGGTGATCACTTCGGTCTTCACCGCGTACTTCGCATCCAGGCTGGCGCCGGTCAGCGTTACCGGGGTGAAGTCGCGCTGCTGCGCCTTCTTCTTCAAGGCTTCGAAATCCTGCCCGGCCGCGCGGAACAGCTCCACGGCCAGATCGCGCTGGATCCAGCCTTCCAGCAGCGGGTGGCTGTCGGCCGGGTTGTCGCGCACCACGTCGAACATGGTGTTGGTGTTGGAACCGGCCACCGTGGCCCAGCCGTACGAGGCCGGTGCGGTCTCATGCACGATCAGCACGCCGAGTGCGCCCTGGCGTGCGCCTTCTTCGTACTTGTACGGCCAGCGCCCGTACCAGGTCATGCCCTTGCCGTCGAAGTCGCCCTTGCCGGTTTCGAAGTCCGGGTCGTTGATCAGCACGACGGCGATCTTGCCTTTCAGGTCCACGCCCTTGAAGTCATCCCAGTTGCGCTCCGGTGCCTTCACGCCATAGCCGAGGAACACCAGCGGCGCCTTGCTGATGTCGACGTTGCTGGCGCCGTTCATGGCGGCGCGTACGGCAATCTGCTTGCCCTGCTCCAGCGTGATGGTCTTGCCGCCCTGGTGCAGCGCCAGCTGCGGCGCGCCGACGATGTCACCCTTGCGCAGCGGCACGGCCTGGGTCCACAGGCGCTTGCCATCCTTGAGGTCGCCACCGGGCTGCAGGCCGGCATCGGCGAACTGCTTGCTGAGATAGGCGATGGTCTTTTCTTCGCCGGCGGTGGCCGGTGAGCGGCCTTCGTAGGCGTCGGAGGCCAGTTCCTTGACGTCGGCGGAGATCCGCGCGCCATCGAATTTCGGGGTGGCCGCCATCAGTGCGCTCGACACCGACAGGGCCAGCACGCCCAGTACTACTCGCTTCATTGCTCTCTCCAGCAGGGAAATCGTTCTGGAGTGTAAGGGGTTCGCCCGGGCGGCGCCCGGGACCCGCCGAAACAACGGCGACAGCCGAAGCAACAGCAGAAGCTGGTTTCCTGAGGGTAGGCGGGGTGGGTCCGGTTGCGGGGGACGCCGTAAATACGTCCCTGTAGGCTTGGCCGTGGCATCCATGCCGCGGACACCCCCGCAACCGGACCCACCCCGCCTTCGACAGATCTCCGCAATCTGTCGGAACGGCGGTCTGCTCGGGTAGGTGTCGAACGAAAACAAGAAGGGGTCAGATCCCTTTCCCGGCGGGAAAGGGCTCTGACCCCATCTGTGTGTTGCTTGGACGTGTTACCAGTTCGGGTCTTCAGCCGGGGCGGCGGCGGGCTTGGGCTTCGGCTTGCTGGCCGGGCGCGCGGCGGCGGCCGGGGCGGCCGATGCGGTTGCGCCGGCGGCAGCCTTGGGCTTGCTGCCGAGCTTCTGACGCAGTTCGATCTGGCCCGGGCGGAAACCACCGCGCATTGCGTCCACGCCCTCTTCCAGGGTGCCGTAGGAGGTCTGCGCGGCCACGCGGTCGATGCGGATGGTGCAGCACGGATGCTCGCTGCGGCCGAGCGAGCGGCCGGTCTGCGGGTCCTTCAGCTCTTCGCCCAGGCGCACGGCCTGCCAGCGTTGCCCGACCTGCACGGTGTCACCGCCCTGGCTCAGCACCACCTGGTCGCCATCGACGGACACTACCGACACCGGGAACAACGTGGTGACGATCGTGCTGCCGATCTGGCCGGATAGCGAATCCATCATCGAGGCAGCCATGCTGCGGCCGTTGACCACGCGCGGCAGCGTGCTCGGGCCGGTCGAGGCCAGCTGGTGGTCGAAGCTGTCGGACATCACCACCTGGCCGGTGGTGGCGTTGACCAGGCGCAGGGTGATGCGGCCGCCACCGGAGTACGAGGTCACCTGGCGATCGGACATGCGCAGGTTGCGCACGCTGCGCGGGTACTCGAAACGTTCGATGGTCGGAATCAGGATCAGGTCGGTCGCCAGCTGCTGGCCAACGCGTGCGGTGTCCTGCAGGCGCACGTTGCCACTGTTGATGTGGTCGATCTCGGCCTGCAGTTCGTCGCCGAACTCGCGGTCCAGCACGATGAAGCGCTGGGTCTGGGTAAGCGTGTCGGACAGCCGCGCGCGGATCGCCTGGGCGACCTCGTCGGCATTCACCCGGCCATCGCCAACCGCATAGCTGCCCGACTTGGTGCGCGGCAGGGCCACCACGATCTTCGGCTTGCCTTCTTCATCCGGCGCACGGTACTGGGCAATCTGCGCGCGTACACGCACCTTCCAGTAGCTGCGCATGCTGCGCCGGGTGACGTCCGAATCGAAGGAGCTGGCACCGCGCTTGGCGTCGACCTTGACCTGCTCTTCGTAGTTTTCCTTGACGCTGGCCGACGCCGAACCGCCCTTGGCGGAGGCTTCGCCGGAGGCGCTGGCCGAGGCCGAACCCTTGAAGCTCCAGCCTTCGTCGCTGGCGCGCACGCGGGCAATGGTCTCTTCGTCGAGCTGGCTCACTTCATCCTGCGAGAGGATTTCATAGCCCAGCACCGCGCCCTGCGAGCCGGCAATCATCTGCTGGGAGAACGCGTCGGCGCGGATATCGCCGACGTGTTCACCGTCCACGTCCACATGCAGGCCTGCGCGCAGGCTCTGCATCTGGCTGGCCACGCGTACGCCGTTGACCTGGGCCACGGCCGACTGCAATGCCGCCAGCACCGCCAGTTCCGGGGTGCTGCCGATACCGTCGGCTTCGCGCGCGACCTGGGTGGTGCCGCCGAAATCCGGCGTGCCACGCAGGGGCGCTTCCTGCACCGGCGCATTGCTGGCCAGTGCACTGGCGGCCTTGTCCTTGGCGGGTGCGGCTTCTGCCGGTGCATCCTGCTTGCCGCAGGCTGCCAGCAGGGCCGCGGCCAGGCCCAGGCCGATCAATCGAGTCGTCGTACGCATGCGGAGCTGCCTCGTATCAGAGCGAATCCAGCATCGAATCGGCGTTGGACGGCACCTTCACCTTGCTCTTCTTGGCGAAGGTCACGGCCGACTTGGTCGAGCCGTACAGGCCCTTGATGAAGCCCGGCGATTCCTTGGCAACCCAGGCACCAGCGGCCAGCTTGCGGCCAACGGTGGCCATCTGGGTGGCGCCCAGGTTCTTCATGCCGGCCGCAAAGCCGCTGGCTTCGCCGCTCAGCTTCTGTGCTTCGGCAGCCGAGGCCAGCAGCGAGACCAGGCCTTCGGCGTAGTGCTGCTTGGATTCAGCGTTCAGTTCCGGCTGTGCGGCCTGGCGCTCGTCGATGGCAGCCTGTGCGGCTTCGCTGACCGACACCGACTTCTTCATCGCGTCGACGTTCACCGAACCCGACGACAACGCCTGGCGCTCGGCTTCCAGCAGCTGCACCTGCTCGGCCAGGCCGAAGGCGCGGGCGAAGGAGGTCTGCGCCTGCAGCGAGTGCGACTGCGAGCTGACGAAACGACGGACCAGCGCTTCCTGCGCGGCTTCGTCCGGGGCGGCAGCGCTGGTGCTGCTGCTGGAGGTGCCGGTGGCGGCGCCAGCGATGTCCTTCAGCTTGCCGAACTGGGCATGGGCCGGCATCGACAGGGTGGCGGCCGCGATGGCAACGACGAGAGCGGTATTACGGATCATGGAAGATTCCTTTGGGAGAGACGGCCGCGATGCGGCACGTGGAAGCAATGGGTGGCGCTGGTCAGCCCACTGGTAGCGCCGGGCCATGCCCGGCGAGCGCAGCGGAACAGCCCGAGCCGGGCGACATCCGGTATCAGCGGACCGCCTTGACGTTCAGTTCGTTGATCATCTGCTGGGCCGCCTTTTCGGCAGCCAGCTGCAGCGCATTGGTGCGGGCGACGGTTTCGTTCGGGCCGGTACCGGAGAACTGCACCGGGCCCACCGACGACACGGTGCGCGGGAAGCGACCGGTCACGTCCAGCACCTTGCCGGTGACGGTGACGAACACGCGGGTGTTGCCGCTGGCCGGATCACGGTCGCGCATGCCGACGTCGAGGGTGCCGACGGCGATGTACGGGATGTTCGCCACGCGGATGCCGTTGGCGGTATCACGCAGGGTGGCCGCGGACAGATCGTTGCCGGTGCTGAAATCCTTGCGGATGCGCTCGATGCTGAGCAGGCCGCGCGACTCGCCTTCCACGTATTCGGCTTCAACCACTTCGTAGCCGGCGGCGCTGAAGGCACCGGTCATGGCGGTGTTGACTTCGGCGGCGTTGGCCACCTTCCAGCTGATGTTGTCGCTGCGTGCGGTGGTGCTGCCGCCGCTGGTGACCGACACCGAGCCGTTCTGGTTGATGCTGCCGTTGGTGCTGACCGAGTTGCCGCGGAAGCTGTCGCCTTCACGGGTGTTCTCGCTGTAGCTGCTGCTGGCGTCGACGCGACGGTATTCCTTGTCCTGGAACGACTGCACGGTGTCCTGCGAGCGCGCCATGAACAGGAAGGTCAGCAGCGAGCGCTGTGCAGCGGTGGCACCGGCCACGGCCGAACCGGCATCCAGCTTGGTCTGCAGCAGCGTGGTGTTGATTTCGGCGCGGACGGTGACGCTGTAGGTCTTGGCCTTCTTGTCTTCGGTGTCCGACAGCTGCACGGCGCTGAGCACGTAGCGGTCGATTTCGCCGAGGAACTCGGCGCGACGCGATTCGAACAGGCGCAGCTTGGCCGCACCGGATTCGGCGATGTACGCCTCCAGTGCGTTGGCCTTGGCCTTGTTCAGGGCCTGGGCACGGGTATCGGCACTCAGGCGCAGGCTGTAGCTGGCCGAACCGGTACCGCGCGAGCTGGCAGTCTGCGCGGCGACCGGCGAGGCCACCGCCAGGGCGATGAGGATGAGCAGGATGGTACGCATCAACGACATGATTTGATCAACTCCTGGAGGGCTTGGGTCTGTTGCTGCAGCGGGCGTCCGCCCGGCTTCTGCTCGTCCAGCCAGGCGCGCGAATCGGCACGCTTGGCGGCGGCGCCGGCGAAGGCATCGAAGCCGGCCAGCAGGGTTTCGTAGCTGGCCGACCACTGGTCGACCTGCCACTGCGTGACCGGCACCACCTTGGTGGCGCCCTTGCGCAACGGTTGTTCGAAGTACACCTTGCCGGAGAACGGCTCGGTGACCTTGGCGGTGAAGAAGGCGCCGAACAGCATCGTCTTCATCGCCGGCGTTTCACTGATGACGCCGTTCTTCAGCGCATCCACCTGCAGGCTGATGACGTAGTCCGCCTCGGGAATCTTCAGCTGGTAGACCTTCCCGTCGGCAAAGCGCGCGGCCATGGCACCGCCGATCGCCTGGCCCGAGGCCGGCGGCAGCAGGCCGACACCGGTATTGGACGACAGCGTCTTGGACAGTTCATGGGCCAGCGTGGCACGCAGCGGACCGGCCCACTTCGGGTCGGGCAGCTTGGCCAGCGTGGCGTCGGACAAGGTCACCGCACCCACCTGCAGGCGACGCGTGGCCGCTTCCGGCAGCTTGGCCTGGGCCAGGGTCGTGGCCAGCACCTGCGACAGGCTGGTATCGGCACCGCCGTACAGCAGATCGGCGACGATCGCGTCGATATCGTCGCTGTCCGGGCGGTACTCCTGCACGTCGATGCGCTGCAGGGTGAGCGGATAGGAGGCGATCACCTGGCGCTCGCGGAAATCGAAGAACAGCGCCTGCAGGGCCACTTCCACCAGCACCTTGTACTGGTCGCCGATCGGTTCGACCGACACCAGTTCGCGGTCCAGCGCAGCGGCCAGCACCACGGCACTGGTGGTGCCGTCGAGCATCGCCACCGGCTGGTCGATCAGTTCCAGGTTGGCCGGCGCGCGGCGCTTGAGCGCCTGTGCCAGGGTCTGGTTGAGCGGAATCAGGCCACGCTTTTCCAGCACGGCATGCGCATGCGGCGTGGTTGCCTGTACGGCGGCGGCGTCAGCGGTATAGGCAAAGCCGGCCCAGTAGGCCTGCTGCGATTTGTCTGCGGCCTGGCTGGCCAACGGCCATACGGCCAGGCACAGGGCATAGGCAAGCAGGCGCGCAAAAGCGCGCGGTGCGCTCTTCGTCCTTGAAAACATCCAACCGCTCCTCGGTCATGACACACGAAAGACAGGCGTGAACACGCCCGCTGGGCGCGAAACATAGCCGCTCCGGGGCAAACCGACAAGTGCTGACCTTGTCGGCTTCAATTTTCCGGCGGCAGGCCGGCTCGTTGCCGCAGCAAGGTCCGCTCTGCCTGGTTCTGGCTCAGGGCCGCTGCCGAGGCGAATGCGTCACGTGCATCCTGCTCCCGCCCCAGTTGCTGCAGCAGCTCACCGCGTACCACCATCAGCGGTGCATAGCCCTGCAGGCGTGGCTCGTCCAGCAAGGGCTGCAACAGCGCCCACGCCGCGAACGCACCTTCGCTGCGCGACACCGCCACCACCCGGTTCAATGCCACCACCGGCGACGGCATCACCTGCAGCAACTGCGCATACAGTGCGGCGATCCGCGCCCAATCGGTGTCTTCGGCGCGACGCGCACTGGCGTGGCAGAAGGCGATCCGCGCCTGCAGCACATACGGATCATCGCCGCCGCCTGCCGACACCGCGCGCGCCAATGCCTGCTGGCCGCGTTCGATCTGCAGCCAATCCCACTGCGCCCGGTTCTGCTGGTCCAGCAGGATCGGCGCGCCCCGCGCATCCACCCGGGCCGCCGCGCGCGAGGCCTGCAGTTCCATCAGCGCCAACAGGCCAAGCACCGAAGGCACCGGCATCCGATGGGCCAGAATGCGCGCCAGCCGCAGCGCCTCGGCACACAGTGCCGGTCGCATCCAGTCGTCGCCGGCGCTGGCCGCATAGCCTTCGTTGAACACCAGGTAGATCGCCTCCAGCACCGACGCCAGCCGTTCCGGCAATGCCTCGGCACGCGGCACTTCGTAGGGCACCTGCTTCTGCGCCAACGTACGCTTGGCCCGCACGATGCGCTGGGCGATGGTCGGCTCCGGCTGCAGGAACGCGCGGGCGATCTCGATCGTGGTCAACCCGCCCAGCAGGCGCAGGGTCAGTGCCACCCGCGCGTCGGCAGGCAGGACGGGATGGCAGGCCACGAACATCAGGCGCAGCAGGTCATCGCCGATGTCATCTTCCAGGGCCTGGCTGTCGTCGGGCGCGGGCAAAGCGGCCGGATGCAGTTCCTCTCCCCATTGCGCATGCTGCTGCGCCACCCGCTGGTGCTGGCGCAGCACATCGATGGCACGGTTGCGCGCGGTGGTCATCAGCCAGGCTCCGGGATTGTCCGGGATGCCCTGCACCGGCCAGCGCTCCAGCGCGGCCAGCCAGGTGTCCTGGGCCAGCTCTTCGGCGCGGCCGACGTCGCCGCCGAGCAGGCGCGCCAGGCGCGCGATCAACACTGGCGATTCCATCCGCCAGAGGGTGTCCAGGCGCTGGCTCAGGGCGGGCTCGTGCATGCAGCGATCACAGCATGCGGGCCCGGCCTGCACAAGCACCGGCATTCACGATTCCACGATCGGCTTGAAGCCGCCCCAGAACATGCGCTTGGTATCGAATGGCATGTCCTTGGGGCCGATATGCGCCAGCCGCGGGTCTGCCATCACCTTCTTGTTGATGCGATCACGCGCCGCGCGCGTGCGGAACACCACGAAGGCCACGATCACCGTTTCGCCCGGCTTGAGTTTCACCGCCTGCGGGAACGAGGTCGATTTCCCGGGCTGCACGTCATCGGCCACGCATTCCATGTACTGCAGCGCGCCATGGTCCTTCCACACCGCGCCGGCCTGGCGGGCAAGGCGTCGATAGGCCGCCACCTTGTCCTGCGGGCACGGCAGCACGTAAGCATCCACGTAAGCCATGGGGAGTCTCCCTGCGGCGGCCGGTCAGCCCGGCTCGCCGTCCATGTGTGCGATTTCCCAGAGATGCCCATCCAGGTCCTGGAAACCGCGCTGGTACATGAAGCCGTAGTCACGCGCCGGCTGTGGTTCGCTGGCACCGGCAGCCAGCGCCTTGTCCACCATCACGTCCACCGCCTTGCGGCTGTCCGCCGACAGGCAGGTGATCACCTCGGTGTGGCCATGCGCATCGGCAATCGGCTTGGTGGTGAACTGCTTGAAGAACGGCTGGGTCAGCAGCATCACGAAGATGCTCTCGCTGATGACCATGCAGGCCGCATCATCGTTGGTGAAGGTCGGGTTGAAGCTGTAGCCCAGCGCGGCGAAAAAGGCCTTGGATGCGTTGAGATCCTGCACGGGTAGGTTGACGAAGATCATCTGCGGTCGCGGTGCACTCATCGGTAAAGCTCCTTGTGGATGAAGGAAAAAGGGATCAGGGCTGCTTCATGCAGTTGACCATCCACGGCTTGCCGTAACGGTCGGTCAACATGCCCCAGCGGTGGGCCCAGAAGGTTTCGGCGATCGGCATCTGCACCTGGCCACCTTCGGCCAGCGCGGCGAACACGCGTTCGGCTTCTTCGATGCTGTCCACGTCGACGTTGATGGTGGTGGAACCACCCTCGCCGCCGCCGGGGCCGTCGGCCGCCATCACGATCGCGCTGCCGATCTCCAACTGGCTGTGGGCCACATGGTCGAGCGTATCTGCCGGCATCTCATTGCAGCCCGGCGAGCCGTCGGACGGCGGCATGTCGCGGTACTTCATTTCCGAGGTGACCTGGCCGCCGAGTGCTTTCGCATAGAACGCCATTGCGTCGTGGGCCTGGCCGCTGAAGCCAAGGAAGGGAATCAGTTTCATGGCATTGCTCCGTTGTACGTTTCAGGGCGGTAGCGCCGGGCCATGCCCGGCGGAGAAATGGATCGAATCAACCTTCCAGCTGTGCACGCAGACGCTGTTCCTGCTGCTGTAAGTCGGGGGTGAAGGCTTCACCGAAGTCTTCGGCGGTGATCAGCGGCCGCAGCTCCAGCGCACCGCCTGCGCCGAAAGGCGCACGGCTGGCCCATTCGATGGCCTCGTCCAACGAGCGCACCTCCCACAGCCAGAACCCGGCGATCTGCTCGCCGGCCGGACCAAACGGGCCGGTCTCGACCCGCGGCGTGCCGCTGCCGAAATGAATACGGCGCCCGCGCTGGGTGGCATGCAGGCCTTCCCCGGCGAGCATGATGCCGGCGGCCACCAGTTGTTCGTTGTAGGCGCCCATTTCGGACAGTTCCTGTTCACTGGGCATGCGCCCGGCCTCGGAATCGGCGTTGGCTTTGACGATCACCATCACTTTCATTGCGGTCTCCGCTGGGCTGCGGGTGCGTGCCCTTCCCTCTTACAACGAACCAGGGGCGTGAGGATCGACAGCTTCCGGGAAATTATTTTTGTCGCGGAAGGCGCGCCTTCGGCGGGGATCGGCGAACGGCGGAGCCCCTCCGTGGTGGGGTAGGTTGGTCGTGAAGAGCTGCATCTCTGTGGGTTGGCCGGGCGGGTGGGCTGCGCAGGGGACGCCGTGAATACATCCCTGTAGGCTCGGGCGCGCCGGACATGGAGCTGACGCCCCTGCGCAACCCATCCGCCCGGCCACGGACAGGTTCCTGCCTCCCATCCACCGCGGGAAGATCAAGAAAAAAGGCATAAGCAACAGCAACAGCGAAAGCAGTCGGCTGGCTGCCTTGGCTTTGCGAGCGAAGCGACCCGCTTTTGCTCTTGCTTGTGATTTCCCGTGGTGGACGCCGCAGGAAACTGTCCAAGGCCGGGTGGGTAGGCGGGTCGGGGGTGTCCGCGGCATGGATGCCGCGGCCACCCCCGACCCGCCTACCCACCCGGCCAATCCCATGGCTCATGCTTGTGCTTCCACCACGGAGGGGCCCCGCCGTTCGCCGATCCCCGCCGAAGGCGCGCTTCCCGCTCTGCCTTTCGCAGTGCAGCATGCCCCCGCGCAAACCTGCGCGATCATGGACCCCCGCCCCCGCCAGGACTCCGCCATGCAGCAGTACCTGCTTTTGATCTACATCGACCCGTCACTGCTGCGCACCCTGCCCATCGACGACTTCAACACGTTGATGCGCGACTGCCTCGCCCACGCCGACAAACTGCAGGCCGAGGGCACGTTGCTGGCCGCGCAGAAACTGCAGCCGATCGAATCGGCGCAGACCCTGCGCGTGCGCGATGGCCACAGCCGGGTGCTTGATGGCCCCTTCGCCGAAACCCGCGAACTGCTGGCCGGTTTCAACCTGATCGTCGCCCACGACCGCGATGAGGCCATGCGTATCGCGCAGGGGTTCCCGTGGGCACGCTTCGGCAGCATCGAGGTGCGGCCGCTGGAAGACATGGACGCCGAGCGCGAACGCTGCGGCGCCCCCGCTGCGGCTATGGCAGCAGCCGTACCCTGATCTCGCGCGGGCCTACGCCTTCGTTGCCGCTGTAGTCGCGCGCACTGGCACGCACGATGTACTCGCCCGGCGGCAACGCCGCCGGCTGCCAGCGACCGGTTTCCATCAGCCCATCGCGCACGGTGTTGGTCACCAGATACCGGAAGCGGGTGACCGCACTGCCGTGCACGGTGATGCCGCTGTCGGGCGCGTAAGCCACTTTCACCGCCTGCTTCTGCGGCGGCATGCGGTTGAAGACGATGTTCCAGCGCGGTTGCTCGTAGCCCTGCAGCGGCTGCCCGGCGGCATCCAGGATCTGGTAGCCCACCTGGTACGGCCCCAGCCGACGACGCGGCAGGTTGTTGTCCACCTGGTCCCAGGCTTCCACCACGATCTGCACGCCACGTCCCTGCCGGGCCAGCATCACCACGCCATCGCTGCCGGCAGCCAGCGGCTGGTCGTTGTCGTCCAGCAGCGCCACCTCGGTGATGCGCGGTGCGAAGTGGTCGGCGTAGTCCTTGAACCCGAGCGCCACCGCATTGGTCTCGAAACCGCCATTGCCCACGGCCAGGTGCACGTGCGCCTGGCTGTTGATGCTGCCCAGACGGTCGCCCACGTGGATGCGCGTACCACGACGCACGCGCATGCGCTCCAGCGTGCCGTCTTCGGCGTACAGCGGCTGCCAGCGCGCGTCGAACGGTTCGCCGCGTGGCGTACGACCGACGCGCATGTGGATGTACTTCAACCGGTCCACGGCCAGGCCTTCAGCCTGCCCGCCCAGGCTCCAGGCGGCAATCGGGCTGCTGATCTTGCCCTCGGCAATCGCCAGCACGGTCTGGCCGACATCGCCGCGCACGTCAAAGCCGCCGTGCAGGTGGTGGCGGCTCTCCCCCTGGAAGGTGCCGCGCACTTCGCCGAGCGTGCCGACTACTTCATGCCAGCCATCCTGTGGTGCCAGTGGCCAGCGCCCGCCGCTGTCCGGCAGCGCCGCATCGGAGGCCGGCCCCACCAACGCCGGTGCCGGCAGTTCACCCACCGGCAGCGGTCGCAGGCGATGCAGGCGATAACCGGCGGAGTCGGCCACCAGCAGAGCGCCGTCGGCCTCCAGGGCCAGGCCACTGGGGCGCGCCAGCCGTGGCAGGCGGTCATTGCCCAGCAGCGCCAGTTGATGACCCTGCGGGGTCACCTGCACGATGCGCCCGTCCAGGTCACCCACATACAGCACACCGTCGTGCGTGGTGGCCAGTGACAGCGGGCCGTTGATGACCTCACCCTTGCCGACTGCGGTACTGACCATTCCATCGGCGCCGACGCGGCGGATTGCGTTGTTGAACAGGTCGGCCACCAGCAGTGCGCCGTGCGCATCGAAGGCCAGCGCCACCGGCGTATCGAAGCGGGCGTCGGTACCGGGCGCATCGGCGAAGCCCGGGCGGTCGCCGCCGGCCAGCGTACGCACGTTGCCATCGGCACCGATCACGCGGATGCGGTCGTTCCAGGTATCGGCCACGTACACCTGTCCCCGCGCATCCACGGCGATGCCCATCGGCCCATCGAAACGCGCCTGCGCGGCAGGGCCATCGGCAAAGCCCTGCTGGCCACCGGCCAGCGTCGTCACCTGTCCATCAGTGCTGATGCGTCGGATCGCATGATTGCCGGTGTCGGCCACATACAGATTGCCCTGTGCATCGGCGGCAATACCCGAAGGTGTGTTGAAACTTGCCTGCAGGGCAGGCCCATCAACACGCCCCTCGCCCTGCCCCGCGACCGTTTCGATACGGCCATCGGGCAGGCGGCGGCGGATGCGGTTGTTGTCACCGGCATCGGTGAAATAAACGCTGCCATCGGCACTACCCAGCAATGCGTAGGGATCGGCGAAGCGTGCCTGGGCCGAGGCGCCATCGCGATCACCCGGATGGCCATCGCCGGCCAGCAGCTCGATCTGTGCGGTCCACGCCAGCGGCGTCGGTACAGGGCCAGCCGGCGCCTGCGGGCCGGAGGCGGGGAACTCCCACCAGGTTGCCGCCAGGGCCACCGCTGTTGCCACTACCACCGCCCCCACCGCCATCCCTTGCCACCGCGCCATCGTTCCGTTTGCCTGTGCTTGCATGAAGAGGCACGAACGATAGTCGCTGCGCCCGTGCAGCGCCATGGCCGATGGTCAGGGCCGATGGTCAGAACAATTTCACAGCGCTTGTCCTGCGCTGCCACAGCAGGTTCAATGTCCGCTCCATGGACGGAGGCCCACCATGCCCCGCTGTACCCCACTCTTCGTGCTGCTGTTTACCGCCCTGGCCAGCGCCACCGCGTCGGCGAACGTGCCGCGCGCACCCACCTCCCCTTCGCAGCCTCCGTCGGATGTGGCGATGGACGCGGCGCATGCGGCGTACGCGCAGCAATGGGATACGGCCATCGAACAGTCCAGCAGCGGCAATACACTGGCCGCGTTGATCGCCATGCAACGACTGATGGAGAGCCCGCTGCTGGCAGATTTCGATGCCGAGCGCCGCGGCCGCGCCGCGCAGTTTGCCGGCTGGACGGCGGCCATGCAGAAACAACCCGCGCTGGCACGGCGCTATCTGCAGCAGGCGCTGCTGGCGTTGCCGGGCGATGCAAGCATCCTGACCACGCTGGTGTCGCTGGACCTCAACGATGACCAACCGGCAGCGGCGGTCGAGCATCTGACACAGGCCCTGGCGCGTGCCAACGGCCCGCTGCCGATCGATCATCGCGTCATCAGCTACCTGCAGTACCACCTGCGCGAACAGCCTGTGCAACGCATGGCACTGCTGCAGGCGCTGTTCGACAACGGCTGGAAGAGTGGCGGCATCGAACCCACCGGGTTGTGGCTGGCTCTGGCCACGCTGCAGGCCGACAACGGTCGCGGCGATGCCGTACGGGCAACGCTGGCCCGCATCGACACCCCGGCCGAGCTGATCCGCTTGCGCAGCGACAAGCGTTTCGACCGCTACGTGGACCGTGCCGATGCACGCTTCGATCCGGGCAAGGCCGCACAGGTCCATCTGGACACCCTGCGCGTATCGGGCCTGTTGGATCGTGAGCTGGATGCGCGCCTGGTGGATTTCAGCAGCACGCTGCTGATGCTGGACCGCAACGAGGAAGTCCTGGCGTTGACCAATGACCTGGCCGAGGCCGCCGCGGAAGGACAATCGCCGCCCGCCGCCAAAGCGGAGTGGCTGGCGTGGCTGCTCAACAGCCGCATCGCAGCGCTGCGACGCCTGGAGCGTACCGATGAGGCGCTGGCGACGGCGAAGCTGGCCGCCCGCATCGGCGCACTCGGCCCCGATGGTCTGGAGCATCAGATGAACGTGGCCTTCGTGCTCAACTCACTCGGCAAGACGCAGGAAGCAGAGGCCGCGATGGCCACATTGACCGGTCTGAGCGGCTATGGCCAGGCCGCACAGGCCTTGATCCATTTCGTCGCCGCCCGCCAGCGTGGTGATTCCAGCGCTGCCGCCGCGGCACGTGCGGTCATCGTCGCCCAGCGCCAGGACGCGCGCCTGTTCTACCGCGAGATGCTGCTGGAGGAAGGCGATCTGGATGGTGCCGCAGCGGTGCTGATCGAGCAGCTGCGCTCGCCGCTGGAACGCAGCGACGCGCTGGCCAGCCTGCAGGACATGCGCGTGTATCCCTCGTTGCCGGGCGATGTACGCATCGATGCTGCCTGGCGCGAACTCAAGCAGCGTACCGACGTGCAGGCCGAAGTGTCGCGCGTCGGTCGCATCGAGCGTTACGATCTGGTGGGCAGCACCACATCGCGCTGAACGCCGGCTACTTCGCCGGCACTTCGATGCGGATGCCCATTGCCTCGCGATAGCGGGTGTACAGGGCCATCACCTTGTCCACGTAGGCCAGGGTTTCGGCATACGGTGGCACGCCCTTGTAGCGTGCCACCGCACCGATGCCGGCGTTGTAGGCCGCTGCTGCCAGCGGACGGTCGCCGTTGTAGCGGCGCAGCAGCGCGCGCATGTAGCGGGCACCGCCGTCGATGGACTGCTGCGGCGAGAATGGATCGCGCACGCCGTATTCCAGCGCGGTATCCGGCATCAGCTGCATCACGCCCTGCGCGCCCTTGCTGGACACCGCCAGCGCGTCGAAGTTGCTTTCGGCATGGGCGATCGCCCGCAACCAGGCATCGTCGACGCCGGTGGCCTTGGCCGCCGCCTTGAACTGTTTGGCGTGCTGGGCCAGCTGGGGCTTGCCGACCTTGCCCAGGCCTTCATGCGCCGGTTCGCCCGGCGGTGTGGCCACGGTGAACTTCAGGAATATGCGCGAGCCGGGCAGGTTGCGGGTGGAATAGACAAGCTTGCCGTCCTGCTCGCGCTCGTACAGCACGCCACTGAACACGCCCATGTTGCCCCACAGGTTGGGTGTCTGCACGGCGCTGTCGTCGATTTCCTTTGGCGTGCAGCGCGAGCCGGGCTCCGGTGCGGTGGCCAGGCTGACCGTGTTGCCCTGGACGCAGCGGTAGACCGTGCGCGCAGCGGCCAGCCCTGGCCACAGGCCAGACAGCAGCAACAGCGCGACGAGGGCGGGACGGAGGGACATGGCGGCCGGATGATCCGGCGGCGGCCGCTAACAATGAGTGAATGGGGGTTTTCGGCCGGGCGGCGCCCGGCACCCGCAGAGGCAACGGCAACGGCCGAAGCAACAGCAGAAGCTGGTTTCCTGAAGGTAGGCGTGGTGGGTCCGGTGGCGGGGGCCGCTGCAAGTACGTCCATGTAAGCTCGGTCGCCGCATCCATGCGGCTCACGCCCCCGCAACCGGACCCACCACGCCTTCGACAGATTTCCGCGATCTGCCGGAATGGCATGGCCTGCTCTTGGTGGGTGTCGACCTTGGTCGACACATGGATCCATGCCATGTGTGGATGGGTCTTCCCGACTAGCGTGCCATCTTCCGCCGCAGCCAGTAGCCCGCGCCCAGCAGCACAAACCATGCAGGGCTGGCCACCAGCGCCTGGCGGGTGTCGGCCTGCAGGCTCAGCAGCACCAGCACGGCGGCGAAGAACAGCAGGCAGGCCCAGCACATCGCTACGCCACCGGGCATCTTGAAGATCGAGGCCGCGTGGCGTTCGGGGTAGCGACGGCGGTAGACCATGTAGGCCACCAGGATCAGCGACCAGACGAAGATGAACAGCACCGTCGCCAGGGTCGTCACCAGGGTGAAAGCGGTCACCAGGTTGGGGATCAGGTAGATCAGCAGGGTGCCGCCCAGCAGGCACAGGCAGGAGAACAGCAGGCCCCGGGCCGGCACCGCTGCGCGCGAGAGCTTGGACAGGCCGCGCGGTGCATGGCCTTCTTCGGCGAGCCCGAACAGCATGCGGCTGGTGGAGAAGATGCCGCTGTTGGCCGACGACGTGGCCGAGGTCAGCACCACGAAGTTGATCAGGCTGGCGGCGGCGGGAATGCCGGCCAGCACGAACAGCTGCACGAACGGGCTCTTGTCCGGCACCACCTGGCGCCACGGGGTGACCGCCATGATCGCGATCAGCGCCAGCACGTAGAAGATGATGATGCGCACCGGGATCGAGTTGATCGCCTTGGGCAGGTTGCGCTCCGGGTCGGCCGTTTCCGCAGCGGTGGTACCCACCAGTTCGATGCCGACGAAGGCGAACACCGCGATCTGGAAGCCGGCGAAGAAACCGACCAGGCCCATCGGGAACATGCCACCGTCATTCCACAGGTTCGACAGCGCTGCGGTATGCCCGCTCGGCGAGGTGAAGCCCCACGCCACCAGCCCGGCACCAGTGATGATCAGCGCGCAGATCGCCACGATCTTGATCAGCGCGAACCAGAATTCCATTTCGCCGAACAGCTTCACCGTCACCAGGTTCAGTGCCAGCAACAGCAGCACGCAGGCCAACGCGGGTATCCATGCATCCAGGCCGGGGAACCAGAACTGCGCATAGGCGGCGATGGCGATCACATCGGCGATGGCGGTGACGATCCAGCAGAACCAGTACGTCCAGCCACAGAAGAACCCGGCCCACGGCCCGAGCAGGTCGGTGGAGAAATCGATGAAGGATTTGTACTGCAGGTTGGACAGCAGCAGCTCGCCCATCGCGCGCATCACGAAGAACAGCATCGCGCCGATGATCAGGTAGACGAACACGATGGACGGGCCAGCCAGGCTGATGGTCTTGCCCGAGCCCATGAACAGGCCGGTACCGATGGCACCGCCGATGGCGATCAGTTGCAGGTGGCGGTTGGACAGGCTGCGGCGCAGGTGCTCGGGGGGCGTGGCGGGCTCGGTCATGGGCGCGGAAGGAGGCGGGCGAAGCATTCGACGGTAGTCCTCCGGCTGCCACAACGCCAGCGCCGGACGGCCTAGGGCCGTCAGCAAGTGTCACTTTCACCACAATGTGACCCATTACCGCATTTGTCCCATTCCGCCCAGCCCGGCGCCGTGTTCATATACCGCCATCGCCCAAGGACCGGCCCCGCCCATGTGCCCAGCCCTGCACACCTCTCTGGAGCCCCGGTCATGAGCCGACTGCGGGTCATCATCGGCGGCACCGTACTGGCCGTGCTGGCCGCTGCGGTGCCGATCGCGGTCATGGTCTATGCCACCTGGGACCGCGCCGTCAGCGTCGAGCAACAGCGCCTGCATGCCATCGCCGATCGCACCCTGCGCCGCACCGAAGTGTCCTACCAGGAAGCACTTGCCGCATTGAAGTCGGCGGAGGCCACGGTGCTGCCGGCCTGCGGGGCCGAACACATCCAGCGCATGCAGACGCTGGTGATGACCACCCCGTCGTCCGACCAGATGGGCTACTTCGAGGGCGGCAAGCTGCGCTGCACGTCGTGGGGGCCGTTCCAGCGGGACGTGGACCAGCCCACGCCGGACCACGTCACCAGTGATGGCGCCGGCATCACCGTCGATGTGCGCCCCGAGGCGGCCGGCCGGCGGCCGATGCTGTCCATGATGTACGGCTCCTACGACGTGCTGGTCGACCCTCGGCGCTTCGTCGACGTCATCGTCGATCCGGACGTGCGGCTGGCCCTGGCAAGCCCGGATGGGCGGCTGCTGACCCAGCAGGACGGCATGGACCCGACCCTGTTGCAGAAGCTGCTGCGCGAACCCGGCGAGGGGCTGGACCGCGACACGCTGTACGCCAGCGCGCGCAGCGGGGAATGGCTGGCGATCGCCACGGCACCGCGCACCGCGCTGGCCGCTACCTTCCGGCAGCAGGCGTGGTTGTTCGTGCCCTTGGGACTGCTGATGGCCGCCGCCGGTGCCGGCCTGGTGATCTGGCTGTCGCGGCGACGGCTGTCGATGCGCGGCGAACTGGGCATCGCCATCCGCCGCCGCGAACTCTACCTGCACTACCAGCCGATCATCGAACTGGACACCGGCATCTGCGTCGGCGCCGAGGCGCTGGTGCGCTGGCAGCGGCCCGACGGCACGCAGGTGCGCCCGGACCTGTTCATTCCCCTGGCCGAGGAGGCCGGGATGATTGCCGCCATCACCGACCTGGTGATCGAGAACGTGGTTACCGACATGCGTGAACTGCTGGCCGAGGATCGCAGCGCACACATCGCGATCAATCTGGCGGCCGAGGACATCAGCAGCGGGCGGGCGCTGAAGGTGATCTCGCAGCGCATGGCCGGCAGCGGCATCCTGCCGCAGCAGATCTGGCTGGAGGCCACCGAACATGGCTTCCTCGATATCGACCGTGCGCGCACCATGCTGGCCGCAGCGCGACGCGCGGGCCACAGCGTGGCCATCGATGATTTCGGCGTCGGCTATTCCAGCCTGCAGTACCTGCAGCAGCTGCCGTTGGATGCGTTGAAGATCGACAAGTCCTTCGTCGATGCGATCGGCACCGAGAGCGCGACCAGCCCGGTCACCCCGCACATCATCGGCATGGCCCGCGAGCTGGGCCTGTGGCTGGTGGCCGAAGGCGTGGAAACCGAGGCGCAGCTGGCCTACCTGCACAGCCAGCACGTGCAGTTCGGCCAAGGCTGGCTGTTCTCGCGGCCGTTGCCGCGCGATGAGTTCATCGCTTTCCATCGCAAGCGCCAGCAGCAGTACGGCGCGGCGCGGGAGCACATGCAGAATCCGCGTAGCGTGCCGTTCGAGCGTGAGCAGGCGGGGGAGGAGTAGTCGGCGAACGGCGCGGCCCCTCGTGGTGGGTCGCGGAGAGCGGTTCGTGGGTTGGTCGGGCGGGGTGGATACGCGGGGGACGCCGTGAATCCCCAGACCTGCCCAGCCGCTGGCGGCTGTGCGTTCAAGCGCCTGCGAAGCAGTGCTTCGCAAGCAAAGCGCCCTCACCCATGGAGGCTTGGCCGCGGCATCCATGCCGCGGACACCCCCGCGTACCCCCCCCCCCCCCCCCCGGGCCCATCACGGCGGCGTTGCACCACCGAAGAGGGCAAAGAAA